>DATJXL010000198.1:0-31506 GCA_035500135.1 Kofleriaceae bacterium
CGGAGCTCGATCTCGCGGAGCTCGCGATCGTGCGCGGCCAGCCGGCGCTCGCCGCCGAGCTCGCGAGCGCGGCGCTGGCATCGAGCGTGCGCCGCGAGCTCGGTCACCTCGCCGCGCGCGGCGGCGCCGTCGTCGCCGCGATCGATCTGCTCGAGCTGCGCCTCGATGCCGCGCTGCCGCGGCTCGAGGATCTGCACGGCCGCCCCGCGCTCGACGCGGCGACCGCGGCGCAGGTCGCGGTCGCGCTCGCCACCGCGCGCGCTCTCTCCGGCCAGCGCACCGGCGCGCTCGAGCTCGCGCAGCTCGCCGGCGCCGAAACTCGCGACGAGCTCGACCGCAAGCTCGCGTCGGCCGAGGTCGCGCTCGCGACCGGCGACGTCGCGCTCGCGCTCGAGACCGCGCGCGACACCGCGGTGCTCGCCGAGCGCGCGCATCGCACGATCGAGCTCGCGTCCGCGCTCGTGATCGTCGCCCGGCTCGAGCTCGCGCGCGGCGACCGCGGCAACGCCCGCGCGGCTGCCACCCGCGCCGCCCGCGAAGCCGCCGCCGCCGGCCTCGTCCGCACGCGCGTGCTCGCGCTGCTCGCGCTGTCGGCGCTCGCCCGCGACGACGACGACGCGGCCTCCGCCGTGGCCTACGCGCGCGACGCCGCCGAGCTCGCGCTCGCCGCCGGCCTGCCGGTCGAGCGGCTCGTCGCCCACGCCGCGCTCGACGCGATCTCCGGCCACGAGGCGGTCGCCGATCCGAGCGCGCCGAACGCCGCGACGATGGCGCCGGCTGCGATCGAAGGCGCCGCCCGCCTGCTCACCGACCTCGGCCTGACCGCGCAGCGCCCGTTCCGCGTGATCGACGCCGAAGGCACGCAGAGCGACGTCGCCGATGCCAACCCCGAGATCCTGCGCTTGCCCGGCCGCGCGCTCGCGGTCGACGGCGTGCGCGAGGTGATCTGGCGCCACGGCCAGGAGCTGGCCGACCTGCGCCGCCGCTCGCTGCTCAAGCGCCTGCTGTTCCTGTTCGCGGCGCAGCCCGGCAAGGTGTTCTCGAAGGAGTCGATCGTGCAGGCGGTGTGGAACGTCGAGTACCACCCGCTTCGCCACGACGCCGCGCTGTTCACCAACATCATGCGGATCCGGCGGCTGCTGGGCGAGGACGGGTCGGAGATCATCCGCGTGACCGAAGATGGCTACCGTTTTGTGCCGCCGCGTGATTTCCTATTCGTCATCCCGCGGTGAAGGCGAAGAAGACAGGCGTCAGCCACCGGAAGAAGCGCCCGAAGCGCGTCCGGCCGAGGCCCAAAGCCCGACGTGCAAAGCCCAACCGCTGGCTCGCCTTCGTCCGCAAGCACGGCATCGTGCTGGCATCGGCGCGCGGCCCGGTGCCGAGCCTGGCCGAGGCCGTCGCCGGCGAACCGATCGTCGGCAGCTGGTGGGCGCACCCCAAGGGGCGCGCGATCTTCGCGGCGCTGTCCGAGCTCGACGACTCCAACGACGTGCGCTGCTTCAAGCTGATCGACGGCAAGATCACGCTCGTCCACCGTCGCGTGTGGCCGGCGCTGGTGCGGCTGGCCGGCGACGGCGCGCTGGCGACCGCGCGGGTCGCGGCGCTGCAGCAGGAGCACATGCCGACGGGCGAGCACCGCAAGCTCGTCACGCCGTTCCCGGAATGGGTCGACGACGAGACCGCCCACGCCGCGGCCCAGCTGTCGGCCGACGCCGCGCGCCGGCTGCTCGGCAACGCCATATAATGTAGCGATGCGGCTCTGGCTGGTCGTCCTGGCGGGATGCTTCGCGCCGAGCCCGCCGCAGGGTGCACCGTGCTCGGACCTGCAGACGTGCCCGGCCGGCCTTCAGTGCAGCGGCGGCCAGTGCGTGAAGCCGGGGACCAACCCGATCGACGCGCCCTCCGATGGGGCGGGCACGCCCGCGAGCTGCAAGGCGTTGCATGCGCTCGACCCGACCGCGAAGAGCGGCACGTACGCGATCGATCCGGACGGGCCGGGCGGCGCCGCGCCGCTGTCCGTGACGTGCGACATGCTCACGTCGGGCGGCGGCTGGACGCTGGTGTTCCTGGCACCGGGCGACGACGTCATGGCGGTGCCGATCGCGTACACGTCGGCGACGCCGCGCCTGCTCGCGGACGCGAGCGAGGCGTTGCTCGCGTATCGCGACGCCGAGAACGACGCCGCGCCGGCGGCGACCTCGTTCGCGCTGCCCGCCGACTGGCAGACCGACACGCCGTTCGACTACGCCGACACCGACGCGCCGGTGATGGCGAGCGTCGACGGTGGGCCGGCCGAGATGGCAACGCTGCGCTACGGCTCGCAGAACTTCGGGATGTCATGCGACGGCAGCTGGGCGGGCGCCGCGTACGGGCGCGTGTGCGTCGATGGCACGCTCGGCCCCGCCTACTCGGGCTTCGCGACCTCGGGGATCGACAACTGCTCGGCGAGCAACGAGGCGTTCGACCTCACGCCGTGCTCGCCGACCAGGCTGTTCTCGATCGCGGTGCGCTGAAACCACGCCGCGAGCTCGTCCTCGCGGCGCTCGAAGCGCTCCCACTGCGCGAGCCGGCGGCGGTTCGACCGCCGGCGGCGCCAGAACGCGACGGCGAGCAGGAGCGCGCAGCCGACCCAGACCGCGAGCCCGAGCAGGCCGACCGGCGCGAACAGGTAGCGCTTGCCGAGGTCGTCGCGCCACTCGTCGAACAGCGCGTGGATCGGCTTGCCGAACGCCGCGATCGCCGCGCGATCGAGGCCGTCGCCGCGAGCGACGCCGGCGAGAAAGCGGCGGAACGGCCCGCGATCGCCGTTGCCCGCGGTGTCTTCCCACCGGCCGCGGCGCGCGAGGTAGCCGACGAAGTCGTAGCTCTCGGCGTACGCGCGGTTCGCCGGCGCTTCCTCGGCGGGGAAGCTGGCATCGAGCTCGTCGAGCGGCACGATGCCGCCGAACCACGTCATGCCGGCGAGCGTCTCGGTGCGATCCCACGACCACTCGGCCGAGTGCTGGTACGCGAAGCCTTCGTGCAGCCAGTGCGGTGCGCGATCACCGAGGCCCAAATCAGATCGATGGTTGGCTTCGCCGCAGGCGAAGCCGAGCGCGACGTGCCCGAGCTCGTGGCGCAACGTGCCGATCGGATCGACGACGTTCGCACCGCGCCGCATCGCGATCGACACGACACCCAGATCGGGATACGCGACGCCGATCGCCCACGGCGGCGCGCCGCGACCGGCCGGCGCGACCTCGGGCAGCTCGCTCGCGTCGCGCACCAGCTGGATCTCGATCGCGCGCGGCTGGGGCAGCCCGTCGAGATCGGCGGCGATCGCGGCGAGCTCGGCCTCGGCGGCATCGCGCACGCGTTCGGCCGCATCCTCGAGCCCGGGCTCGTAGCGCACGCTGATCGCGCCGTGCGAGGGCAGCGCGACGAGCGTCGCCGCCCGCGCCGGCGCGGCGAGCGCGAGCACGAGCGCGACGACGACCGCGAGCCTCGTCATGGGTAATGCAGCACGATCTGCTGCTGGTTGTTCTGGGTATCGTGGATGTAGATGACGGCCGCGCCGGCGAGCACGGCGCCGGCGATCGAGGCGTACACCCACCACTGCGTGGGCTGATCCATGTCCGCCGCCCGCGGCATCGTCGATTCGGTGAGCAGCGGGCGATCGGGATCGGGCGCGTGCTCGTCCCACGACTGCACGCGATCGGCGACGAGCGCGGCGGCGCGGTCGGCCTCCGCGAGCGAGCGCACGCCGTCGGTGCCGCCGAGGCGGACGAGCGGCTCGTTCTTGCCGGCGTGGCCCCAGACCTCGACGCGATCGCCCTGCCGTACGAGCGCGACGCGCGCGTTCACGGCGACGAGCACGGCGTCGAGCTCGCCGGCGGGCGGTACGCCGTGCCAGCCCGCGACGCGCGTCGCGATCGCGCTCCACTTGCCGGCCATGTCCGCGAGCTCGATCGCGACCTGCTTCTGCTTGCGCGTCGCGGTACCAGCGATGTAGCCGCGCTTGGTTCCGGCTGCCGCCGCGATCACGTGCTCGCCGGCGGACAGCACGAGGTGCTGCGGCGCGGTGCCGACCGGCGCGAAGTCGACCCACAGCGCCGCGCCGGGCTCGCTGGCGGTGACGTCGATCTCGACGGTGTCACGCCCGGCGACGATGTCGACGTCGGGATACTTGTCGAGCACGGCGGCGGGGACGTCGGGCGAGCCGCCAACCGCGCGCAGGCGGCTCGCGGCGAGCATCGCGCGATCGGTGTCGCCGGTGCGATCGGCGCACAAAACCTCGTACGCGAGCACGCGCGGCAGCTCGGGTACGACGATGCCCGCCGCCTGCCTCGTCGCGAGCAGCGGGACGGCTTGCTCGGCCTTCGCGATCGCGTCGCTGCACTTGAGCTCGCCGAACGCGTGCTGGGCCTCGGCGAGATCGACCGCGAGCGCGCCGTCGTCGCGATAGCCGGAGATCCCGGCGAGCGCGTCCTCGACGCCGTCACCCATGATCGGATCGAGCCCGGCCGCGACCAGCGCCTTGGCGAGCGTGCGGCGCGCGGCGCCGTCGTCGGCCGGACCGAGATCGATCGTCGCGACGCGCTCGCGTTCGCGATGCGCCGGCCCCGCCGCCGCGATCGCGGCGAGCAGGACGACTACACCTGCGGCAGCTGCTCGAAATACTTGTTGAGCGCCCATACGTCACGCGCCCGGAGCCCGTCGAATTGCAGGCCCGTGGCCTTGTCGTCGGACCACCGCACGGTGGCGCCGACCTCGATCGCTTCTTCCATCGTGGGCACGGGAAACGCGATCTGCAACCGCTGCCCCATCGCGAATCTCGTGCCAGCGGACACCAGCGCTCCACCGAGCGACAAGTTCAGCACCGTGCACGGCTTCGAGTTGCCGTCTACCACCAGCTTCGCGTTGATCGAGACGGCATGACGGGTCGAGGTACGGCGATTGTCGGCCAAGGCGTTGTCTCCCGCGACCATTGTAGCCCCGGAAGCCGAGCCCGTCACTGCAGCTTGATGTCGATGTAGGCCTTCTTGCGTAGCTCGTCGACCCAGGTCTGCGTGGCCTTGTCGAGCTCGCGCCTGCGCAGCTCGCGCTGCAGCTGATCCTTCATCTCGGCGTACGGCTTGAGCTGGCTGCTCTTGATCTCGTTCGCGTAGAACACGTGCAGGCCGTCGGACCCGCTGACCGGGCCGCGCACGTCACCTTTTTGCATCGCGAACACGATCGGCTCCCAGTCGGGATTCGCGATGCTGCCGCGCTCGAACCAGCCGAGCTCGCCACCGTTGGGAGCGGTGCTCGGATCCTGCGACACCTGTTTCGCGACCTCCGCGAAGTCCTCGCCGTTCTTGACGCGGGCGATCGCCTGCGCAGCCGCTTCCTTCGCGGCATCGAGCTGCTGCTCGGTCGGGTGATCCGGAACCTTGATGAGGATATGCGACAGCCGCACCGCGCTGACCGCCGCCGACCGGCGCTGCAGCTCGTCGTAGCGTGCGTGCACGTCTTCTTCGGTGACCTGCACCTTCGGTGCGACGAGCTGGTTGACGGCGCGCAGGCGCAGCAGCTGGCGCTTGAGGTCGGCCTTGTACGACTGCAGCGTGAAGCCCTGCGCGGCGAGCGCCTGCGCGAGCCCGGTGTCGTCGAGCTTGTTGTTCTGCTTGATCTCGTCGAGCGCGGCCTGGACCTCGGAGGTGTCGACCTCGATCTTCGCTTGCTCGGCGGCCTGCACGATCAGCTCTTCGTTGACCATCTCGTCGAGGACCTGGCTCGCGAGCTTCGCGATGCGGCGCTTGCGCTCGGCCGGGTCGGCGATCTGCTGCGCCTCGGCGCGCAGCGGGACGAGCCGCGCGTCGAGCTCGCTCTCGAGGATGATCGCATCGTTGACGACCGCGACCACGCGCTCGAGCGCGACGTGCTTGCCCGCGTTGCGCGACTCCGGTGCCGGCGTCTTCGCGTCGCCGCTGTCGGATCCGCTGCCTTCGCTCGGCGGATCGGCGGCGGCCACCGCCGAAGCGGTGAGCGCGAGCCAGAACGCGAGCTTCCTCATAGAAAATTAGACCTGCGAATCACGGGCTCGGTTGCCCGGCCGCTCCCGATCCTGCGGATCCGCCCGCTCCGCCGGGCGCCTCCTCGAGCGGGGGCTGGACGGGCGGCGTCGCCGGTGCGGGCGGTGGCGCGAGGTCCTTGCCGCGGCCGTCGTCGCCCGACGCCGACGTGTCGATGCGCACCTTCGCGAGGTTCGCCTCGTCGATCTCGATCTTCGCCGCGGCGCGCAGCTTGTCGACGAAGTCCTTCTGCGCGGCGAGCCGCTTCTCGCGGAACAGCTTGTTGCGGATCTGCGGCTTCACGTCGTCGAGCGACTTGGTCACCGCGCGCAGCCGGCCGGTCTGCTTGAGGATGTAGAACTTGCCGTCGCCGCCGTCGACCACGCCCGACACGTCGCCGGTGTTGAGCAGCGCGAACGCGGCCTTGACGACAGGCGCCGCGACGTCCTTGGTCGACGCGTCGAGGTAGCGCAGGTCACCCGACCGCAGCTTGGTCTCCTCGTCTTGCGAGTACTTCGCGACCAGATCGCGGAAGCCCTTGTTGGTCTTGCCGGCCTCGCCCTTGGCGTCGAGCAGCACGCGGTCGGCCTGCGCCTTGTTCTTCACGATGATCGCGGACACCCGCACCTGCTCGGCCTTGACGTAATCGCCGACGTTCGCATCGTAGTACGCCTTCATCTCGGCGTCGGTCACGGTGTCGGCGGTGACCTTGGCATCGAACTCCTCGCGCATGAGCTTCTGGATCATCACCTGCTTCATCGTGCGCACGACCTCGGGATCCTTGTCGTAGCCGCGGCGATACGCTTCCTTCGCGAGGATCTCGAACTTGACGAGCGAGTCGAGGAACTCCTTCTTCTGCTCGAGCGACGTGTAGCGCGCGCGGATGTACGGCGACTGCCGGTTGATCCGCTCCTGGAACTCGCCGAGCGTGATCGTGACGTCGTCGATCTTGGCGAGCACCGCGTTGAGCTCGGCCGGGCTCTGCGGCGGCGCGGTCGGCCCGCTGCCGGGCGCGGTCTTGCCCGGTCCGGCTTCCGAGCTCGCGTCCTTCTTCTGGCAGCCGAGCGCGAGCCCGTAACCCAGAAAGATCCCGACCAGCACCGTGAGCGCGGTTTTCATAGGATTCCGGTCACGTAGCACGAGTCGTGTTACCGATCAAAGGTGCTCGTGCGGACCCTCGCGCTGGGAGTGGTCGCGGCGTGCGGTCGGCTCGATTTCAGCCCGATCGGCACGGTCGGCGACGGCGGGGGCGGTCCATGCCGGGTGTCGCCCCTGCTCCAGGGCCAGCGCACGACGACGATCGGGACGTCGCCGCTCGACCTCGCGGTCGGCGACCTCGACCACGACGGCCATGCCGACATCGTCGTCGTCAACGAGGGGGACAACACCGTCACCGTGCTCGCCGGCGACGGCACCGGCGCGTTCACGCCGACGCAGACGTTCGCGGTGGGCACCGATCCCAAGTTCCCGCTCCTCGCCGACGTCGACGGCGATGGCAACCTCGACCTGGTGGTCGCCAACGGCGGCGACGCCACGATCTGGATCGTGCCCGGCTCCGGAACGACCACGTTCGGCGCGGCCCACACGACAGCCGCGGTCGGCAACGGGCCGCGCTGGATCGCGCTCGGTGCGCTCGTGCCGGGTGGCCTGCCCGACCTCGTCGTCGAGAACAACGGCAGCAGCGACCTCACCGTGCTCCCGGGCACGATGCCGCGCGGGACGTTCGGTCCGAGCAGCACGATCACGCTCGGGGCGGCGGTCGGCCCCCACGGCATGGTGCTCGCCGATCTCGACGGCGACGGCATGCTCGACGTCGCGACCTCCAACATCGACGACAAGGACGTCGCGGTGCTGTACGGCAACGGCGACCGCACGTTCGCGGCGCCGCAGGTCCTGCCCGGCACGAACTACCCCGGCTCGCTGTCGGCCGCCGATCTGAACGGCGACGGCCGGCTCGATCTGGTCGTGCCGAACACCAACGACGGCACGGTCGGCGTGTTTCTCAACACGGGCGGTCGCACGTTCGCGCCCCAGGTGACGTATCCCGAGCTCGGCGGTCCGAACACCGCGTTCGCCGCCGATGTCGACGGCGACGGCCAGATCGACGTCGTGACATCGAACGGCGGCGACTCGAGCTCGAACGGCACCGACACGATCGCGCTCCTGCTCGGCAACGGCGACGGCACGCTGCAGTCCCCGATCGCGTTCGCGTCGGGCACCAAGCCGTGGGGGATCGTGGCGGCCGACCTCGACGGCGACGGCCGCACCGACGTCGCGATCGTCAACGAGGGCGTGATCGCGCCGCCCGCGATCGGCTCGCTCGGCGTGTACCTCAACGGCTGCCGGTGACCAGGGCGAGCAAGCGCTCGCGAGCGGGTGGGGCCGCGGCGAACCGCCCGTCGGGCAAGCGGCGCCACCCCGCGCGCACGGGATCGACCGGCGAGTCGGCGGGTAACGCGATCGCGACGCGCGCGGTCGAGAGCTCGAGCGCGAGCGCGCCGAGCGAGCGCGCGATCGCCTTGAGCGCCATCAGCTCGCCGAGCAAGATGACATCGCCCGGCAAGGGCCCGTAGCGGTCGGCGATCTCGGTCGTCACCTCGTCGAGCTCGTCGTCATCGGCGACCGCGGACAGCCGCTTGTACAGCTCGAGGCGCTGGCCGGGATCGGGCACGTAATCGTCGGGGATGAAGCCGGGCGTCTCGACCGCGAGCTCGGGATCGACCGCGCTGTGGATGGGCTCGCCTCGCAGCTCGGCGACCGCGACCTCGAGCATCTTGACGTATTGATCGAAGCCGACCGCGGCGATCGAGCCCGATTGCTTCGCGCCGAGCAGCTCGCCGCCGCCGCGGATCTCGAGATCCTGCGACGCGATCTGGAACCCCGCGCCGAGGTCGGTGAACCGCTGCAGCGCCTCGAGCCGGCGGCGGGCCTCGTCGGTGATGTGCTCGGGCGGCGGCACGAGCAGGTAGCAGTACGCGCGATCCTTGCTGCGGCCGATGCGGCCGCGCAGCTGGTAGAGCTGCGCGAGCCCGAACGCGTCGGCGCGCGCGACGAACATCGTGTTCGCGCGCGGGATGTCGAGGCCACTCTCGACGATCGTGGTCGCGACCAAGACGTCGAGATCGCCGCGCACGAACTTCACCATCACGTCCTCGAGCTGCTCGGCGGGCAGCGCGCCGTGGCCGATGCCGATGCGCGCGGTCGGCACGAGCTCGCGGAGGTACTCGGCCCAGTCGTCGATCGTGCGGTCGTCGTCGCGAGGTTTCGTACGGCGCTCGCGGCGCGCTTCGTTCGGGATGCGGTGATCGACCTCGCGATGCCCGATCGTGCCGATCGTGGGCGTGATCCAGAACACCTGGCCGCCGCGCGCGAGCTCGCGCGCGATCGCTTCCTTGATCGTCGCGTCGTCGACCCGCGACACGAACGTGCGCACGGCGCGGCGGTCGGCGGGCGGCGTCGCGATGATGGACAGGTCGCGCATGCCGGCGAGCGCGAGGTGGAGCGTGCGCGGGATCGGCGTCGCGGTGAGCGTGAGCACGTCGACCTGCGTGCGCGTCTTCTTGATGCGCTCCTTGTGCGCGACGCCGAACCGTTGCTCCTCGTCGATCACGAGCAGGCCGAGATCCTTCCACCGCACGTCGGCCGACAGCAGGCGGTGGGTGCCGACGACGACGTCGAGCTGGCCGCCGGCGAGCCTGGTCACGGTCTCGGTCTGCTCGCGCTTGCTCTGGAACCGCGACAGCTTGCCGACCTCGACCGCGAAGCCGCGGAACCGCTCGGCGAGCGTGCGGAAGTGCTGCTCGACGAGCACGGTCGTCGGCGCGAGGATGCACGCCTGCTTGCCGCCCTGCACGCAGCGGAAGATCGCGCGCAGCGCGACCTCGGTCTTGCCGTAGCCGACGTCGCCGCACACCAGCCGGTCCATCGCGCGCGGGGCTTCCATGTCGGCGAGCACGGCGTCGATCGCGTCCTGTTGATCGGGCGTCTCGTCGAACGGGAACGTCGCCTCGAGCTCGTGGAACTGATCGTCGGCGCCCGGGAAGCGATGGCCGGGCAGGGCGGCGCGCTGCGCGTAGAGCTGGAGCAATTCCTCGGCGAGCGCGCGGACGTGGCGCGCGACCTTGCTGCGCGTCGCCTCCCAGGTCTGACCGCCGAGCTTGTCGAGGCGCGGCGCGTGGCCCTCGGCGCCGACGTAGCGCTGGACCTCGCCGAGCCGGTAGACCGGCAGGTACAGCGTGCCGCCGTCGTATTCGAGGTGCAGGCAATCCACTTCGGTCGCGCCGACCACCGCGAGCTTCTTCAGGCCGTGATAGCGGCCGACGCCGTGCTTCTGGTGCACGAGATAGTCGCCGGCGGCGAGCTGGCTCCAGTCGGCGACGCCGCCGAGCAGCGCGTCCTTCGCGCGCTTCTTGCTCGACCCGGGGTGATGCACGCGCTCGCCGAACACGTCGTCGCTCGTGACCAGCGCGACGCCGTCGCGCAGCGACGCGAACGAGTGGGCCGGCGCGCCCATCGCGAACGCGACGTCGGCCGCGGCGCCGCGCGCCTCGAGCACGCCGCGCAGGCGCTCGATGCGGCTCTGCGAATCGCACGCGATCGTCACGCGCACGCCTTGCTCGCGCCAGCGCGCGAGCGCCTGGGCGAGCGGCGCGACGTGCTCGGTGTCTCCGAACGTGCGCGCGTGCGCGAGCAATTGCCGCAGCACGCGCAGGTCGTCGAGCTCCACGCGTAGCTTCGTCGCGTCGGTTTCACCGTGGACCTCGAGCGTCGGCAGCTCGATCCGCCGCGGCGATGCGAACGCGGCGAGCTCGCGCACGAAGTGGCGCTCGGGCGGAAACGCGAGCGTGTGGCGTTCGGCGAAGCGCGCGTCGGCGTCTTGCCAGAGATCCGCGATCGTGCGGCGGCACGCATCGGGATCGACGACGAGCCAGCGCGCGGTCGCCGGGACGTGCGTCTCGGGCGCGACCAGCTCGTCGTGAAACGCCGGGAGCAGGCCCTCGATGCCGACGAACACGCCGCCGGTCTCGAGCTGCTCGATCAACCGGCGCGTCGCCTTCGTCGGGTGCGCGATCTCGTCGGCATACGCGCGCAGCCGCGTGCGCAGATCCGACGTGCCGGTCGCGATCGTCTCGCGCACCGGATGCAGATGGACGTGATCGACCTCGCGCAGCGTGCGCTGGCTGTCCTCGTCGAACCAGCGCAGCGACTCGACGTCGTCGCCGAACAGCTCGACGCGCACCGGGTGCGGCGCGAGCGGCGCGTAGACGTCGATCACGCCGCCGCGCACCGCGAACGTGCCCGGCTCGTCGACGACCGGCGTGCGCACCCAGCCACCGGCGACGAGCGTCGCCATCACCGCCTCGCGATCCATCGTCTCGCCCTTGCGGATCGTCAGCGCGCGCGCGGCGAGCTCGCGCGCCGGTAGCGTGCGCTGCGCGAGCGCCAGCGCCGACGTCACCA
Organism: Kofleriaceae bacterium; assembly: GCA_035500135.1. Classification (GTDB taxonomy): domain Bacteria; phylum Myxococcota_A; class Polyangia; order Haliangiales; family Haliangiaceae; genus JABFXX01. The sequence continues at coordinate 11,493 of DATJXL010000198.1, forward strand.
CGACGCGCGGCGCCAGCTCGGGTCGCGACAGCCGGAACAGCGTCGCGACCCGCTCGACGATGCACGCGCGATCCGGCGACAGCTCGGCGTACGGCGAGACGTCGATCGCGGGCAGCGCGGCGACCGGGTCGAGCTCCGCCGCGTCGCCGCGCTCGCCGACCCAGAACCGCACGTCGGCCTCGAGCGCGCGTGCCGCGGCTTCGTCGGGCGCGACCACCACGACCGGACCCGCCAGCTGCGCCGCCAGCCACGCCGCCCAGCCGGGGGTCGCGCCGTACGCGGCGACCGCGCCGGTTCCGATCGCGTGCTCGAGCTCGGCCCACACCGCGGGCGCAAGCTACCGCGACGTCAGCGCACGCGCACGTCGCCCTGAGCCGCACAGGCGTTGAGGCAGCCGTGCTGGCCAGGCAGCGGGAACTCGCGGTACGTGTACGTCAGGTGGCCGGACTCGGGCCGGCCCGTGATCGTCTGCGTCGTGCCCCAGTCACAGCCGTCGCCGTAGTGGAAGCGCGTGTGCAGCACGACCGTGACGTCACCGTCCGTCATCTTGCCGGTGAACGTGCGCTCGCCGAAGATCGCGCGCGCATCGCCGCTCGGATGTGCCGAGCCTTGGCAGTCGACCACGAGCGAGCCCGGCGCGGCGGTGACCTGCTCGTCGAGCCAGCAGCCTTCGGCGCCCTGCGTCTGCGGCACCACCAGCTCCCACGCGCACGGCTTCTGCTGCTTGCCCAGCGCGGGTGCCGCGGCCAGCGCCGCGAACGCGATCACCACCGCGATGCGGGTGCTCATCCCTGTTATCGTAGCGCGAGCCATGCGGGGATTCACGCGCCTGTTCGTCGCGCTCGTGCTCGCGAGCCCGCTCGCGTTCGCGGATTCGCCCATCGATCGCGCGAAGCCGGTAGGTCTGTTGCAAACCACGGCCGAGGCGATGAGCGGCCTCGGGCAGGACCTCGACATCCATCCGCCCCGGTTCGGCTTCGACACCCGCGCGCCGCAGGTCGCGCCGAAAGACCTGACGGAAGCACGCGGCACCGGCGCTCCGATCCCCGACCCGTTCTTCAACGACTCCAAGGATTTTCCACCGCACACGGTCGCGTACGCCGCCGATCACAAGTCCGCGTGGGTCGCGACCGATCTCGAGCGCGTGGTGCCGTGCGGCAACGGCGACTGCCGGAAGCGCGATGCCACGCCGTTGCACGCGACCGCGATCTACGACCAGGCGGGCGGCTGGCAGCCGCTCGCGTGGCTGTACAGCCGCGCGATCAGCGACGCCGACCAGGCGAAGGTGCTCGCCGGCACGCTCGCGATTCCCGGCGTCGGGATGCAGATCGACGACGATGCGCGCGACGCGGCCGCGCTGTACCGGAAGACGTTCCCGGATCCGAAGGCGCTCGCGGCGACGGTGTCGGATCGCGGCGACGTCGTGCTGTACGGCAGCGCGCCGGCCGAGCGGTTCGTCGGCGGCGCGAAGGTACGCGCGAAGCTCGCGGCGTGGAACCTCGCGTTCGAGATCGACGGCGGCGTACGCGCCGGCGCGACGTCGAGCAAGACCGTGGCGTGGGTCGCGTCGAACGTGCTCGCGAAGCCGCCGACGAAGCCGACCGCGCGCGGCGTGCCGTACCGCGTGCTCGCGATCTACGAGCGCACCGACAGGACGTGGAAGCTCGTCCAGGTCCACTTCTCGTTCATCGAGCCGTAGCGATCGTGACGATCACCGGGCGGTGATCCGACGTGCCGGCGTCGAGCACGCGGCCGTCGCCGGCGGCGAGGTGCTTGTCGATCATCACGCGATCGAGATCGAACACGAGCGGGTCGAGGTGCCAGGTCGGCGGCCCCTTCGCGTTCGCGATCGCGAAGCCGTGCGCTTGCAGATACGCGACGGCGCGGCCGTCGGGCGGCTCGTTGAAGTCGCCGGCGACGAGCGTCGGCAGGTCGCGCGCGAGCTCCGGCACGTAGGCCGCCGCCTCGCGCTCGCGGACCGCGCGGGTCGTGAAGAAGCCGCGCACCCAGCCGCCGTCGTTCGCCGGGCGCAGGTGCACGTTCAACATCTGCACGGGCCCGAACGGGCCGGTGATCACGAGCCGCTCGGCGACGAACCAGCCGCCCGACGGCGGCTGCAAGAGCTCGTCGGTCTCGATCGGCAGCTTCGACAGCACGGCAATGCCGGCCGCGCCGCGCGTCTCGGTGTGATACGCGCGATGCGGGTACTGCGTCGCGAATCGCGCGTCGAGCCAGCGCGCCCAGTCGGCGCTGACTTCTTGCAGCAGCACGACGTCGGCATCGGCGCCCGCGATCGCGTCGAGCGAGATCTTCGGCGCCGGGTTGTTGAACTCGACGTTGTAGGTCATCACGTGCAGCTGCTTCGGTGGATCGGCAGCGGCGACGTGAGCGATGGCGAGCACGGCGAGCGCGATCGGTCGGCGCGTCATCGATCGATCGTGACATGCGTGTCGTCGCGTGCCACGAGATCGATCGCGCGCGGCACGAGCGTGCGCCGTCGCCGATTCGGCACGCACAAGACGAACGCGATGCCAGTCAGTCCACCGAGCAGACCGGCGAGCCAGGTTGGCACGAGGCGATCGTCCACGACCACCGGCGCGGTCGCGGCGGCCGGTGCAGGTGCGGCCGGTACGGTGTCGGGTACGATCATGACGCCGGTCGCCGTCTCGTCGACGACTCGCAGCCGGTACGGCAAGCCGACGACGTCGCAGCCGTCGAGCGTGGCCGCCAGCTCGTAGCGCGCCGGCGACGTCTGCAGGTACGTGTGCACGAAGTCGGGCAACGGCGCCGGAGCCTGCCATGTCGCCGGCGCGCTCGGCGCGGCGTCGCCGCATTCCGGGCAGTAGGTGACGTACTGCGCGTGCTGCGCGAGCAACACGCTGGCGGCGCGATCGCACGACCCCGCGTACGCGCGCGGCGCGAGCGCGAGGGCGGCGATCCCGATGAGCAGTCTGTTCACGAGCGATCTCCTTTCGGTGCGACGAGCGCGATCGCGAGCACGACGGCGGCGACCGCCGCGCAGCCGAGCACGACGAGCACGAGGTGACGGACGAACTCGGCACGCTGCACGGCGCCGTTCGCGGCGGGCAACCCGATCGTGATCGCGATGTACGCGGCGACCGGCACGGCGAGCCAGCGCAGCTCACGCAGTCGCGACATGGTCGCTCCTCCTGCGAACCGCGATCGCGTAGAGCGCGCACAGCGCGCCGAGGTACACCGCGACGCCGAGCGCTTCGTGGGCCGCGCCGTCGGCCCGGGTCTCGAGCGCGAGCGCGATGCGCGCGGCATCGACGACGATCGTCGCGGCGTACGCGACGACGGCCGCGCCGGCGAGCCGCGCGGCGGCGTCGCGCGGGCGGCGCATCGCCGGCAGCCAGCCCAGCGACAGCGCCAGAAACGCCGCGAGCGCGAAGTTCAAGCCGGCGCACACCGGCGCGATGACGAACCTCGCGTCGCGATTGACCCAACCGAGCGTGCGGTCGTACGTGAATGGCGAGCCGACGATCCAGCCGACGAGCTTCGCGACCGGTGCGAGCAACCCCTGCAGCTCGTCGGGGCTGGCGCCGCGGTAGAACTGCTTGCCGGCCACGACGACCGCGGCGGTCACGACGAGCGCGCCGAGCTGCACGCGCGAGAGTGTCATCACGACCCCGCCATCTTGCGCAGGCGCCGGCGCACGCTCGCGGCGGCGATGCCGATTCCGACCAGGAGCACGACGATGGCGAACGGCGGCTCGTCGCCGACGCTCATGCCGCCGCCGCCGCTCGCGTACGCGATCGCCGAGTCACCCACGCCATCGGGCAGCGGCAGCGGCTGCGCGACATCGACGCCCGGCGTCTTCGCGCGCACCACGTCTTGCACCGCGATGAACGAGGTGAACTTGGTCAACAGGTTGTACTGCAGGCCGAGCGCGATCACGTCCTTCTTGTTCGCGTCCTCGCGATAGAAGTCCGACAGCTCGGAGATCTTCGCGCGCGCCCACAGATACGCGAGCGCGGCATTGCCGGCATCCGGCTTCGCGGTCGACACGTCGAGCTTCGACACGAACCGGCCATGGCCCGACACGCCGGTGAGCGTGATCGTGCCCTTCGGCGTGCCGCGGTACTTGCCCCACACGATGACGGGCCGCTCGGCGAACACGTCGGGGAGCACCTTCGGCTGCACGTCGTACGTGTCGAGGCCGTCGAACCCGACCTCGACCTTCGTCAGGACCGGCGACTCGATGTACTCGCGCAGCTTCCCGGCGGCCTCGTCGGCGCCCTTGTCGCTAGTCACGATGAACGCCTCGCCCTGGCCGGCCTTCGCGATGCCCTCCATCAGGTGGCGGTTGACGCCGGTGCCGACGCCGAACGAGAACACGTTCGCCTCGCCGAGGTGATCGCGGATCTGGTCGAATACCGCTGGCTCCTCGGCGATGTAGCCGTCGGTGACGACGACGAAGCTGCGCGACACGCCGTCGGTGCGCGGCAGCTTCATCGCGTGCTGGATCGCGGGCAGGAGCTCGGTGCCGCCGCCGCCGTCGTGCGAGTCGATGAACGCCTCGGCCGACGCGATCTGGCTCGCGATCGCCGGGACCGAGGTCTTCGCGTAGAGCTCGTCCGCGCCCGAGAACAGCAGGACATCGAAGCGATCGGTCGGGCGCAGGCGCGACAGGAGGTCGTGCATCAGGTGCTTCGCGGTGTTCAGCGGGAAACCCTCCATCGACCCCGACACGTCGACGATGAACACGTACTCGCGCGGCGGGATCGCGTCGGGCGCCGGCCGGTGCGGCGGCTGCACCATCGTGAGGAAGAAGTTTTCCTTGATGCCCGAATACAAGAGCAGGCCCTGCTGCACGCCTTCACCCGCGAGCTGGTAGTGCAAGATGAAGTCGCGAGTGCCGGCTTTCGGATCGCTGCCGTCGAGCGCGATGTCGGCGCCGTCGTGCTTCGCGGTCCACGTCGTCGCGATCGCGTGCGACGGCGACTCGATCGACGCGATCGGCATGCCGGCCGCGAGGTGCACGGTGAGCCCGAACCCGTACGTCGGCGGCGTGCCGGAGTGCGTGTACGGCGACGCCGTGAAGCTGTTCGTCGGCGCTTTCGCATCCACGCGCTCGCTGACGTAGCGCGGCCCGACCACGGTCGGATAGACGAGCTCGTACACGCCATCGGTCGGGACGAGCAGCTCGGTGTAGCGCAGCTCGACCTCGATGCGGTCCTTCGGCAGGATGTTCGCGACGCTCATCGCGAACACGTTCGGGCGGTCTTCCTCGAGCAGCGACGCGGTCTTGCCCGCCTTCTTGGCCTCGTCGTACTCGGCCTTCGCCTCCTCGCGCTCCTTGATCTTCGCGACGATCGTGCGCGCGCCGATCTGCATCTGCATGCCGTACACGGCCGCGCGGGTCGAGGCCGGGAATACGTAACGCGCGTTGATCGTTTTGTCTCCGTCGTTGCGATACGTCTGGTGGACGACCACGTCGGCGATCACGCCGCTGACGTGAATGTCTGCGCGCGTCGCTTCGAGCGGCATCGAGTCGACGTCGCTCGCCGCACCTTCGACCACGAAGTACGGCGACAGCGACTTGTCATCGTCGGCGAGCGCGGCGGCAGGGATGGCGAGGAGCACGAGGACGGACGCGGAGCGCAGGTGCATGGTCGTCGCGCAGAGCAACTGCGATGCCACTCGCAAGTCGTCGGGCACGCGAGTGCTGTTGCTGCACGACCGCGGCGTGCGCGGCCACGGTGACACGCTATCTTCATGCGGTGACCTCGCGCGCTGCCATTCTGGCGCTCGTGTGCTGCGCGACCGCGGCGCGCGCGGACTCGCCGGCGCCGTCGGCCGCGCTCGCGGCGTTGCTCGCGCGCACCGACGCGGTCGCGAAGGAGGTCGCGCGCATCCGCAAGCTTCCGCTCAGGAAGAAGATCGCGAACGAGGTCGTCGATCGCGCCGAGCTGCGCGCGCGGCTCGAGAAGCTCGCAGCCGATCGCAAGACCGCCGACGAGACGGCCGCCGAGGGCCTCGCGCTCGTGCGCTGGGGCCTGCTCCCGCCCGATCTCGACTACACGCACCTGATGATCGACGTGCTCGCGGACGAGATCGCCGGCTACTACGACTCGAAGACGAAGAAGCTGACGATCTCGGAGAGCGCCGGCGAGAACCCGCAGTGGGCGGAGCTCGTGCTCGCGCACGAGCTGGATCACGGCCTGCAGGACCAGTCGTTCGACCTCGAGAAGTTCCAGGACCTGCCCGCGAGCGAGGGCGACGCGTTGACCGCGCGCCACGCGCTCGTCGAGGGCGACGGCATCGCGCTCATGCTCGAGGTGATGTTCGCGCGCGAGCACAAGCCGGCGCCGTGGGGCGACCCGGCGGTCGTGCACGCGATCGTCGGCGCGATGACCGGAAGCGGCGACGCTACCCTCGACAAGGCCCCGCTCGTCGTGCGCGAAGCGATGCTGTTCCCGTATCGCGACGGGTTCGCGTTCGTCGCCGCGCTGCGCCGGCGCGCGCCGTGGAGCGCGGTCGACGCCGCGTTTCGCCGCCCGCCGCGCTCGACCGAGCAGATCCTGCATCCCGAGAAGTACCTCGCCGACGAGAAGCCGATCGCGATCGCCGCCGCGGCGCCGGCGCTGGCCGGTTACACGATCGCGCACTCGACGGTGTGGGGCGAGCTCGGCTTCCAGCTGTTCCTGCGCGCGCACGGCGTCGCGCAAGCGGTCGCGACCGAGGCCGCGGCCGGCTGGGGCGGCGATCGCGTGATCGTGCTGGCACGCGACAACGATCGCGATCCGACGCACGCGATCGGCCTCGCTCGCTTCGAGTGGGACAGCGAGGCCGACGCGATCGAGGCCGAGCACGCGGCGACGCGCGCGGTCGACGACGCGCTCGTGGGGGCCACCGCCGAGCGGGCGGGCGACGCGGGCGGCCGCACGCGCTGGCTCGCGGTCGACGGCAGCGAGGCATGGGTCGAGCGCCGCGGCAGCTCGCTCGAGCTCGCGATCGGCGTGCCGGTGCGCGCGGCCGACGCGCTCGCGACCGAAGCGTGGACCGCGCTCGCGCCGCGGGCGACTCACGCGAGCAAGTAACGCTCGAGCCCGATCAGGCGCTCGACGTCATGGACGTCGTCGCGCAGGAGCGGCACCTCGACGAGCAGCGCGCGGCCGCCGGCCTCGCGCAGGCGGGCGATCGCGTCGCGGTCGGCCTCGGCGAGCGTCTCGATCTCGCCGTGCGCCGAGAACAGCGCCTGCGCCGCCATCGTGCGCGTCGTGCCCGACAGGCCGAGCGCGGCGACCGCGGGTGCGGCGGCAAGCGCGCTCGCGATCGCGGCGGTGTCGGCGGTGATCGGCAGGGCCGGGTGGATCTTGTTGACGACGAAGCCGACGAACGGCATCTCGGCGGTCACGAGCCGCTCGTGGAAGAACAGCGCCTCGCGCATCGCCATCGGCTCGGGGCTCGCGACGAGCACGAACCCGACGCGCGGCTGGCGGAGCAGCGCGAACGTCTCCTCGGCGCGCGCGCGAAACCCGCCGAGGATGTCGTTGAACTCGGTGAAGAAGATCGCGAGGTCGTCGATGAACTGCGAGCCGACGAACTTCGCGAGCCGCTTGAGCACGAAGCCGCCGGTCTTGCCGACGATCGACCACCCCGACCGCGAGCCGCCCTGCAGCTTGCGAAACCACTCGATCGCCGGCGAGTCGATCGCCTCGGTGAGCTTGCGCGGTGCGTCGAGAAAATCGAGCGCGTGCGCGGTGGGCGGCGTGTCGACGACGATCAGCTCCCACTCGCCCGAGCGATCGAAGTCGTGGAGCTTCGTCATCGCCGCGTACTCCTGCGCGCCGGCGAGCGAGCCCGAGATCTGCGCGTACACCGGGTTCGCGAGGATGCGCTGGACCGCGGCGGCGTCGCGCGCGTGGCGCTGCACCATCTCGTCGAACGCTTGCTTCTGGTCGAGCATCATCGCGTGCAGCGATCCGCGGGTGTTTTCCGCACCGCGGTGGACGAGCGTCGGATCGACCTGCTGCACGTGATGGCCGAGCGCGGCCAGCCCGAGCGAGTTTGCGAGGCGCTTCGCCGGATCGATCGTGAGCACGAGCGTGCGCTTGCCGCGGCGGGCCGCCGCGAGCGCGAGCGCGGCGGCCGTCGTCGTTTTGCCGACGCCTCCGGAGCCGACGCACACGAGGATCCGGCGCTCGAGCAAGACCTCGACAAGACTCGGTGGCACGGAACCTCGCGGATATCATATAAACCGTCGCACGTCATATGAAGCGCGAGCTGGTCGTCACGACGGAGGGGCGCGAGGGGCGCGATCGAGCGGTCTCCGTCGAGGGCCCACTCGAAGACGGCACGTTTCGGGTCACGATCGACGGCACGTCGCACCAGGTCGACGCGCGCGCCGTACGGTCCGGCACGTGGTCGCTCGTGATCGACTGCAGGAGCTTTACGGTCGACCTCGACCGCCGGTACGGAACAGACCCGCATTCGCACGTGCTACGAGCTTCGGTCGGCGCGACCGAGGCCGTGCTCCACGTCGAGGACGCGCTGCACCGCCGGCTCGCGGCCGCGGCCCAGCCGCGCGACAAGGCCCGCGGCGAGACGCTGCGCGCGCCGATCGCGGGCAAGGTCGTGAAGCTCTTGGTCGCGGTCGGCGACGCGGTCGCGGCGGGCTCCGCGGTGATCGTCCTCGAAGCGATGAAGATGGAGAACGAGCTCGTCGCGGAGCGCGGCGGCACGGTCGCGGCCGTGCACAAGCAGCCCGGTCAGGCCGTCGACACCGGCGACGTGCTCGTCGAGCTTATCTAGGACAGTGGCCGCGCGTCGCGCGCACGAGCTCGACGTGCGCGAGCACGGCCGCGTCGATCGCGTCGTCGTGCTCGCCCCACGGGTACGCGTAGACGCGCGCCGGTGGCATGCCGGCGTGCGCGATCGCATCGATCGACGGCTGGACCTCGTCGGTCACGTACGCGGCCACGCCGTGCTGCGCCGCGTAGTCGACCGCGTGGACGTGCTGCGCGCCGTGCGGCTCGACGTCGTTGCCGTCGCGGGCGAGTTGCACGAGATCGTCGCGCTGCGCTTGCGAGAAGCTCGCCCAGCAGCACGCGAAGAAGGTCACGTGCGCGTGATGGCGCGCGAGCAGGTCGCGCACCTCGAACCAGCGCTCCGGCGCGTCGTCGTCGAACGACAGCGCGACGCCGGCGCGATGCGGTTGGCCCGGATCGAGGTCGCGGTAGGTCAGCGTCGCCAGGCCGTCGGCCTCGGCCTGCCCGAGCACGTGCTCGAGCATCTCGGTCGAGACCGTGAGGCCGGGCGTGTGCACGTGCAGGAGCGCGACCCAGCCGTGGTCGCGTGCGAGCGCGAGCTGGTGGTCGACGATGTCGCGCATGTCGGGGTGCTTGTAGTCGTCGGCGCCCTGGCTGCACAGGACGCGCTGATCGGTCCACGTGTACGCGAACTCGTCGTCGCGGTGGTGATGGCGCGCGCCGCAGGCCGCGAGCGCGAGGATGGCGAGCCCGCGGCGCACTACGGCAAGGCTGCGCGGATCGGCTGCGCGATCGCCGGCTGCGCGCCGGGCAGCCCGGGCGTGCGATCGCGCGGGATGTGATAGCGCGCGAGGATGCGCGGCTGCGCCTTACGCACGTCGTCGGCGTCGAGCATGATGATGCCGCCCGAGGTCGTCGTGATCTCGACGACGCCGTGCGCACTCGACAGCGACTGCACGAAGTCGACCATGTCGAGCGGCTGCCGGCCGTTCAGCGTCGCCACCGCTTCGTTGTACAGATGCGCGTAGCCGACGTTGATCTCGTCGGCGAGGATCTGCGTGAGGATCACGATCTCGTGCTGCTCGGCCGTGCGGTAGCCGAGGTAGTAGTAGTTGAGAAACTCCTTCGGCGCCTTGTTCCACCACTTGTCCCAGGTCGTCAGGTAGTCGCGCGTGAGCTGCTGGAACACGAGCCCGCCGTACACGAAGTACTTCGGCGGCAGGTCGTAGAGCGAGCGCGGCACGAGCGGCTGCCAGCGCTTGAGCTCGACCTCGACGTGCTTGGTGCGTCCGTCGCGCTTGATGTCGAGCCGGATCGTGTCGCCGATGTAGCGGTGGCCGAGCACGACGTCGTAGCGCGTGCGATGGCGGCCCATGAACTGCACCGTGCCGTTGTTCGCGATCGAGAGCCCGTCGATCTTCGTGATCACGTCGCGCGGCACGAGCACGCCGTCCGAGCTGCCGCCGTGGTCGACGTGCAGCACGACCACGCCGTGCTCCTGGTCGCCGAGGCCGAGCTGGCGGCGCAGCAGCGGGTTCTCGAGGTTCTGCGTCGTGATGCCGAGCGCCGGCACCTCGGGCCGCTTGCCCTTCTCGACGCCGTCGAGGAACGCGCGGATCACGGGCGGCGGGACCATCTCGCCGATGTTGTCGACGCCGGTCAGCTTCTGGAACGCGATGCCGACGACCTTGCCGTCGCCGAACACCGGGCCGCCGCTGTTGCCCGCATTGATCGCGGCATCGACCGTGACCGCGAGCAGGTGGCGCTGCGAGTGCGAGTAACGCTGGACCTCGATGCGCGACACCACGCCCTCGGTGATCGAGATCTCCTCGCCGCCGACCGGGTAGCCGACGACCGCGACCTCGTCGCGCAGCTTCGGCATCTCGCCGACCTCGGCGGGCTCGATGTCGGCGAGAAAATCGGGCGGCTCGACCACCTCGAGCAAGGCGAGGTCGCAGTCGTGGCTGACCGCCTTGACGCGTGCGATCGCCTTGTCCGGATGGGAGGGTTTCTGGACTTGAAGAAACGTCGCGTTGGCGACGACGTGCGCGCCCGTCAGCAGCAATCCGGGACCGATCACGACGGCCGATCCGGTGCTGTTGGACGGGGTGCGTGCCTGCCACGGGCCGTCGAAGTCAGGGTCCTGCGACGTGGCAAAGACTCGGATGACCTCGGGGTGAGCCACGATCTCAGGCTACCGTGGCAAAGGCGCCGCGCAAAGAGCGCATCTCTACGTTATCGTTATCGTTCAGATGGTGCCGCTACAGGCCGTCACACCCGAGCGATTGGCCGCTCGCGTCAGCGGGCTCACGCTCGCCGAGGCGCGAAAGGTCGTCGCGTGCGTGCACCGAGGAGAGCCCGTCGAGCCGAGCTCCGCCGTACGGCGGAGTGCCGTCGACGCGGTGCGGCGTAGCGGGATGATTCCGACGCTGGAGGTGGTCGCCGAGACCGCGAGCCAGGTCGACCCGTTCGTGAAGTACGTCCTCGCGGGCGGCGATGGCGCGCGGTTCGAGGCCGTGCGCATCCCGCTCGAGCGTGCGGGCCGGTTCACGGCGTGCGTGAGCTCGCAGGTCGGCTGCGCGCTCGCGTGCGAGTTCTGCGCGACCGGCCGGCTCGGCCTGCGCCGCAACCTCGAGGCGTGGGAGATCGTCGAGCAGGTGCGGGTGATCCGCGCCAGGCTCGTGCCGGGCTCGCGCGTGCACGGCGTGGTGTTTCAAGGCATGGGCGAGCCGCTCGCGAACGCCGATGCCGTGCTCGACGCGATCGCGGTGATGACCGACCCGTGCGCGCTCGCGATCGACGCGCGGTCGATCACGGTGTGCACCGCGGGGCTGCCGGCCGGGATTCGCCGGCTCGCGCGCGAGGCGCCGAAGGTGCGGCTCGGGATCTCGATCAGCTCCGCGATCGCCGCGACGCGCGCGTCGTTGATGCCGATCACGCGCGCGCACGGGCTCGACGAGGTGCTCGCCGCCGCCGCCGATCACGCGCGCGCGACCGGGCTCGCGCCGATGTGGGCGGTGACGCTGCTCGCCGGCGTCAACGACGGCAACGCCGACGCGCATGCGCTGGTCGAGCGCGCGCGCGCATTCGAGGCCGCGACCGGCAAGCGACCGCGCCTGTCGATCATCGCGTACAACGATGTCGACGGTGCCGGCTTCGCGCGCTCGCCGCGCGAGGCCGAGTTCCGCGCGGTGATCTCCGCGGCCGGGCTGCCGAGCCACCGCCGCTATTCGGGCGGGAGCGACGTCGCGGCGGCGTGCGGCCAGCTGGTTGGGCGATAATCCCCCGCATGCATCCGGTCCACGACATCGAAGTCGGCGCCGACATCCGCACGTTCGTGCCGACGGTGATCGAGATTCCGCGCGGCTCGCACCTCAAGTACGAGGTCGACAAGCCGACCGGGATGCTCAAGCTCGATCGCGTCCTGTACAGCGCGGTGTTCTATCCCGCGAACTACGGGTTCATCCCGCGCACGCATGCCGACGACGGCGATCCGCTCGACATCCTCGTGCTGATGCAGGATCCGGTCGAGCCGCTCACGATCGTGCGCGCGCGTCCGCTCGGCGGGCTGCGCATGGTCGACGACAAGGGCGGCGACGACAAGATCGTGTCGGTGTGCGTCGACGATCCGGCGTACGCGCACTACCAGTCGATGCGCGAGCTGCCGCCGCACATCCTCGCCGAGCTCGATCGGTTCTTCAGGGACTACAAGACGCTCGAGCACAAGCGCGTCGACATCGAGGACTTCTACGACCAGGAGCGCGCGCTGCGCATCATCACCGACGCGCGCGCGGCCTACGACCGCGGCGAGCGCTAGACTCGCTACGCCGTCGAGCTCGGCCGCTCGGTCACGCGCGCGTGCCACGCGAGCAGGTGCGGGTGCTTCGCGGGGTCGAGGCGGATGTTCGAGACCTTGCCGAAATCGATCGCGCACAGCGCCGTGATGTCGGCGACCGTGAAGCGGTCGCCGGCCATGTACTTGCGGCTGCCGAGCTCGCCGTCGAAGAACTCGAAGCGGCTGTAGACGTGGTCGCGCATGATCTCGCCGAACTCGGCGGACTGCTTGATCCGGCCCTGCCAGAACGCGTGGGTGTTGCGAAAAACCTGCGCCATCGGCAGCAAGAGCTCGAGCTCGGCGTGGCGGTTCCACATCTCGATGGTCGCGCGCTCCCACGCGTCCGCGCCGAACAGGTTCGGCTCGGGATGCAGCTCGTCGAGGTACCGGCAGATCGCCATCGATTCGCGCAGCACGCGGCCGTCCGCCAGCTCGAGCACCGGCAGGAGCGCGAGCGGGTTCTTGCGCCGGAACTCGGGCGTCTGGTGGGCAAAGCCCGCGATCGACACCTCGATCGTGTCGTAAGCCACGTTCTTCTCGGCGAGGAAGATGCGGACGCGCCGCGGGTTGGGCGCGCGCAGATCGTGATAGAGCAGCATCGACGCGACTGTAGCCGCCGGATCTCGTACAATCCAGTCGTATGCGTCGCACCGCGGGGGTCTTGCTTCTCGTCTTGCTGTGCGCCTGCAAGGGCAAGGGCGGCGACGCCGATGCGTCGCCCGATCCGGGCGCCGAGCAGGCGCAGCAGGATCTGCTCGCGCGGCGCGACGCGCTGCTCAAGGCGCGCACGCAGCTGCAGACCACGAGCGCGGATCTCGCCAAGAAGATCAACGAGGCCAAGGCGCAGGGCAGCGACACCACCGAGCTCGAGAAGCAGAAGGCCGATGTCGACAGCAAGCTCGACAGCACGACGTCGGACATGGCCACCATGCTGAGCAGCGAGACCGCGGCGCTCAAGCAGGCCGGCGACAAGCTCGGTTCGCTCGCGGCGCGCGAGGCCGCGCTCGACGCGCGCGAGAAATCGCTCAACGAGCGCTCCGATGCGCTCACGCAGAAGGCGCTGCAGCTCGCCCAGCTCGAGGTGGAGCAGGGCAAGCACTGGAAGGATTCGTGCTCGATGACGAGCGCGGCCCCGGTGATCATCCAGACGTCGCTACCGAAGGGCGGCACGTACACGAAGAGCGATGTGAGCGCGCTGGTCGCGAAGGCGAAGGCGGCGATGGCGAAGAAGGGCCTCATCACGAGCGACCTGCCCGGACCGGCACAGTCGCTCGAGAGCGAGGCGAGCAAGGCGCTCAACGACAACGACACGAGCAAGGCGTACTTCGCGGCGGCGCAGCTGGCGGCGACGGTCGACTCGATCGTCGTCAACCGCGACTTCATCCGCGCCAAGATCGCGCGCCTGCAAGGTCAGATCAAAAGCAGCAAGGTCGACGAGGCCACGCAGCAGCAGCTGGCCGGCACGCTCGGCGACGTGATGGACAAGTACAGCGCCGGCGACTTCATCGCGGCGAACCGCCGGCTCAATCAGCTCGCGCAGCAGCTGAACAAGTAGCAGCTCACGGGCACGATCGCGGCTACTGACCGACCTGATGGGGCATACACATAGAAGACGACGTGCACTGCGGATAGGCGTTGACCGCCTCGCGATAGGCGAACGCGCCCGCGATGATGCCGAGCACCACCACGGCCGGGCCGGCGACGTACCACCGCCGCCATAGCGGGACCTCGGTGCGCTCGATGCGCTCGCCGCCGATCGGCAGCCCGCGCACGCTCTTCTCGACGATCGGGTACTGCTTCATGCCGACCGGGAGCTCGAGCGTGTGCCCGTACGGCACTTCGACGAAGCGTACGAAGTCGTGATACTCGGGGTGCGTCACGCGGACCGCTTGCGTGCCGACGGGCAGCACGACGTCGCCGTTGGCGGCGAGCGCGACCTTGGTGCCGTTGACGAACACGCTCGCGCCCGGCGCGTCGATCGCGAAGCGGACGGTGCCGCGATACTTGTCGGGATCGAGCAGGCGCATCGCGGCGCCGGCGGCGCCGCCCGCGGCGTCGGTCGCGCCGATCGCGAGCGTCGTCGCGCGCAGCTCCTTGCCGGTGGCGATGTCGGTCGCGCCGAGATAGACGACGCGCGAGTCGCCGAGGCCGCCGACCTCGCCGGTGACCACGATCTGCGCGCCGACCACCCGGCCGAGCTCGACCACGCACGCGGCGTCGCCTTCGCACGCCTTGAGCTGCGGCTTCTTCGCCTTCGCGATCGCCTCGGAGACCTGCGCCGCGCCGATCACCTTGGTGCCGGGCACGGCGGCGAGGCCTTGCTCGATCTCGGCCGCGAGCTTCTTCGACGCGGCGGACGTGTCCTCGGCCCCGAGCGTCGACAGTGGCGCGAGCGCGACGACGCGATCGGCGGCGGCGACGTGCGCGAACGCGCACCATGCCCAAGCGAGCACGAGCCAGCGCATCACCGGCACGCGAAGCCTTTGCTTTGTTTTGATCCGTCCACGGGCATGCCCTGCGGTCCGCTCACCGTCGGGACGTAGCCCGCGCAGTTGCCGATCCAGAGGCCGATCAGCACGGCGGCGGCCGCCGCCGAGGCGACGAACCACGTGCGCGAGTAGAACGGCGTCGCTTCCTGGTGCACGACCGGGCCGGTCGGGATCACCTCCGACGGCAACAGGTGCACGAGCACCGGGCTCACCTTCTGGAAGTGAACGTCGACCTCCTGCTCGATCGGCTCGTAGCGGCTCGCGGCGACCTTCACCTTGTGCTTGCCGAGCGCGAGCTTTCCGATCACGCCCTGGTTGGCGAGCGGCGTCTTGCCGACGACCCGGCCGTCGAGCGCGACCTCGGCGCCGACGAGATCGGTCTGGATCTGCACCGCGCCGTGCAGCTGCGCCGGCGCGAGCAGCGTGTACGCCGCGACGCGCACGCTGTCGATCATGTCGTCGGGGCTGCCGCGCAGCGGGTCGCTCTGGATCTTCTGCGACTTCGCGGTCGCGACCTCGACCGCCTTGATCGTGAGCACGTAGTTGTCGCCGAGCGAGCCCACCGTGCCGGTGACGACGAGATCGACGCCGAGGCGCTTGCCGATCGCGGCCAGGCACTTCTCTTCGCCGGTGCAGTCGCGCTCCTTGTCGGTCGTCGCGCGCTCGATCGCGCGTGGGCTCGGAATCGGCTGGCGATCGAGCCGGCCGAGCTCCATGCGGAACAGCGTCTCGAGCCGCTGCACGATCTCCGGATCGATGCCGAGCGCGTCGAACCGCCAGATCGCGATCTTCTTGTCGAGCGCTTCTTCCGGGCCGGGCTCGGGCGGGATGTTCGGCGTCGGCGCCGGCCCGGGCGCCGGCTGGTCGGCGATCGCCGCGAGCGGCGCGAACATCGCCAGTACCACGCAGGTCACCGAGACGATCCTTCGAGCCACCGATGATGATCCTATCACCGCTTGCGCCGTGTTCGTCGTGTTAGCCTGCGCACATGGCTTCGCCTCTGCGCGCCGTGATAGCGGCGGCGATCACGCTCGGCGCTGCTTGCTCGTCGGTGTCGACCGTACGGGTGCAGCCCGAGAGCATGTACGTCGGCCAGCACTTGCGGCCGATCGCGGTCGTGCACGCGCAGGTGACGAGCGCCTACCTCCTGTTCATCGCGATCCCCGGCCACGTCGATCTCGATCACGTCGTGAACGGGATGCTGATCACGGCGGCCAAGACGCTCGGCGCCGACAAGGTGGTCGACATCCACGTCGACATCACGCCCGACGACGGCATCTGGACGCTGCGCAAGCTGATCGGCTGGCGCAGCGCCGAGGCGAGCGGAGTCGCGGTCGTCGTCGAGGAAGGCGCCGAGGCCGCACCTGCAGCCGCGCCGCCGGCCGCCAAATAGGCTATACAAACGCGCCCGTGGCTGTTGCAGACGTCTTCGATCGCAAGCTGATCCTGGTCGTCGGCAAGGGCGGCGTCGGGCGCAGCACGGTCGCGGCCGCGATCGCCGGCCGCGCGGCGGCGCAAGGCAAGAGGACGCTGCTGTTCGAGACCAACGCGAACGATCGGCTCGGCTCGTACTTCGACAAGCCCGCGGTCGGGACCGAGATCGCGGCGCTCGCGCCGAACCTGTGGGCGGTCAACACGACCCCGGCGGCCGCGCTCGCCGAGTACGGGATGATGATCCTGAAGTTCCGCTCGGTCTACGAGATGGTGTTCGAGAACCGCGTGACGCGCGCGTTCCTGCGCGCGATTCCAGGGCTCGACGAGTACGCGCTGCTCGGCAAGGCCTGGTTTCACACGACCGAGGACAAGCGCGGCAAGCCGGTCTACGACACGGTCGTGTTCGACATGCCGGCATCGGGCCACTCGGTCTCGATGCTGCGGATCCCGTGGGTGATCGTCGACACCGTGCCCGACGGCCCGCTGACCCGCGACGCGCACACCGTGAAGCGCTTGCTGTGCGATCCGGCGCGCGTCTCGACGGTGCTCGTCACGCTCGCCGAGGAGATGCCGGTCAACGAGGCGATCGAGCTCGAGGCCAAGCTGACCGCGCTCGGCATCGTCCCGCAGCGCATCCTGTGCAACCAGGTCTATCCCGATCATTTCCCGGCCGGCTCCCCGGTCGAGCGCGTGCTCGAGGCCCTGACCCGGGGCAACGCCACGAGCACGTCGCCGCTGCACGAGGTCACCGAGCACGCGCTCCTGTCGCGCGACCGCCGCCGTCTGCACGAGCGCTACCTCGCCGAGCTGCGCAGGCGCGCGAAGACGCCGGTGCACGAGCTCCCGATGCTGTTCACGCCGACGCTGGGCGCGGCGCACGTCCGGCTGCTCGGCGAGCAGCTGTAGGAGAGGAACTACCGCCAAGGCACAGGGACGCCAAGGCGCCAGGAGAACGGGGCGGGCCCGATCCACTTCTGCTGGCGTCTTGGCGCGCTCTGCTTGGCGCCTTGGCGGTAATTCTTCTCTTTACTCGCCGGTCGCCTTCATCGGGAACAGCGGCTCGCCGTGGATCTCCAGGCGATAGACGCTGTTCTCGGTCTCGACGTAGATCATCTTGCCGCCGGGCTCGCCGAGGACGCGCTTGACCGGCGTCGTGATCATGCGGTGGCCGTGCGGATCGCGAAAGATCACCATGCCTCGGCCGATGAACGGGTACGAGATGAGGTAGCCGGTGTAGATGCGCCCGCTCGCTCCGCCGGGGCGCTCGCTGCCGAGCTCACGAATCTTGCGTGCCGTGACGCTGACCATGGAAGCGCTTACTAATATTGTAAGAGATGGAGATGGTCTCGTCATCCTCTTTGGCGCGCAGGCGATCACACCGATGACCGAGCCGTCCGTCGACGCGCTGTACGAACAGGTGCGCATGTCGGTGCCGGTGGTCGAGACGGAGCTCCCAATGGTTGCAACGCCGGTTGCGCCGGGGATTCGCGTGCTTGCGCTGCGGACGCCGACGCTCCCGCCCGCAGCACATACGAATACCTACTTGTTAGGGGCCGAGACAGGCGAGCAGCTCGTGGTCGATCCCGGCTCGCCGTACCCGGAGCAGCAGGCGGTGCTCGACGCGGTGCTCGCGGCCGACGTCGAAGCAGGGCGACCGCCCGCGACGATCGTGCTGACCCACCACCACGGCGACCACGTCGGCGGCGCCGCCGCGCTCGCGGCGAAGTGGCGCGTGCCGATCGCGGCGCACGCGCGGACCGCGGCGCGGCTGGCCGGCCGATTGCGCGTGGATCGCGAGCTCGCCGACGGCGACGTCATCGCCGGCGCGACGTGCATCTACACGCCCGGCCATGCCGACGGCCACCTGTGCTTCCAGCTCGGCGCGGCGATCGTCGCCGGCGACATGGTCGCGGGCCTCGGGACGATCCTGATCGATCCGAGCGAAGGCGACATGGCCCAGTACTTCGCGTCGCTGCACCTCTTGCTCGCACGCGGTGCAGCGACGCTCCTGCCCGCGCACGGACCGCCGATCCGCGACGCGGCGGGCAAGCTCCGCGAGTACATCGCACACCGCACGATGCGGGAGGACCGCGTGGTCGCGGCACTCGCGGCGCGCCACGAGCCCGCGCGCGAGCACGATCTCGTGCCGGAGGTCTATGCCGACACCCCGAAGCCTCTGTGGCCGATCGCCGCGCGCTCGTTGCGCGCGCACCTCGACAAGCTCGAGCGCGAGGGCCGCGCGCACCGCGTGGCCGGCGCATGGGCAAGGTAGCCCGATCTCGCTATAGTGCGCGCGGTGGCTTTGTCGTTCGATTCGCTTCCGGAGGCTGCGCTCGCGCGCGATCTGCTGCGGCGCTGGTGGGGCCTCGAGCTCGGCTACGCCGCGGGCGATGGCTCGGGCTACGACCGCACCTCGCACGCGGCCTGCGCGACGCTCGCGAAGCATCCCGGCGGTGCGTGCGCGGCGGCAATGCGCGACGCGGCGGTCGCGGCGCGAGCCGGCGGCGTGGTCGTGCAGCGCTGTCACGCCGGCCTGACGATCGTCGCGTGCGCGGTGGGCGGCGCGCACGGCGCGGCTGGCATCGTGTACGCGACGGGCGCGCGGCACGGCGTCGCTGCTGGCGAGGTCGAGCGCGCGATCGCGGCGATCACCGGCGCGGCCGGCGAAGCGGCGGCGCTCGCCGCCAAGGCGCCCGAGCTCGGCGATGCCGACCTCGCGCACGTCCGCGACCTGGTCGCGGCGGTCGCGGCCGCGGTCGAGCGCGCGTTGCCCGCCGAGATCCCGCCCACGACGTTCTCGCACCCGTTCAGCGAGATCGTGGGCGACGCGCCGGCGGTGCGCGATGTCGTCAAGCTGCTCGGCAAGGTCGTCAAGAGCGAGGCGACGGTGCTCGTGCACGGCGAGAGCGGCACCGGCAAGGAGCTGATCGCGCGCGCGATCCACTATCACGGGCCGCGCGCGAAGAAGCCGTTCGTCGTGCAGAACTGCTCCGCGTTCAACGACAACCTGCTCGAGAGCGCGCTGTTCGGCCACGTGCGCGGCGCGTTCACCGGCGCGGTGAAAGATCAGCCCGGTCTGTTCCAGGTCGCCGACGGCGGCACGTTCTTCCTCGACGAGATCGGCGACATGTCCGCGGCGCTGCAGGTCAAGCTCCTGCGCGTGCTCCAGGAGGGCACCCTGACGCCGGTCGGCGGCACCAAGCCGGTGAAGGTCGACGTGCGGATCATCGCGGCGTCGCACAAGGACCTCGCGGCGATGGTCCAGCACAAGCAGTTCCGCGAGGACCTCTTCTATCGGGTCAACGTCTTGAAGCTCACCGTGCCGCCGCTGCGAGAGCGCGTCGCCGACATCCCGCGCCTCGTCAATCACTTCCTCAAGAAGCACACGCCGAACGGCAACCCGCCGCGGCTGTCCGCCGGCGCGCTCGCGCGGATCGTCGCGTATCCGTGGCCCGGCAACATCCGCGAGCTCGAGAACGAGGTCGAGCGCATGCTCGTGCTCGCGGCCGATGCGCCGGAGC
>DATJXL010000199.1:0-11473 GCA_035500135.1 Kofleriaceae bacterium
AGCTGGCGACGTTCTGTGAGGCCGCGCCACCGGCGTTCTCGACGCAGCAGTGCTACTTCACGAGCTACCCGGAGGGATCGAAGCAGTGCATCACGGCTCCGTGCAACGTGACGAACGCGGCGTCGGCGGTCCCCACCTGCAACACCGGCGCGAACGGTTATTTGAACTTCGCGAACGGGACGACGATCTACGGCACGTACGCGAGTGGTCAGGTCACCGAGATCTACCTGAACGCCGAGGAGACGTTCCCGACATGCACAGCGGGCGCGACCGTCGGCGGAGAGCCGTCGGACGCTGGCGACTATTACGCGACGGGGCTCGTCGTCGGCACGGCTTCAGCGGCGCAGGTCCAGGCATTCTGCACGACGGTTCTACCGTGACGGTGCTGCTCGACCGCGCGGGCGCCGCTCGCTATCGGCATGTCACCGCTGCACGATGCGCTTGGGGATGACCGCGCGATCCGAGCGTGTACTAGACAACGCCGCCCGAAGGCGACTCGGGGCTGACCGTGACCGGCGCGCAGCTCGGCTCGCCCGCGTACATGTCGCCGGAGCAAGTCACGATCTGTCCGGGTTGCGCCTGGTCCCGCCGCTTCTCTACTACCGCGCGCTCGCCGAGGATGGACTCGGCGACCACGTCGCGTCGGCGAAGGACCTCGAAGCGTTCCTCGCGTGGCAGGCG
Organism: Kofleriaceae bacterium; assembly: GCA_035500135.1. GTDB lineage: Bacteria > Myxococcota_A > Polyangia > Haliangiales > Haliangiaceae > JABFXX01. The sequence goes on from DATJXL010000199.1 coordinate 682, forward strand.
CACGGTGATCGCGATCCACTGGTCGACGACGCACGCGCGCGGCTCCGGCACTGACGTCCAGAGTCCACGAACGATCGCGCGCTGCGTGCGGTAGGTCCGAAATGTCACGGCATCGCCCGTATCGGCGAGTCCCACCGGTCGTCGTTCGAGTGCCACTTCGCTCCGCGAGGTGCTAGAACGCAGCGGTGACCAAGTACGACCTGTTCCGCCGCCGGATCGCGCCGATCGCGTTCGGTGTCGCGATCGCGGTGATGGCGCGGCAGTCGTGCCAGAAGCAGGAACAGGCGCACGCGACGATCGTGCTCGACCTGGGTGCGGCCGCGCCCGACGTGCGTTCGGTCGATGCCGAGTTGTGGATGAACGGCGCGGAGATCGCGCAGTTTCATCGCGCAGCGCTCGCCGGACGCGCGATCGGCACGCCGCGGTTCGACGCGGTGTTGCCAGCGGCCGATGGCGAGCTGCGCGTCGACGTCGACGTGCACGGCACGCATCGCCACGTCGTACGCGCGGTCCACGCCGTCGAAGGCGCGACCGTGACCGTGCCGCTCGAGTCCGAGCTGCGTTGACGCGCGTCAGGCGCGCCGCAGTCGCACGACCGTCTCGACCTGCGCGGTGCCCGGCATCAGATCGAACGGCTCGATCGCGTCGGGCGTGTAGCCGTGATCGGCGAGCGCGACGAGGTCGCGCGCGAGCGAGTCGGGGGCGCAGCTGACGTAGACGATGGTCGCCGGCGAGAGCTCGACGAGCAACGCGCGTGCGCCGTCGGAGAGACCTTTGCGCGGCGGGTTGACGACCGCGATGCCGAGCGCGCCGTCGGCCTCGAGCCGCGCGCGCAGCTCGGGGCCGAGCTCGGCGGCGTCGCCGGCGAGCGCTTCGAGCGGCAGGCCCGCGCGTTCGGCCGCACGGCGCAGCTGCGCGACCGCATCGGGATCGATCTCGGCCGCGACGACACGCACGCCGGCGCGCGCGAGCGTGAGGCCGATGCCGCCGAGCCCGGCGTAGAGCTCGACCGCGACGCGCGGCGCGCCGGCCGACGCCGTCAGCGCGAGCTCGGCGACGCGCGCGTACAGCGCGCCGGCTTGTGCGCGGTTGACCTGCAGGAACTCGGCGACGCCGACCGCGACCGAGACGCCCGCGAGCTGCTCGACGAGGTAGCCGTGGCCGAGCAGCACCTGCGCGCTCGATCCCGACGGCACGATCGCGCCGTCGCGGCGATCGTTCGCGATCGCGACCAGCCCGCGCACGGCGGGATGGCGCGACAGCGCGTCGGCGACCTTTTCGAGCTTGCCGCGCGGCGTGCCGGTCGCGACGACGAGCGCGACAAGCACGTCGCCGGCCGCTTCGCGCACGACGACGTAGCGCAGCTCGCCCGCGCGTGTCGCCTCCTCGTACGGCACGAGCTGCGCGCGCTCGGCGGCGCCGCGCACCCACGTCGCGATCTCGTCGATGATCGGCGCGACCACGCGGCAGCCGATCGTGTCGATCACGGTGTGCGTGCGCGGCGCGTACGCGCCGAGCACGACGTGCACAGACTCGGCCGGCGACGTGGCGCCCATGCCCGGATCCGTTGCACGGGGGGCGCGACCGACGACGTACTTGCCCTTGTTGCGGTAGCCGAGCTGATCCGGCGACGGCCGCACGTCGGCGATCGCGACCGCGCCTCCGCGCACCGCGGGCACGGCGGCGAGCGCGTCGACGACGCGCCGGCGCTTCGCGACGAGCTGCGCGGGGTAGGCGAGGTGCTGCCACGTGCACCCACCGCACCGTCCGAACGCCGGACATTGCGGGGTGACGCGATCGGCGCTGGCCGCGCCCAGCCGGCGGACGATCCGGCCCCACGCCTCGGGCCGATGCGGGCTCGCGTGATCGATCGCGATCTCCGCACGTTCGCCCGGCAAGAGGTCGACGGCGTGGATGCGCCGGCCCTCGCTCGTGCCGACGCCGCAGCCCGCGTCGTCGAGCTCGGTGGCGGTCACGTCGCAGCGCTCGCCGGGCATCCGCGACGTGTACCACGACGTACGATCGGTGCTAAAAGGTGAGGGCCGCTTCGCGGCACTTCCTCGGCTCAAGGTGGCTCGTGCTGCGCACTCGCTCGATCGCGACGCCTCGGTCGTCCGAAGCCGACACGCTGGTCGTCGCGGCGCTGTCCGGCGGCGTCGACAGTGCGACCGCGGCCGGCTTGCTCGTCGAGCAGGGCCGCCGCGTCGTCGGCATGACGATGCGCCTGCACGACTCCGGTCCGGCGGCCGAGGGTCGCTGCTGCGGGCCGCGCGATCTCGAGGATGCGCGCGCCGTGTGCGCCCACCTCGGCATTCCGCATCACGTGATCGATCTGTCCGCCGAGTTCACCGCGGCAGTCGTCGAGAACTTCATCGAGGCCTATCTCGCCGGCGAGACCCCGAACCCGTGCGTGAAGTGCAACCAGCACATCAAGTTCACGCCGCTGCTCGCCCGCGCGCGCGCCGTCGGTGCGGACCTGCTCGTGACCGGCCATTACGCGCGCATCGCGGATCACGGTCTGTATCGCGGCCGCGACGCCGGCAAGGACCAGTCGTACTTCCTGTTCTCGATGCCGGGCGACGAGCTCGGCGCCGTGCAGTTTCCGCTCGGCGGGATGACGAAGGACGAGGTGCGCGCACACGCCGAGCGGCTCGGCTTGCCGAACGCGCGCAAGGCCGAGTCACAGGAGATCTGCTTCGTGCCCGACGGCGATCACGCGGGCTTCGTCGCGCGCGCGGCCGTCACGCGGCGGCCGAAGCCCGGTGCGATCGTCGACGAGGCCGGCGCGGTCGTCGGCCGCCACGACGGCGTGCATCGCTTCACGGTCGGCCAGCACCGCGGGCTCGGCAACCTCGCGACCACGAAGCCCGGCGACAAGCTGTTCGTGACGGCGATCGATCCGGATCGCGCCGAGGTGCGCGTCGGTCCGCGCGCGTCCGCCGAGCGGACCGAGCTCGCGATCCACGATATCCGGTGGCTGTCCGAGCCTCGGACAGCGTTGTCCGGCCACGTCCAGGTCCGGCACCGCGGACAGCCGATCGCGTCCGAGATCCGGACGTCGTCCGATTACCGGACAGCCCATGTCCGGCTGTCCGAGCCGGTGGTCGCCGCACCCGGACAAGCGGCGGTCATCTACGACCGAGATCGCGTGCTCGCCGGCGGTTGGATCGCGAGAGGATAGGCTCGGGCTGCGTATCCTCGGAGCGCCCGGCACTCCGGGATCGCGGCGTACGCTTCGCGCCACGCCGGATCAGTCAACGCCGCGAGCTTGCGCTCGACCTCGGCGCGACCGCGTGCTCGCACGAGGTGAGCGCGGTCGCTCGCGGCGGCGGCGTGCAGCACCTCGACGCACGCGGCGTAGACCTCTTCTTCGCTGCCTTCGAGGTAGCGCTGCTGGTCGAGCATGGCGAGCGCGCGATGGACGAGCCCGGCGGCCTCGCCGATGCGGCCGCCGCGCGGATCGCGCACCATGCCGAGCGCCTGCCGCACGAGGCCCTGGATCTCGTAGCCGACCAGGGTCGCGCCGTGCGCGACCGCGGCGCCGGCGGCGGCGTCGTCGGCCGCGGCGGCCGGCTCGCTCGCACGCAGCCGAGCGCCGGCGCGCGTGATCAACGCGTTCGCCTCGAGATACCGCGCGCCGAGCCGGCGTGCTTCGCCCAGCGCTTCGTCGAGCATCGCCATACCGGCCGCGCGGCCGCGCCGAAGATCGCACGCACCGGCGTAGATCAGGCAATCGGCGCGGCTCCACCGCGAGCCGGTGCGCGACAACAGCTCGAGTGCCTCGGCGAACTGCGCCGCCGCGCGATCGTAGAGCCCGACCTCGAGCAAGATGATGCCCGCGACCGACTGCGCCTCGCCCTCGCGCGCGCGGTCGCCGTAGCGCCGGCACAGCTCGAGCGAGCGTTGCGCGGACGCCATCGCGACCTCGTAGTTGCCCAGGCACATCTCGATGATCGCGACGTGGTTGGTCGCGACGCGCTCCAGCCACGGGTCGCCGGTCTGATCGATGCGCGCGAGCACCGGCTTGTACGCGTCGCGCGCCGCCTCGTAGTGCGCGCGCATCAGGTGGATGCGCCCGCGCCCGATCATCGCCTGCATCTCCTCGGAGACCGCGCCCTCGCGCGCGAACAGCTCGGCCGCGGTGGCGACGACCGCGAGCGCCTCGTCGAACCGCCCCACGCGCTCGAGGATCTCGCCGTGCACCCGCAGCGCCTCGCCGTGCAGCCGCAGATCGCCGGCCGAGATCGCGTAGTCTTCGGCGACGACGGTCGCGACCGACGCGCCCTGGAAGTCGCCGAGGCGCAGCAGCCGCTGCGCGCGCCGGATCGAGACGTCGGCGAGCCGGCGCGGCGAGCCTTCGCACAGCACCTGCAGCTCGTCGAGATCGCCGGCGTCGCTCGTGAGGTCGCCCTGCAGCCGGCGCGCCTCCTCGCGGCCGGCGAGCGCTTCGCGGCGGCGCGTCCGCGATGGCCCGGTCGGCGGCTTGTCGCCAGCGGCGGCCTCGATCGCACGCTCGAGCGTCAGCGTGCGCGTGAAGTGCGCGATCGCGGCGTCGGCGTCGAATGCCGCGAGCGCGAGCCGCCCGGCGCGCAGCCAGAACGCGGCGGCGCCCGCCGCCTCGCCACCGCGCTCGAGGTGATCCGCGATCACCGCGGGCGGCTCGTCGCGCCCGGCGAAGAAGCGCGATGCGAGCAGGCGACCGACCCGCGCGTGCGCGTCTCGCTGCGCGCGCAACGGCATCGCCTCGTACACGACCTCGCGCACGAGCCCGCGCGCGAACACCAGCTCGTCCTCCGAGCCGGCCGGTGCACGCGCGAGGATGCCGGCCTCGAGCGCCTCGTCGACCGCGGAGCTGGCGCCGGAGTCGTCGAGCGACGCGTGCACGTCACCCGACGAATCCGTGACCCGGGGTGGCGCGTCGTCGCCGACGAGCTCTTCGATCAGCCGCGTGCGCAGCGTGCCGCCCAGCACCGCGGCGTAGCGCAGCGTGGCCTTCGCGCGCGGTGTCAGGCGATCGACGCGCGCGAGCACGACGTCGCGTGCGGTCGCCGGCACGTCGTCGGGCGCCGGGCCGGCCTCGTGCACCGCCTGCGCGAGCTCCTCGACGAACAGCGGGTTGCCGCCGCCGCGCGCGATCACCGCCGCGATGTTCAGCGGCGTCGCGGCGTCGCCGAGTCGGTCGGAGATCAGTGCGCGGAGCTCGGCGCCGACGAGGTCGCCCACCGTGAGCACGAGGTCGACCGCCGGCGGCGCCGGCCCGTCGGGCCGCGCCGTGAGCAAGAGCAGCTCGGGTCCGCGCGCGGGGACCGCGAGCGCGTGGCGCAAGACCTCGAGGCTCGGGCCGTCGGCGAGGTGCATGTCCTCGACGACCGTGAGCTGCGGATGGCCGCGATCCGACAGCGCCGCGCGAAACGCGGCGAGCCCGGCCGAGATGCGCGGGCGCAGGTCGGCGGTCTCGGGCGTTCCGATCGCGGCGCCGTCGCGCAGCTCCATCGCGCGATCGAGATCGGTGGCGATCGCGCGCGCGCGTTCCTCGGGCATCGCGGCCTCGTGCAGCTGGTGCAGCAAGCGCTGCACGACCTGGGCACGCGCGCTGCGGCCGCGCCCGGGCGGCACGCCGAGCGCCGCCTTGTACAGATCGATCACGAGCGAGAACGGCGCGTGCCGGCTCGCGAGGCTCGCGCCGGTCATCACGACGCGCAGCTGCGCGCTCGCCGCCTGGCGGCGCGCGATCCACTCCGCGACGAGCCGGCTCTTGCCGGTGCCGGCCGGGCCGATCACGAGCGCGGTCAGGCGGCGGTCGGCGGCGATCGTGCGCTGGAACCACGCGTCGAGCTCGGCGAGCTGCGCGGTACGACCGATGAACTTGCCGCGGCGCTCGAGCTGGTCGCGCTCGCGCTCGTCGTGGCCGCGCGGCCCGACCACCTCCATCGCCTTGCTGCGCCGCGCGATCCGGCGCGGCGCCGCGACCTCGCGCAGCTCGTAGAGGCCGCTCGTGACGCGGCCGGCGGCGCCGACGAACATCGGCCGATCCGCGCTCGCCTCGCGCGCGAGCGCGCGCGCCTCGTCGATCGCCTCGGCGGGCATCTTGCCCCTTGTCATCGATCCGGCGGTCGACGGCGCTCCGCCGCCAACCGCCGCCGACGTCGCGACGCCGGTGCGCGCGCCGACGCGCAGCCGCGGCGCGCCTTCACCGTCATGTGCAGCGTCGCGCACGAGCGCCGCGGCATCGAGCGCCCAGCCCATCGCGATCGCGACGTCGTCCTCGCCCGCGACCTCGAGCCCGAACGCGATCGCGAGCGCGTCGCGGTCGAGCTCGAGCACGACGCCGCCGCGCTGGTAGGCGAGCTCGCCGAGCGCGCGTGCGATCGGCTTGAGCACGTCGGCCGGTGCGCCGTCGAGCAGCGCCGCGACCACGACCGCGCGCCGCCGCTCGGCGACCGCGGCCGGCTCGGCCGCACCCAGCTCGTCGTCGATCGGCTCGTCGACGAGGGGCTCGGCGAGCGGCGGCGCGTCGGCTTCGACGACGAGATCGATGGCGCTCGCGCTCGCGGCCGACGGCAGCGCCGGGATCGACAACCCGAGCTGCGTCTGCTCGTCGTCGTCGAACCGCATCGCGAACGGGTTCGCGCCGGGCGGCACCACGAGCTGCTCGTACGCGCGCGGCTCGACCTCGGTCGGCGCGGCATCGGGCGCGACCGGCAGCGGCGTCTGCGCGCGCGTGAAGCCGGGCAGGGCCTCGGCGAGCCGCGCGACGCCCGCGACCGTCCCGTCAGGGCCCCACACGCCGGTCGCGACCGCGGTCGACGTCGTGCTCGCGGTCGCGTCGCCGGCCCAGCGCAGCGCGGTCGCGCTCACGCTCTGCGTCGGATCGCGATCGCCGAAGCGCGGCGCCGGCGCACCCGCCGGCGGCGTCTGCGCGTGGTACGCCGACGCCGCGGTCGTCGTCGCGCGCTCGCGAAACCCGGGCGTGCCGTCGCCGAGGGGGCCGTCCGGGGTCGACTGCACGATCGACGCGGTGAGCGAGCGCGCCGACGGTCGCATCGGCGGATCGCCCCGTGTCATCGATCCGGACGCGGGCGGCGCTCCGCCGCCGTCGGCCGCGCGCGGCGGCGCCGGCGGCATCGGCGGCACGCTCATCGACGTGCTGTCGCGCGACAGCGCGAGGTCCATCCCCGACTTGCGCGAGTCGAGCTCGGCGAGCCATGCCGCGAGCGAGCGCGCGCCGCCGCCCGCGAGCGCGGTGCGCGCGAACGCGGCGCCGAGGTCGGCCGCCGTGCCGCGCGCCGGCTGCTCGCGCGACAGCGCGGTCGCGACCGCGTCGGCGATCTCCTTCGGCACCTCGGGATCGAGCTTGTCGACGCGCGGCGGCGTCGTGCGCCGGACCGCCTCGAGGATCGCCTTGAGGTCGCCGCCGCGATACAGCGGCATGCCGGTGATCAGCTCCCACGCGATGATGCCGAGCGCGAACACGTCGCTCGCCGCGGTCGCCGGCTCGCCGAGCGTCTGCTCGGGCGCCATGTAGCGCGGCTTGCCGCGCAGGCGCCGGCGCTCGAGCGCGGCCGCGAAGCTCGCGCGCGCGATCCCGAAATCGAGGATCTTGACGTAGCCGTCGCTCGACAGCATCACGTTCGACGGCGAGACGTCGCAGTGCACGATGTGGAGCGCGGTGCCGTAGACGTCGGTCTTGCGGTGCGCGTAATCGAGCCCGGCCGCGACCTCGGCGATGATGTGCGCGGCGACCTGGAGCGGCATCGGCGTGTCGCGCGCGGTGGCCTGGGCCGCGGCCGTGCGCAGGTCGCGGCCCTCGATCAGCTCCATCGCGAGGAACAGCTCGCCGTCGGCCTTGCCGAAGTCGAACACCTGCACGATGTTGCGATGCGCGAGCTCGACGGCGATGCGCGCCTCGTCGATGAAGCTGCGGATGAACCGGCCCTCGCGCGCCGAGTGCGGGAGGATCCGCTTGAGTGCCTGGATCTTCTCGAAGCCGGCGATGCCGACGGTCTTGACCTTGTAGACCTCGGCCATCCCGCCCTGCGCGATCTTCTCGAGGACGTGATACTTGCCGAAACGCTCGCGCAGCGCTTCCACCGCCGCCACGATACCATGCGGCCGTGCCCGATTACTCCGAGCTCGAGGCCGTCCTCGGCTACCGGTTCACCGACCGCGCGCTGCTCGAGCAGGCATTGCGCCACGCGAGCTGGTGTAACGAGCACGCAACCGAGGCCCTGGAGGACAACGAGCGCTTCGAGTTCCTCGGCGACGCCGTGCTCGACCTCGTGGTCGGTCACCGGTTGATGAAGCGGTTCCCGCAGCTGCGCGAGGGCGAGCTCAGCGTCACGCGCGCGCAGGTCGTGAGCGAGACCGGCCTGTCCGAGGTCGCCGGCGCGCTCGGCATCGGCGCGTGGCTGGTGCTCGGCAAGGGCGAGGAGAAGAGCGGCGGCCGGCAGAAGGCATCGATCCTCGCCGACGCGTTCGAGGCGCTCGTCGCGGCGGTCTACCTCGACGGCGGCTTCGAGGCCGCCCGCGACATGGTCGAGCGCCTGCTCGCGCAGCGCATCGAGAACGTCGAGTTCAAGGGCTTCTACGACTTCAAGACGCGCCTGCAGGAGCTCTCGCAGGCCCGCCTCAAGGCGACACCGACCTACAAGGTCGTGAGCGAGCTCGGGCCCGATCACGACAAGCGGTTCGTCGTCGCGGTCACGATCCACGACGACGAATGGGCGCGCGCGGTCGGCCGCTCGAAAAAAGAAGCCGAGCAGATGGCCGCGGCCGAGGCGCACTTTCGGTTGGAAGGCTCGGACCTCGGACGGCCGAAGCGATAGGGAGAGTTACCGCCAAGGCGCCCGGAGAACTGGTTCGGGCCCGATCCAGACTCCCTGGCGCCTTGGCGTCCCCGGCGCCTTGGCGGTAATTCCACTACTTCACCGGCACCTTCGCCGTCACGAGCACCGCCTGCAGGTCGGTCAGGCTCTTCGCGCTGGCGTCGTCGAGGGCGTCGGGGTTGCACGCCATCTCGCGGAAGATCTCCTTGCCGTTGATCGAGTACACGGTGAACGTGCTCGTCACCATCATGCAGTGGACCCGGTTGTGCTTGACCGTCCACGGCGCGCCCTTGATGTCGGCGCGCATCTTCGCGAGCGTGTCCTTGTCGAGGCAGCCGACCTGGACGGGCTGGGCCTTGCCGTCCTCGTCGGCGCCGGTGCGGATCCACGCGCCGCCGTCGTAGATCTCGATCTTCGAGGTCACGCCCTTGAGCCCGGACCGCACCTGGTGATCGATCACGAACAGCGGATCGCCCTTCGCCGGCGGGCACGACGGGACCTTCTGTGCGACAGCGGTGGACGCGACGAGCAGCGACGCGAGCGCGATCCTCTTCATCCCGGAGTTCTACCGCCGCGTGCGCACGAGTGCGAGCACGTCGTCGCGGCTCGGCATCGCGTTCCACGGCCCGAGCTCCCGCAGCGATAACGAGGCGGCAGCCGCCGCGAGCTCGATGCAGCGCGCGAACGGCAGCTCCGAGAGCAGCGCCGCGGCGAACGCGCCGTGGAAGACCGAGCCCGCGCCGTACGCGTCGAGCACGTCATTGGGGAACGCCGGGCAGCGCACGATCTGCTGGCCGTGGCGCCCGATCGCGCCTTTTTCGCCGAGCGTGATCACGACCGCGCGCGGTCCGAGCGCGAGGATCTCCTCGAGCGCATCGGTCAGCTCGCCGCGTGGCGCGAGCTCGCCGGCGGCGCGCTCCGACAGGATCAAGATGTCGGTCGCCGTGATCAGCTCGCTCGTGCCGTCGCGCAGCTCGCCGACGTCGAGGATCACCGGCAGCTTGAGGTTGCGCGCGGCTTCCGCCGCACGCAGTTGATCGAGCGGCATCGTCGCGTCGATCAGGAGCGCGGCGCCGCCGCTGAGCCCGCCCGCGATGTCGATCGACACGTCCTGGCCGAGGTCGCCGTGATAGCGCTCCCGGATCGTGCCGTCGCCCGCGACCGTCACGATCTCGCACGCCGACGTGCCGACCGCGCGCAGGAGCTCGGCCTCGACTCCGGCCTCGCGCAGCGCGCTGCGGGCGAGCTGGCCGAGCAGGTCGGCGCCGTGCGTCCCGAAGATCCGTGCGCGGCAGCCGAGCCGGAGCGCGGCGCGGAGCGCGACCGCGACCCCCGGCGCCGGCGCGGTGGAGAGCGCCGCCAGCTCGGCCGGCGGTGCGTTCGGCGCCGGAACGTTCGGCGCCAGACCCGAGATCGCCGCCCCGACCCGCCCGAGGCCAACGACAAGAGGCGCTTGCACGTCGCCATCATATCAGCAGGGGCATCGGGCATTGCGCAACGGGCTTCGGGATCTCCCGCGAGCCAGCGCCTAAAGCCCAAGGGCCAAAGCCGATTTCTGCCGGCCGGCTGGCAAGGTTCGATGCTAGGGTGCCGTCCGCCGTGGCAAGCGGGCAACGCAATCAGCCGGACGCTGGTCCTAGTGACGAACAGGCCGAGGGGCCCCCCGTGACCGAGACCGCCGTCGCCGACTCGCTGCCGTCCCCCGTGCTGGCGGAGCCGCGCCCTCGCGTGCCCGCCGTGCTCGCCGATGATGCCCAGCTGATCGCGGCATGCCGGCGCGGCGAAGCCCGGGCGATGGAGATGCTGTACCACCAGTACAAGCGCCGGGTGTTCGGCATGGCGCACCGCATCGTGGGCGCCAACGATGCCGAGGAGGTCGCGCAGGAGGTGTTCGTCCGCGTGTACCGCGGGCTCGCGGCCTTCCGAGGCGACTCGGCGCTGTCGACCTGGATCTATCGGCTGACGGT
>DATJXL010000200.1:0-37765 GCA_035500135.1 Kofleriaceae bacterium
TCCGCCCGAGAGGGTTGCGACCTCGGCTCCGAGCCCCGGAGCCTTGATGGAGAGGTCGCGAACACGTTCGCGCGCCACTTGCTCGGCGCGCGCGGCATCGACGATGCCGAAGCGAGAGAGCCGCGGCAGCGCGGCGAGCGCGAGGTTGTCGGCGACGCTCGCGCCGAGCACGAGGCCGTGCGCCTTGCGATCCTCGGGCACGAGCGCGAGCCCCGCCGCGATCGCGTCGCGCGGCGTGCGAATCGCGACGGGCTTGCCGTCGACGCGGATCGCTCCGAAGACCGGCGAGCGCGCGACGCCGAACAGCGCCGACAGCGTGGCCGTGCGACCGGCGCCCATCGCGCCGGCGAGCGCGACGACCTCGCCGGGATGCACCGCGAACGACAGGTCGTCGACGACGCGGCGACCGGGCAGGGTCGGGTGGGCGACGCGCAGGTCGCGGACCTCGAGCACGGGGCCTCGGGCTTCGGGCTTCGGGCTCCGGCCGGAGGTCGGATTCGGTGCAGGATCGCCGGTCATCGCGACGACGATGCGATCGAGATCGTCGGGCGGCAGCACGCCGACGAGCTCGCCATCGCGCAGCACCGCCACGCGATCGCACAGCTCGCGAATCTCCTCGAGCCGATGCGAGATGTACACGAACGCCGTGCCGTCGGCGCGGCGCGCGCGTACGAGCTCGAACAGCCGTGCGGTCTCGCGATCGGTGAGCGCCGCGGTCGGCTCGTCGAGCACGACCACGCGCGCGCGATCGGCGAGCGCGCGCGCGATCTCGAGCAGCTGCTGCACGCCGATGCCGAGCTCGCCGACGGGTACGTCGAGAGCCACGTCGCTCGCGCCGACCGCCGCCAGGATCGCGCGCGCGGCGGCGTGCGTGCTCGCCGCGTCGACCAGCCCGAGCCAGGACGGCTCGCGTCCGAGGACCAGGTTCTCCGCGACCGACATCTCGGGCACGAGCGCGAGCTCCTGGTGCACGACCGCGATGCCGGCGCGCCGGGCGTCGCGCGTGTTGCGAAACGCCTGCAGCTTGCCCGCGATCACGACCTCGCCGGTGAAGCTGCCGACCGGATATACGCCGCCGAGGATCTTGATCAGCGTCGACTTGCCCGCGCCGTTCTCGCCGACGAGGCCGAGCACCTCGCCCGGCCCGGAATCGAGCGAGCCAGCGGACGCTGGCGAGCGGGGACCGATCGCGAGCGAGACGTCGTGCAGCGCGCGCACGCCGGGAAACTGCTTGCCGATCTTGCGCAGCTCGATGGTCATCGCCGCCTCCTCCTCATCACGACGAGCCCGGCGAGCGCGATCACCAGGCCCGCGCCGGCCGAGCCGCGCCCGCCCTGGCACGCGCACGCGATCCCGGTGCGCCCCGTATCCGCGTTGCCTCCACCCGTGCCGCCGTCACCGGCAAGCACCGGGCCGGCGTCCGGATACTGCGAGAGGTCCTTGTCGCCGCAGTCGGTGTGCTCGTAGAGCTGCACGCGATCGAGCTGCGTCATCAAGTACGCGCCCGCGCCGTAACCGACCATCGGGATCGAGCCCGAGTACGCGCCGATCGGGCCGCCCGCCGACTGCGTGTTGTAGAGCTCGGGGAGCAAGTTGTAGTTGACCGAGGCCTGCGCGGTGACCCACGACAGCAGCGCGTCGGCGTTCGGCGTCTGGCCGGCGCGCCGAAACGCGTCCGACGCGCGCAGGTCGATCAAGATCCACTCGTCGGTGTCGTATTGATCGGTCGAGCCCTCGACCCGCTTGTAGCCGCCGGCCGGGGTCTGCAGGTACGACAGTCCGTTGAGCGTGCTCGACGCGACGATGTTCGACGGATCGACGTCGGACCAGGTCAGCGCCTCGACCGTCGAGCCGTCGTGGTAGTTCGCGCCGGTCGCGAGCTTCTCGACCGAGCCCGCCAGCACGTTCATCTGATCGATGTAGTTCGTCGTCAGCGCGGTCTGCGTGCTCTGCGCGAGCATCTTGTAGCGCGCGATGTCGTCGTCCTTGCCGGCGCGGCGCGCGAGCGTCGCCATGTCGCAGAAGCCGCGCGCGGCGGCCTCCGTCGTGTACGCGAAGTGCTGGCGATCCGCCCAGTGCACTTCCCAGATCGACGTGTCGGCGATGACCATGTTGCTGGTCTCGAGGTTCGACGCGAGCGCCTCGGCGACGCCGGTCTTGATCGCGTCGTAGACGGTGTCGCCGTGCTTCGTGGTCTCCGACAGCCAGCCGACATCGCCGGTCGAGTCGACGTAGTTGCGCGCCGCCCACAGGAACAAGCCCCAGCCGTCGATCTCGATGTTGCGCGTCGGCTGGCCGGAGTAATCGGACTCCTCGCGGCCGTTGCCGAAGTAGCGGACCGTGCTCACCCGATACGGCACGTTGTTGACGTACGAGCTGTAGTAGCCCGCGTCGGCGTCGAGGAAGAACTCGAGCGCGGCCTTCGCTTCGTCGCCGTGGCCGGTGCGCGCGAGCGCGTCGATCGCGTAGGTGCCGTCGCGCACCCACCCGGTGTGCCACTCGCCGGGCGGCAGGCTCGCGAGCATCATGCCGTGGTTGTGGAGGACCGGGCTGTCGCTCCACGCCTCGCGGATCTGACCCATGCGCAGCACGGCCTCGGCCTGGCGCCAGATCGCGGTCTCGGTCTGCGACAGCCCGGGTACCGGCGGCTTGCGCCACGCCTCGAACTCGGCGAGCACGCTCGCGTACAGCACGTCGGGCGTCTGGCCGTTCAGGAACGTGTTCCACGCCGCGAGCGTCGCGCTCGCGTTGGAATTCTCGTCGAACAGGACGGCGACGCCCCACCACGCGCTCGCGCCCGGCGCGATCGTGCCGAGCGACTTCTGGAACGCGTTCTTGATGTCGGTGCCGCTGCAATTCGGCGTCTGCGCGAGCCCGGTGCCGGCGGCGACCTGGTTGTAGCCGTTGTTGTCGCAGCTCGAGACGTCGACGCCGCCGATCGGCGCGTAGATCATCATGCCGCCGCCGTTGCCGGTCTCGGTCGCGGCCTGCGACGTCGCGTCGTACGCGATGACCTCGCCGTCGGCGCCCGGCGCATCCGGGTTGGTCGCCGTGCCCATCTTGAAGTTGTGCATCGCGTACGCGGTGACCTGCTGCGGCGACGCGCTCGTGTTCGTGACCTTGAGCAGCATCACGAGCGCGTTGCCTTCGTAGCCGAATGGCGAGACGAAGAACGTCTCGGTGTCGACGCCGCCGACCGCGAGCTCGGAGCGGATCATGTTCGACTCGTTGACGTAGCTCACCGAGCTCGGCGCCTGGCCGCCGAGCCACTGCGCGGTCGAGCCGACCTTGACGCCGAAATACGTGTCGAACGCGAGGTTGCGGCGGACGACCCCCTCGGCGTCGATGTTCGACGGGTTCGGGTACATGTAGCGATACGGCCGCTCGAGGTACTGCTTGACCGCGTTCGCGGTCTGGTCGAAGACCTGGAAGCCGTGGCCGTTGCCGGTGACGAGGAACTGGAACGACGGCACGGGATCGACGGCGAGCGCCGGCCGCGCGAGGAGCGCGACGACGACGAAGGCTGGGGCGAGCCGGCGCATGGTTCCGGGCGGTCGCTTCGCACGATTCGTGCCTGCCGGTTTGCGGCGGATCGCCATGACTTACACCCCGTTTGGTTGCGAAACGAAACGCCCGCGGGGCGATCTCCCGATGCGGATCGAAACGCGTCGGCGCGGGGTCGCGTTGGGACGCGTGGTTGGCGTGGCATGTGACTTGAACAGGCGTCGCGCGTGCGTCTGGGTGCATTCGCCGCGTTCGCGCTCCTCGCCGCCTGCGAGCCGCCGGGCTACGGCCGGCACACCGGCGCCGACGCGGCTTCGTCTTCGGGGACGGACGGCTCGTCGTCGGTCTCGCCCGATGCCGCGGTCGACGGCGCGCCCGGCTGCAACCACAGCTTTCGCGTCGCCGACGAGCAGACCGCGTCATCGGTGTGGCTGTCCGGAGACTTCGTGCAATGGGCCGCCGATCCTTCGCACGGCGCGATCGCGTTTGCGCTCCAAGCCGACGGCTCGTGGGACGGCAGCTACACGTTCGCGGCGGGCTCGTATCAGTACAAGTTCATCATCAACGGCACGCAGTGGATTCCGGATCCGACCGATCCAGACACCGTGCCGGATGGCTTCGGCGGGACGAACAGCGTGTACGTTTGTACGCCTTAGCGGTTGGACGACGAGTCCGGCCTGTTGCGCGCGCCCTCTGACGAATAGGGAGTAGTGAAGCGGAACCGGGAACCTGAATTTCAGGATCGACTACGACGAGCTTGCGGCGCGGGAAGTTGCCGAGTCGTTACAGCGGAGCTGATGGCGGCTCAATACGCGTCGTGCGCCACCACCTCGAGCGCGCCGGCGTGCGCGGCCTCGAGCGCGGCGCGCGCGTGATCGGCGGTGGTGACCGCGACCGTGACCGAGTGCGCGGGGTGCATGTGGCGCGCGCACGCGGCGCGGACGTCGGAGGCGGCGAGCCCGGCGAGCGCTTCGGGCAGGCGCGCGGTGTAGCCGGCGGGTAGATCGAACACCGCGTCGCGCACGGCGAGCTGCATGCGCTGGCGCGCGGTCGCGACGTGGAACGGCATCGCGCCGACCAGGTAGCTGCGCGCGAAGTCGACCTCGTCGTCGCTCGGGCCGCGCGCCGCGTAGTCGGTGTAGAGCTCGCGCACGAGCGCGACCGCCGGGCCCGCGACGTCGATCGCGGCCGCGGTCCAGATCTCGAACCAGTGCGGCAGCCGCGACCGGCGCAGCGCGCAGCCGGCGCCATAGCTCCAGCCGCGCTTGACGCGGATCTCCTGCATGAGCCGCGAGCTGAACATCCCGCCGAGCGCGGCCTCGGCGATCGCGAGCGCGGGTGTGTCGGGATCGCCGTAGCGCGCCGACACGTGGCCGATCCGCAGCTGCGCCTGCGTGCGATCGGGCTTGTCGACGAGCACGGCGCGCGCGGGCCGCGTGCGCAGCGCCGGCACCGTCGGCTCCTCGAGGCGCGCGCCGCGCGGCAGCCGCGCGACGAGCCGCGCCGCGAGCTCGTGCGCGCGCGCTTCGTCGACGTCGCCGGCGAGCCCGATCACGAGGTTGCCGGTCACGACCTCGCGCCGCCACAGCTCGATCGCGGCGTCGCGCCCGTCCTCGGCGATGCGCGCGAGCGACTTGGCCGTGCCGAGCGACGTGCGCCCGTACGGGTGACCCGGGCAGCACAGCCAGTCGAACCAGCGCGTCGCGAGCGCGCCGTCGTCGTCGCGGACCTCGTCGAGGATCTGCGGCGTCTCGCGCAACAGGCGCGCGTGCTCGCCTTCGTCCCAGCGCGGCGCGGCGAGCACGTCGGCCGCGAGCTCGAGCGCGGCCGGCAGGTGCCGCGACAGCGCGAGGCCGGACAGCGTCACGGAGTCGCGCGACAGCGCGACATCGATCGATGCGCCGAGCCCGTCGAGTGTCTCGTCGAGCTGCGCGCGATCGCGCGAGCCGGCGCCGCGGCGCGCGAGCAGCGCGGCGTGACGGTGCAGGCCCTCGGCGCCGAGCGGGTCGGCGGCCGCGCCGCCGCGGATCGCGACGTCGAACCAGACCAGCGGCGTGTCGGTCGACGGCTCGACGATCACCAGCGGATCATTCGGCGTCACCGTCATCCTCGTCTGCTTCTTCCGCCGCCTCGTCGGGCTCGGCGATCACGATCGTGCGGCGCGCCGGCACGAGGTGGCTGCGCACGACGCGCGCGACGTCGTCGGCGGTGACCGCGGTCAGCCGCTCGGCGATCACGCCGAGCCGGCGGAAGTCGCCGAGCGCGGTCTCGTAATGGCCGAGCGCCTCGGCCTTGCCGTCGACGTCGACGAGCGCGCTCCAGAAGTCGGTCTCGGCGAGGGCCTTGGCCTTCTCGACCTCGGCCGCCGCCGGCGGGTGCTCGCGCAGCGCCGCGAGCTCGCGATCGATCTCGGCGATGACCTCGTCGGCGCGGTGGCCGCGCGCGGTCGTGACCGCGAGCCGCAAGAGCGACGGATCGCGGAACGGCGTCAGCTGGGCGTCGACCGACGACGCGGCCTCGCGCTCGATCACGAGCTTGCGATGGAGCCGCGCCGACGGGCAGCCCGCGAGCAAGGTCGCGACGATCTCGAGCACGGCCCAGTCGGGGTCGTCCTGGCCCGGCGCCTTGTAGCCGACGAGCAGCCGATCGGTCGCGATCGGCTTGGGCGCGCGCACGACCCGCTCGCGCGTCTGCTCGGGCTCGACGACGCCGGGCATGCTCGGCACCGCAGCGGGAGGGATCGACCCGTAGTGGCGCGCGATCAGCGCCAGCAGCTCGCCGTCGTCGAAGTCGCCGACGCACACGATCGTCGCGTTGTTCGGCGCGTACCACGTGCGATAGAACGCGCGGATCTCGGGCAGCGCGAGCGCGCGGATGTCTTCCATCCAGCCGATCGTCGGCCAGCGATACGGGTGCTGCGTGAACGCGTGCGCCATCAGCTGCTCGTCGAGCCAGCCGTCGACGTCGTCCTCGACGCGCTCGCGCCGCTCGTTCGTGACGACATCGCGCTCGGCCTCGACCGGCACCGGCTCGAGCACGAGGTGCTGCATGCGCTCGGCTTCGAGCCGCACGCCGAGCGGCAGGTCGCGCGCCGGCAGCGACATCTTGTAGTACGTCCAGTCGACCCACGTCGCGGCGTTGGTCTCGCCGCCGGTGCGTTCGATCAGACGATCGAGCTCTCCGGGCGGCAAACCCTCGGTCTGGCCGAACATCAGATGTTCGAACAGGTGCGCCATGCCGGTCGCGCCCGGCCGCTCGTGGCGCGAGCCGACGCGAAACCACGTCTGCAGCGCGACGATCGGCGCGCGCCGATCGATCGCCGCGATCAGGCCGAGCCCGTTGCCGAGCCGCCAGCGCCGCGCGCTCGCGCCGAAGCCCGTGCTCGCTTCGGCCTCGAGCGTCCACGACGACGTCATGCGATCGTTGATAGCACGTTCGGTCGATCGTCACGCGTCTCAGGGACAGCCGTGATCGAGGAAGACGCTGACCGAATCGGCCGAGCCGTTCGCGGTCACGAGATCGATGTCGGCGTTGGCGTCGAGCTCGCCGACCGCGAGCCCGGCCGGCGCGGTCGACGTGGCGAGCGCCGCCGGTGCTCCAAACGACGTGCCGCCGGTGCCGTAGACGATCGCGACGCCCGTCGTCGTCGCGTACGCGATGTCGAGCATGTCGTCGCCGTCGTAGTCGGCGATCTCGATCGCGAGCACGTTGTCCTCGATCACCGGTGTGGGCACCGCCGCGAGCGCGCCGCCGCCGGTGCCGCGCAACACGACGACGCCGCCCGCGCCGCCGACGACGACGTCGAGGTTCCCGTCCTTGTCGAGATCCGCGCCACCGAGTGCGGCCACCGTGCCGGTGCCGGTCGCGAACGTCGTCGGCGCCGCGAACGTGCCATCGCCGTGGCCGAGCAAGACCGCGACCTGCGCGCTCGAGGTCAGACCGACCGCGAGGTCGACGTGGCCGTCGTGGTCGAAGTCGCCGACGACGAGCCCGGCGAGCGGCGCGGTATCGACCGTGGTGTCGACGTGCTGGCCGAACACGCCGCCGGCGCCGCCGCGCAGCACGCTCACCGTGCCCGCGTTCGCGGTGACCAGATCGAGGATCGCGTCGCTGTCGAAGTCGCCGAGCGCGATCGCGCGCGGCGCCATGCCGGTCGGATAATCGTCGGGCGGTTGAAACGTGCCATCGGCGTTGCCGTGCAGGAGCGCGATGTCGTTGCCGCCGGCGGCGGCGACCGCGAGATCGAGGTGGCCGTCGCCGTCGAGATCGCGGGCGAGGAGCGCGGCCGGCATCGCGTCGGCGGGGAAGCGCGTGGCCGCGCCGAACGTGATGAACGGGCCGGGTTGGCCGGGCAGGAACGCGACGTCGGCGGTCCCGGCGTCGGCGACGACGAGGTCGATCAGCGTGTCGCTGTTGAAATCGCCCGACGCGATCGCGATCGGCGACGCGCCGGCCGCGATCGAATAGGTCTGCGTGGTCGCGAACTGCGAGCGGCAGGCTGCGTTCGCGTCGGCGATCGCCGCGTCGGGCGTCGCGCTCGAGCCGCCGCACGCCGCGATCGCGAACACCACGACCACCGCGCGGCTCATGGCCTAACGCTAGCCGAAGCTCGGCTCGATCGCGAGGTCGGCGCGTGCGGCGAGCTCGCGCAGCGCGGGCTCGGGGCGAAACAGCTCGCCGGGCGCGAGCATGCCGAGTGGACCCGACGTGCGCACGAGCAGCTGGCGTGTGACCCACGCCGCGATCACCGCGCTCGTCCGGTACAGGTCCGCCCCGGTGACCGCGACCTGCGCGGCCGCGAAGCCGCGCCGCGCCTGACCTATCACGGCGAATCTCGTACGCGCGTATTCGTCGTCGGCGGGCTTGTACGGCGCGAGCAGCTCGCTCGCGCGGCGCGGCACGAGCGGCAGCGCGCGCGCGAGCAGGCGGAGCGCGGTCGTCGCCGCGGTGTTGCGCGTGGTCGACACGAACGTCTGTGCCGTCCGCGTCGCGACGTGGCGCGGCAGCGTGAGCACGTCGCCGCCCGGGAACGATACGACCTCGCGCTCGCCGCCGAGCGCGCTGCCGGCGTTGACGCGCCGCCGTACCGCGGCAGGCGTGACCGCATCCCAGCGATCGCGGCGCCACACCAGGCCGCGCGCCGACAGGTTCGCGAACACCGCGCGCTGGCTGGCCGGCGATAGCACGAGCTCGTCGAACACGTAGCTGACCGCGAGCTCGTCGAGCGGCTTGTCCTCGGCGAGCCGCGGCGCGGGCGCCTCCCGCGTCGTGCGTGCATCCGACTCGTCGCGGACGCCGCACACGTGCTGCGCGGCCCACGCCGCCGCGAGATCGCCGAGCGCGCCGTTGACCGCGCAGCCCTGCACGCACGCGCGCCCGGCGCGCCGCGCGGTCGACTCGTGGCGCTCGTACATCGCGTGCAGGAATGCCTGATCGCCGCCGGCATCGACATAGTGCGCGCCGGCCGCGAGCGCGGCGACCAGCACCGGCTCGCCGATCTCCGCGATCGGCCCCGCGCAGTTGAGCACGACGCGCGCGCCGGCGAACGCGCGCGCGAGCGACTCTACGCCGTCGAGCGACGCGATCCGCTTGCCGGCCGCCGGGAACAGCTCGCCGAGCCGGTCGAGCGCGCGGGCGTCGCGGCCGGCCAGCGCGAACGTCACGCCCGCCGCGTCGAGCTCGGTGCACGCGCGGCCGCCGACCAGGCCGCTCGCACCGTACACGACGACGTCAATACTCATAATGAAGTGCGAGGCGGAGCGCGAGCTCGAAGCGCGAGTAGTCGCCGGCCGCGGTGTCGATCGCGTAACCGTTGCGCGTGGAGGCGCACGCCGGAAGCGAGTAGTTGTAGCCGGACGCGACGCAGTCGGCGAGGTCGCGCGGGTCGTACGCCGAATCGGCGACCGTGACGGTCGGAAAATACTGCACACCGACCGTCGCCTGGATCAGCCACGGCCGGTCGCGCAGGCGCAGCTGCCCGCCGAGATCGAGCGTGTACGAGAACGGCGCGATCGCCATCGGCGACGTCGCGGCATCGGGCAACGCCGACGTCTGGAACCCGATGCGTGCGCCGAACCGCAGCGGCTCGATGTCGCCGACGTCGACCTGCTCGGCGCCGATCCACACCGCGAGCGGGTCGTGATAGCCGAGCGGGCGCTCGGTCCACTCGGGCACGCCGATCGCGGCGAGCCCGGTGCCGAACGCGCGCACGTCGTACGCGCTGAACCGCGACAGATCCTCCCAGCGTGCGCCGAGGTGCAGATCGAAATCGTGCGGGATGCGCCAGCGCACCTCGCCGTCGACGACCGTCGGCTCCGCGATGACCACGGAAGCGGCGCCGTGCACCGTCTGGCCGCCCTGCGACGGCGCCTGGGTCACGACCGCGTTGCCGTCGAGCTCGTTCGTCACCGAGTCGACGCCCGGCACGGTGTGATACGCGACGCCGACGAACTTGGGCACGAGCGACGGGGCGGCGTCCTTCGAGAATTGCACGATGACCCCGAGGTTCGCGCTCAGGTTGTCGGTGGACGGAATCAGCCAGTTGAAGAGGCGGCCGGTCTGCTCGTGGACCTGGACGTCGACGATCTCGGTGTCGGCCGGGTTGCCGAGCCCGGTCCCGCTCGCGAGCGCGACATCGCGCGCGTAACGCAGGTGGAGATGGCGAGCCTCGTACGACAGCGACGCACCGAACAGGAGCCAGTCGGCGAGCCGGATGCTCGCGCCGAACGTTCCGGTGTACGCGCGCTCGCGCAGATCGAGGACGTGATACTGCAGCGCCGGCACGCCGGTCGGGGCCGCCGAGATCGGCATCGAGCTCAGCGCGAGGCCGACCGCGACGCTGCCGGCCTGGATGTGCGGGACCCACGCGACCGTGCCGCCCGGCGACAGCGTGGTCGCGGACACGTCCGGGCCGGTGCCGAGCGCCCCGGTCGCGAGATCGATCGTCCGGGTCTGGATCGAGAGCCGATCGATCACGCTGGTCGCGGAGAAGTAGAACTCGTCGCTCTTGCCGAGCACGAGCGCGGCCGGATCGAGCTCGATCGACGTCGCGTTCGGCGTGGTCGCGCCCGTGAACACCGCGCGGCCCACGGTGGGATCGGTTCGTGGCTGCGCGGATGCGGGAGCCACGTGCGCCGCCAGCGCGCACGCGAGGGCTACGCCGATCGCGCGGGACATCGCGCGCGAAGGTAACACTTCCGCTAAGCTCGCCGCGTATGTCACGCCTGCTCCTGATCGCGATCGCGCTGGCGCTCGCCGGCTGCGAAAAAACGACGCACGAGAACCTCGACAAGTGGACCCACACCGAGAAGGGCGCCGGCAAGATCGCCAAGGCGCTCGCCGACGAGTCGATCGACCCCGATCTGTCCGCGCACGCGGCCGAGAACATGATGGTCAAGACCGGCAAGGATGCCGACGTGCGCACCGCGCTCGAACAGATGAGCTCGGGGCGACGTACGGAGGTCGTCGCCAAGCTCGCGCCGCGGCTGTGGGGCGAAGCGCGCGTCGAGGGCGACATGTCCAAGCCGAACGCGACCCAGGTGATCGCGAAGGATCAGCTCATCGCGATCCGCAAGTACGCCGACGACGCGACCAAGCAGCAGATCGACTCGTACCTCGTCGACTGGTACTGCGTCGGCTCGTTCGAGCAGCGCTCCGAGCTCGGCTCGAACTACGGCTACACCGTGATGCGCCTGATCGGCGACCGCGCCGCGAAGAAGCTGATGGAGGTCGGCAACGCGACGATCGCGGCGCCGGGCCAGGACAAGGTGAAGAACCGCATCGGCGACAACCTGATGATCGGGCTCGCCGCGACCTGCACGACCGACACCGTCACGTACCTGCTCGACATCGTGAAGATGGCGAACGACCGCCACGACGACACCCTGCCGGGGCGCGCGCTCGACGCGATCTACAAGGCCTACGTCGACTCGGGCGGGCTGTTCGATCCGTGCCCGCCGGCGGCGCTCCAGCCCGACATCGATCGGTTCGTGGCGATCGCGAAGGACGAGGGCCTCGGCGCGAACGTCGCGCAGGACGGCGTCAAGCTCCTGCGCACGATCGGTCCGCCGGCGTGCATCGCGCCCCTGGTCGGGATGGTCGGCCACCCCCACCCGAACCCGCACTTCAAGTACGTCATCGCGCAGCAGGCGCTGCGCTGCGGTGGAGTCGCCGCCATCAAGGACGTGGTGCGCGCGCTGCCCGATGTCGCCTATACCAAGGAAGAGCTCGACGGCGCCATCGCGGCCGAGATCGCGCCGATGTCCCCGCGGGTCCAGGTGCTGGCCGCCCTGCGAGAGCTTCTGGACGACAAGAGCCACATCGCGCGGTGGGCGGCCGTCGAGACCCTGGCGGCGATGAAATCGACCGAAGATGCCCCTCGGCTGGCGGCGGTGAAATCGAGCGACAAGCTCGTCGGATTCTGGGGGGATCAGACCGGTCTTCCCCCCAAGGATCGCAAGGAAGAACCGACGCTGGGCGCGCGCGCCAAGGAGCTAGCTGAACAGCTGGGCAAGGGTGCCAAATAGGTCGGTTCCTCGCGCCGGGCGAGGCATTGTAGTAAGGTAGTGAAAGCAGGGAGAGGACGCCGGACGGCGGGAGGGACCGCTCGCCTTTAGGAGTCAGTAGCGAGATGGATCAGAGCAAGAAGACGATGCGGCATTTCTACTGCCGCGACGTGCTTTGGGAGACGTTCGAGCAGATGGCGAACGACTTCGACTGCTCTATCGACTACCTCGTCAACGAGGCGATGCGTTACTACGCGCGGTCGAAGAACTACCAGTCGCCGGGCGTACAGCCGGGCACCGGCGGTCAGCCGTCACCGATCGGCGCGAACGCCAGCGGTCCGAATCAGGCGTATCCGAGCGGCGGTCCGTCCGCGACGAACCCACCGCCCACGAACAACAAGGCACCGGCTCGCAACGCGCCGCTGACGCAGCAGCCGCCGCCGCAACCGGGCATGGCTGGCATGGGCGCGCGTCGTCCCGCGCCGCCGACGCCGGGCTACGCCGCGCGCGGCGGGCCGCAGACCGGCGGACCGACCGGCCACATGGCGGCCGCGCAGCAGCAGCATTCGCCGGCGCCGATGCCGACGCCGCAGGCGCCGCCGGCCGGTGGCTTCGGCGCCCCGCAAATGGGCTCGGGCGGTCCGACGCTGTTCCTGATCTACAACAGCCAGCGTTATCCGGTGACGAAGGACCAGTTCATCATCGGTCGCGGCAGCAAGACGTCCGACCTCGCGATCAAGGACGGCAACATCTCGCGCAAGCACGCCGCCGTGATCCGCCGGAACGGGACGTTCTACATCAAGGACCTCGGGTCGACCAACGGCATCGACTACAAGGGCATGCGCATCGACAACAAGCGCATCGACGAGGGCGACGTGTTTCACCTGTGCGATTACGAGCTGCGCTTCACGTATCGCGCCGACGGGTAGCGGTAAGCTGGCGCGGTGTCGCGCATCCAGTGCATCGTGCTCGCCGCCGCCGCCACCGCTTGCGGCCACAACGAGGCCAAGGATTCGCCTCCGACGGCGGCGTCCGCGCCGCCGACAGCAACCGTGCAGGCGCCGGTAGCTGCGCCGCCGCCGATGCCCGAGCCCGACGTCCAGCCGATGACGTGCGAGCAGCGCGCGGCGCACCTCGACCAGCGGCTGCACGCGCTCGCGTCGCATTCGCCGGGATTTCTGCCGATGGTGCAGGCCATCCACGAGCCGAAGGCATCGGTCAGCAACAACGCGTTCGACGCGCGCGGGGTCGTCATCGCGATCGCGCGCGACGGTCAGCTCTACGCGCAGGGCGCGCACTTCGCGTCGCTCGCGGAGGCGGCCGACTATCTCGACGCGCGCGAGAAGGAAGCGCTCGAGAAGCTCGCGATGGGCGGCGGCGGCCTGCGCGACGCGCGCTGGCCGCTCTACATCTGGGCCGACGACGACGTGGCGGCCGGCGCCGTCGCGGCGCTTGCCGCGAAGACCACCGGCACCCACTGGACCCCGCGTCTGCTGGTCACCGCGCATGGCGGGTACGAGCACGACCGCGAGACGACGGCCGCCAATGCCGTCGCGGCGAAGCTGCCGGTCAGCGAGCCCGATGCCACCAAGTATGTCGCCGATCAGCTGCGCGCCGCGATCGCGCCATGCAAGGAGATCGTGCTCGCGCTCGGCACCGCCGACCTCGAAGGCATTCCGGACCGGATCGCCGAGAAGCTGGCCAAGGACGTCCCGGCCGGGCTCGCGAAATGCAAGTGCGCGCTCGCGAGGATCGATATCTTCGAGTGGGGCATGCACCAATGGTTCGGTGACGCCGGACCCGAGCTGGCCTGGATCGACCTGCCGAAGCTCGTCGCGGGCGACAAGCGAACGCTCGGCACGCTCGTGAAGTAGGCGCGCCCGAGTCAGAGCCGAGTGCTAGCGTGCGCGAGTGACCGAGGAGGTTCTGCGACGCATCGAGGCGCTCCGGCGTCCGCTCGACGCTGCGTGGAGCGGCAGCAAGGATCCGGCGCTCGGGGTCGCGCTGCGCGCGGCGTGCGACGCGTTGATCGCGAAGCTGCCGAACGACGCGATCGCGCGCTGGCGCGATGCGCTCGGCCAGTGGGAGCAGCTCGACGACGAGCAGCAGCGGTTCGAGCTCGCGAAGGGGATGCGCTTGCTCGCGAGATACCCCAAGGCGCCCGCGGTGCCGGTCGCGACGAGCGCGGATCCGCTCGCGGCACCGACCACGAGCTTGCCGGGCATCGGGCCGGCGTTCGCGCGTGCGCTGGCGGCGAAGGGGCTCGAGACCGTCGAAGATCTCCTGTGGTGCCTGCCGCGCCGCTACGACGACGTGCGCGACGCGCGGCCGCTCGCCGAGGTCGTCGAGCTCGAGGACGGCCAGCGCGCGACGTTCGTGGCGC
This sequence comes from Kofleriaceae bacterium, assembly GCA_035500135.1. GTDB lineage: Bacteria > Myxococcota_A > Polyangia > Haliangiales > Haliangiaceae > JABFXX01. Next base: position 14,392 of record DATJXL010000200.1, read on the forward strand.
AGGTCGCGAGCTCGCGCATGGTGTTCGTGCGCGGCCGGCGCTGGGCCGAGGTCCGGCTGGGCTCGATCGATCTCACGCAGAAGGGGACGACGGCGCCCCGTGTCATGGAGACGAGCGGCGGCGCGCGAAGCGCGACGGCACCCCGTGTCATGGAGACGAGCGGCGGCGCGCGAAGCGCGACGGCACTCGTGCGCTGGTTCAACGTGTGGGCCGGCATCGACAAGCGCATGCCGCCGGGCGCGCGGGTCACGCTGTCGGGCGCGGTGCGGCGCCGCAGCGAGCGGCTCGAGTTCGCGAACCCCGACATCCTCGCGATCGAGATTCCGGGGGGAGCCTCCAAGGAGCCCCCGAAAATCCTCCCGCGCTACCCCGACGTGCAAGGCGTGCCCGCGAGCAAGCTGCGCGTCGCGTGTCAGACCGCGTGCGCGCGGGTCGGCGCCGCGGCCGACGACGGCGTGCCGGCATCGATCGAGACCGCCGCGCGGCTGCCCTCGCTCGCCGAGACGCTCGCGCGCCTGCATTCGCCGGCGCCCGATGTCTCGCCCGAGGATCTCGCGGCGATGAACCGCGGCGACAGCCGGTGGCAGCGCCGGCTCGCGTTCGGCGAGCTGTTCGCGCTCGGCATCGCGGTCGCGCTGCGCCGCCGCGAGCGCCGCGCCGATGCTGCGGTCGCGTGCCCGCGCACGCCCGGTCTGGCCGAGGCGCTCGCGCGCGCGCTGCCGTTCTCGCTCACGCGCGCACAGGCCCGCGCGATCGGCGAGCTCGGCGACGACCTCGCGAGCGAGCAGCCGATGAATCGGCTGCTGCAGGGCGACGTCGGCTCGGGCAAGACGTGCGTCGCGTTCGCGGCCGCGCTGCAGGTCGCGCGCGCCGGCCGGCAGACCGCGGTGATGGCGCCGACCGAGCTGCTCGCCGAGCAGCACCACGAGACGTGGCGGCGCTGGGCCGAAGGCTGCGGCTTGCGCGTGCAGCTGCTCACCGCGTCGACGCCGAAGGCGAGTCGCGCGTCGCTGCTCGCGCTGCTCGCGGCCGGCCAGCTCGACGTCCTGATCGGCACGCACGCGCTGCTCGGCGAGTCGATCGGCTTCGCCGCGCCCCCGCGTCATGGAGCCGAGGGTGCCGGCAGAGCCGGCGGCCTCGGCCTGGTCGTGATCGACGAGCAGCACCGGTTCGGCGTCGCGCAGCGCGCGAAGCTGCGCGACAAGGGTGACGGCCAGGGCGCGCCGCACCTGCTCGTGATGACCGCGACGCCGATCCCGCGCACGCTCGCGCTCACCGCGTACGGCGACCTCGACGTGTCCGTGCTCGACGAGCTGCCGCCGGGACGGCACCCGATCGCGACCAGGATCGTGCGCAAGGACGCGCCGGCGTACGCGCTCGTCGAGGAGCGCGTGAAGGCGGGCGAGCGCGCGTACGTGGTGTGCCCGAAGGTGGACGACGACGGCGAGGCCGAGTGGAAGGACGCGACGACGGTCGCCGCCGAGCTCGCGCGCGCCAAGCCGAGCTTGCGGGTCGGGCTCGTCCACGGCCGGATGGCGAGCGACGAGCGCGATCGCGCGATGCGCGCGTTCAAGTCCGGCGCCCTCGACGTGCTGGTCGCGACGACCGTGATCGAGGTCGGGGTCGATGTGCCCCAGGCGACCGTGATGGTCGTCCACGACGCCGAGCGGTTCGGGCTGGCCCAGCTCCACCAGCTGCGGGGCCGAGTGGGGCGGGGCAGCGCGCGCGGCCACTGCGTGCTCGTCGCCGGAACGGCGAGCGAGGACGGGCGGCGCCGGCTCGAGGCGATGGTGGCCACCCAGGACGGCTTCCGCATCGCCGAGGAGGATCTGGCGCTGCGCGGCCCCGGCGAGCTGCTCGGCCCCCGCCAGGCCGGCGTGCCGCGCCTGCGGTTCGGGAACCTGGCGCAGCACGTCGAGCTCCTGCTCGAGGCCCGCCATCACGCCGATCGCGTGCTCGCCGCCGATCCCGACCTGGTTCGACCGGAGCACGCAGGGTTACGAGCCGCACTCGCTCGCAGGCTTGCACAATCTGTGTACGGGGCTGAAAGCGGATGATCGAGCGATCTTCATTTAGGTGTTGATCGAGACCTCAGCGTTAGTACGATGCGCCGCATGATGAGGATCACGATCGCGCTCGCTTGCGCGCTCGCCGCGGCCGCCGTTGCCTGCGGAAGCAGTACCAGTGGCGGCAGCGGTGGTAGCCCGGACGCGTACACGCCTCGCTGCGGCGATGGCGTGTGCGATTCGAGCGAGGTCGACAGCTGTCCGCAGGACTGCGGCACGCAGCAGCAGCACGCGACGTGCGGCAACGGCGTGTGCGAGCCCGGCGAGACGGCGGCGACCTGCCCGAGCGACTGCGGCTCCGGCTCGGGCTCCGCGGTGTGCGGCGACGGCATCTGCGAGCAAGGCGAGGACGCGACGTCGTGTCCTCAGGATTGCGGCTCTGGCTCCGGCTCCGGCGTGCTCGACTGCAGCGACGAGACCGTGCTCGAGGAGTGCATCGACTGCCTGATCGTCGATCCGACGACGTGCATGGGCGATATCAACGCCACGAACTGCGCGGTCTGCCTCGGCGTCTGAGCGACGTCTGATCAGCGCGCGGCGAGCCACTCGAGATACGGCGCGTGACCGCCCGCGACGGGCAGCACGATCGCCTCGGGCAGCTCGTACGACGCGTGCAGCGCGACCAGCCGCGCGATCACCGCGTCCTGGCGCTCGCTCGTGGTCTTGATGATCGCGAGCGCTTCGGAGTCGTCGCACACCGCGCCCTTCCAGCGATAGATCGAGCGCGCGCCCGGTAGGACGTTCACGCAGGCGGCGAGGCCTTCCTCGACGAGCTTGCGCGCGACGACAGCGGCCTGGTCCGGGCTCTGGAACATCGAAAGCACGACGATGGCGGGCATGGCCGCGGTGTAACACGCTACATTGCGCCCCGTGCTCGTGGTCCAGAAATACGGCGGCACGTCGGTCGGCTCGATCGAGCGCATGAAGAACGTCGCCGCGCGCTGCCTCGCAACGCAGCGCGCCGGGCATCGCGTCGCGGTCGTGGTGTCGGCGATGTCGGGCGAGACCAACCGCTTGCTCGAGCTCGCGCGGCAAGTCCACGACGACGTCAACGACCGCGAGGTCGACGTGATCGTGTCGACCGGCGAGCAGATCTCGGTCGGCCTGGTCGCGCTCGCGATCCGCTCGCTCGGCGGCAAGGCGCGCAGCTTCCTCGGTCACCAGTGCAAGATCGTCACCGACAGCGCGTTCTCTCGCGCGCGCATCGTGTCGATCGACAGCCAGCCGATCAAGGACGCGCTCGCCGCCGGCGAGATCGCGGTGATCGCCGGGTTCCAGGGCGTCGACGAGAAGGGCAACATCACGACGCTCGGCCGCGGCGGCAGCGACACCACCGGCGTCGCGATCGCGGCCGCGCTCGACGCCGACGCGTGCGAGATCTACACCGACGTCGACGGCGTCTACACCGCCGATCCGAACGTGGTGCCGACCGCGCGCAAGGTCGATCGGATCTCGTACGAGGAGATGCTCGAGCTCGCGTCGCTCGGCGCGAAGGTGCTGCAGCTGCGCTCGGTCGAGCTCGGCATGAAGTACGGCGTGCGCATCCACGTGCGGTCCTCGTTTTCCGATGTCGAGGGGACGTGGGTCGTCCCCGAGGAGCAGAGCATGGAGAAGGTCGTCGTCTCCGGGGTCACCGCGTCGCGGGACGAATCGAAGATCACGTGCGAGGACTTGCCCGACACGCCGGGCATCGCGGCGCGCATGTTCGCGCCGCTCGCCGACGCGAACATCTCGGTCGACATGATCGTGCAGAACCAGGCGTACGACGGCACGACCGACCTCACGTTCACGGTGCCGAAGCTCGATCGCAAGCGCACGGTCGATCTCCTGCGCGAGAAGGTGCCCGAGCTGGTCGGTGCGGGCGGCGAGCGGATCAGCTTCGACGACGACATCAGCAAGGTCTCGGTCGTCGGCGTCGGCATGCGCTCGCACGCCGGCATCGCCAAGACGATGTTCGAGCTGCTCGCGAAGGAAGGCATCAACATCCAGCTGATCTCGACGAGCGAGATCAAGATCTCGTGTGTGATCGCGCGCAAGTACGCGGAGCTAGCCGTGCGCACCCTTCACGAGGGGTTCGATCTGGGCCGACCTCCGCTATAGTGGGCCGAATGAGCGCGACAGCCGAGGGTGGCTGCACCAACTGCCGCAGCAAGTCGGGCTGCGACGATCGCAAGGGCGACATGCTCGCCGAGGTCGATCGCACGCTCGCGCGGCTGTACCCGACGCGCACCTGGGGCGAGCCCGACGACGCGCACGCCGACGGGCTGGCGCGCGAAGATCTCGACGCGCTCGCCGACGAGCTCGCGACCGTGCTCGGCGCGGCGACGTTCGTGCGCGCCGGCGACGACAGCGAGCCGTGCGACTTCATCTACGTGCTGTGCGTCGGTCGCACGCCGTGTCTCGTGCAGGTGCGCGATCACGGCGTCGAGGCGCCGGAGCTCGGTGGCCACGACGTGAACGAACAGTACCTGCGCCTGGTCGTGAGCCAGCGCGCGCGCGTCGCGGCGGTGCAGCAGGTCGCGATCGATTTCTCGTGCGACTCGCGCCTCGTGCGCGAGCGGCCGCGCGCGGGCGTCTACGACGCGCCGCTGTTGCACCGCATGCAGAAGCTCGTCGCGACGTTGCCCGCGTACGAGCTCTTGCACGTCGACTTCGGCGAGATCGCGCACGCGCCGCCCGGTTACGCGGCGGGCATGTGGCGCGAGCTGTACGGTGGCGAGCCTTCGATCGCGAATTACCTGTTCTTCCCGCAGCCGGCGACGATGGTCGCGACGAGCTCGCTCTAGATGATCGACGACGAAGTGCGCACCGCGCTCGAGGAGCTGGTCGACGAGACCGGCGCGGTGTCGGCGCGCATCGTCGGCGACGACGAGGCGATCCGCACCGGCGTGCCCGCGCGCACGGTCCCGCTCGGCGGCGGCGAGTACCTGCGCGTCGAGCTGCCCACGCGCAGCGAGCGCGGGCCCGAAGCGGAGCGGAGCGGGCCTCGCTCGACCCGCGGCGACCACATCGAGGCCGCGTTCGAGCGCGTGGCCCGCCAGCTGCGCGCGATCCGCCGCCGCTGGGAGGTCGCGCGGCTGCCCGAGATCGGCGTCGTGCCCGGCGCGTCGCTGCCGGCGGGCGCGCGCGTGATCGATCGCATCGAGTCCTACCTGCGCGCGCTCGCGGCGATCGATGCTCCGCTGCGCCGTTCGGCGGCGCTGAGAGATCCGGCAAAGCCGGACCTCTCGATCGATCGCGCGACCAACGCGTTCGTCACGCGCGGCACCCAGCTGGTCGCGGCGGCGCGCGTGCCGGACGATCTCGAAGGCTCGCGCTGGCCGTTCCTGGCCCGCCGCGCACTCGCCACGCACGCGCCGGGGAGCTCGCACGGCGAGGTCGTCGACCCCGACGCGTACGCGATGAGCTTCTGGTACGACGCCGTGCTCGTGGTGCTGCTCGCCGAGCCGTTCGCGCTCGACTTCGTGCGTCATCGCTGCCGCCAGGTCGCTCGGGAGCTGTGCAACCTGCTGCCACTCCTCGAGCCCGATCCGGAGGCGCCCGCCGCCGTCGGGCCGCGCCCGAGATCGCCGACTCAACCGTAGGCGAGGTGGGCTACAGTACGCGCGATGAGGGTCGGGCTCGCGCTCGCACTGGTCGTTGGCTGCGCCGAGGCGTCGCAGACCGGCTCGGGCACCGTCGATGGCGCGGGCGGTGGCGGTGGTGGCGGCGGTGGCGGTGATGGCGGTGGCGAGATCGATGCGGCGCCGCTGTGCACGACCGGAGGCTGCGATGATCAGAACGCGTGCACGACCGATGCGTGCGAGCCCGCGACCGGCTGCTCGCACACGATGATCGACTGCGACGACGGCAACGCGTGCACGACCGACACGTGCGACGCCGTGATGGGTTGCCAGCACGCGCTGCCCCACGGCTCGATGGCGTTCGCGTACTCCGGCGCGCTGCAGACGTTTGCGGTGCCGAGCTGCGTGACGACGCTGACCATCGCCGCGGCGGGCGCGCAAGGCGGTAACGCGGGCGACGCCATGACGGGCGGGCTCGGCGCGGCGATGACGGGAACGTTCACCGTCACATCGGGCGAGTCGCTGACGATCCTCGTCGGCGGTCAGGGTGCGGCGTACAACGACAACCCGCCGGTCTCGGTCTACGCGCAGCGCGGTGGCACCGGCGGCGGAGGCACGTTCGTCGTCGACGGCGCGACGATCCTGGTGATCGCCGGCGGCGGCGGTGGCGCATCGGGCATCGACGGCGTCGGTGACGGCAACGGCGGTCCGGGTCAGATCACGACGGCCGCGCAAAGCCCCCCCGGCGGCGGCACCGGCGGACAAAACGGCGGCGGCGGCGGCACGATCAGCAACTCGGGAGGCTTCCACGTCGGCACCGGCGGCGGCGGCTACTCCGGCAACGGCGTCGGCGCGTCGAACGGCAGCTCGTCGTACGGCACCGCGAACCAGCCGGGCACCGCGTTCGTCAACGGCGGTGCCGGCGGCGTCGGCGGCAGCGTCGGACGCAACGGCGGCTACGGCGGCGGCGGCGCGGCGGGCGCGAGCGGCGGCGGCGGCGGCGGCTACTCGGGCGGCGGAGCCGGTTCGCTCACGCCGAGCACCGTCGCCGGCGGCGGCGGTGGCTCGATCAACAACGGCCAGAACCAGACCAACACGCCGGGCGCTCAAGCGGGCAGCGGCGCGGTCACGATCACCTGGTAGCGGCGCGCACCCGCCTCGATCACTTGCCGACGATGTCGTCGTGCATGCCGGCGAGCGCGCCGAGCAGATCATTCTGCTCCGCGTCCTTGACCTTGAACTTGTCGAGCGCGCTCTTGAGGTCCGCGACGGTGGCCTTCCACTCGTCCTCGGTGATCTTCATGCCCTTGTGCGCGTCGGCCATCGTCTTGCCGGCGTACTTGCAGGGGCCGCCGGTCGCGGCGCAGACCTGATCGACCAGCGTGGCCTCGAGCTTCTTGGTGTTGGTCTTCGCGAACCGCTTGCTGATGACCTTGTCGGCGGCGACGTTGGTCACGAACTGATGCACGACGGCCTGGATCGCGCTCTTGCCGCCGAGGCGGTCGAACAGCGACTTGGTCGCCGGCGCGCCGGAACCCTTCTGGGCGGCTGCGAGGGTGAACGACGATGCGACGATCACGATCGAGAGAAGCAAGGTGCGCATGGCGGCGCACGTTGGCACGGGTCCCCTGGTAGTGTCCACTTCATGAAGCACGCGATCTGGTGTCTCGCGCTGGTGTGGGCGTGCGGCAAGAGCGGCGAGGAGCAGGCGAAGGAGGACATGGCGCGGCGCGCGGCCGAAGAGGCGAAGCTCCAGGCCGAGACCGCGCCACCGCCGAAGGTCGTCCAGGAAGCGCCGGCGCCGGTCGCCGCGCCGAAGCCGGCCGCGCCTCCCGCGCCCGAGCCGACGACGCCGGCCGAGCTCGACAAGGCGTTCAAGCAGGCGATGATCGACGGCCGCGACAAGGACGTCTTGCATTACTGCGAGATGCTCAAGCTCGACGACACGTCGAACCCGCAGTCGCTGATGGGCTGCACGCTCGCGGCGTGCCGCACGAACGATGCCGACACCGCGAAGCGCTACGCCGCGTCGCTGCCGAAATCCAAGGACGGCGCGGCGCTGCTCGTGCAGGCGAAGAAAGTGTGCCTCGCGAACAAGGTCGGGCTGTAGCATCGAGCGGGTGGCTCGCGTCGCGCTGACGACGTTCTTGCTGGTCGGGTGCGGCCGGTTCGGCTTCGACCCGCGCGTCGGCGCGCTGCCCGACGGCGGCGGTGGCGACGTCGCGGCCGGCAGCGACGCGAGCGCGAGCGTCAAGTTGCTCGCGCACACGATGGTGAACGTCGAAGCGAACACGCTCACGACCGCGCCGATCGATACGACCGGTGCGTCGCTGATCGTGCTCGCCGAGTGCACGTGGAGCACCGGCACGCCGACGGTGCCGACCGACTCCGAGAACAACACGTGGCAGACCGGGCTCGGCTCGTACGGCGCCGACTCCGATCCGTCGAACATCAAGATGTTCTACACGTACGCGCCGATCACGAACGCCGCGCACACGTTCGAGGACGTCGGCAACGACTTCCTGTCGATCGGCGTGCTCGCGTTCGCCGGGACCGGTACGACGGTGACCACGCCCGACGACGCGACCGGCGCGGTCGGCGCGAATCCGCTCGCGTTCGGCCCGTTGCAGCCCGGCGCGTCGGGCGAGCTCGTCGTGACGTTCGCGTGCAGCGGCAACAGCGTCGCGACCGCGACGTCGATCGACTCCGGGTTCACGCGTGTCGACATGATCCTGAACGGCAACAGCGGCGCGCCCGAGGACATGGCGTCGGCGTGGGAGGTCGCGCCGTCGACGACGGCGATCGTTGCGACATGGACGTTCACCGGCGATGCAAAGGTGTGCGCGGCGGGGGCGGTGTTTCGGTAGCGGATACGGCTGCGGCTGCAGCTGCGGTTCGCGGCAGCGGCCGCGGTTACCCGGCGACCAGCGACTTCAGGACACTCGCGTCGCCTTCGAGCGCGCAGCGCTGCATGTAGAGCTGCATGCCGCGCTCGCCGCCGAGCTCTTCGCCGCCGCCGGCGCGGCCGGGGCCGCCGTGCAAGAGCGAGGGCAGCGCGGTGCCGGGCCCGGGCGATTGCGCGGCCATCTTGGCCGAGCCCAGGTAGAGCCGGCCCGCCCACGGCGCCGCGGCGGCGACGAAGCCGCCGACCCACTCGCGATCGTCGGAGTAGGCCGAGCTCACGAGACAACCCTCGCCCTGCGCGACGAAGTGCGCGGCGAACGCGGCGTCTCCGTCGTACGGCACGATCGTCGCGACCGGGCCGAAGATCTCGTGCGCGTTCACCACCGCGAGCGCGGCCGGCGAATTCGCCGCGCGCACGACCGGGCCGACGAAGAACCCCTTGCCCGCGACCACGCCGACCGGCGTGACCTCGCCGGTGCCGCCGTGCACGGAATCGGTCACCGCCGCGAGCCGCGCGATGCCGGCGCGTACGTCGGCGAGCTGCGCCGAGGTCGCGACCGGGCCGACACGCACGTCCTCGCGCGCCGGATCGCCGACCGCGAGCCCGGCGAGCCGCTCGCGCAGCGCGTCGCCGACCTCGCCGAGCCGCGCCTTCGGTACGAGCACGCGGCGGATCGCCGTGCACTTCTGGCCGGTCTTCTGCGTCATGTCGCGGACGACGTCGGCGAGGAACAACGCGCCGGTCTCGCCGGTGAGCTCGACGTCGGGCGCGAGCACCGCGGCGTTGAGCGAGTCGGCCTCGAGGTTGAGCCGCACGCCGTGCTCGACGATCTTCGCGTGCGTGCGCAGCGTCCGCGCGGTCGCGCTGCCGCCGGTGAACGCGACCACGTCGCCGGCAGCCACGTGATCGAGCAGCGCGCCCGCCGGCCCGATCAAGCACTGCAAGACGCCCGGCGGCAGCACGGTCTCGGCGAGCTGCACGATGCGGTGCGCGACCAGCGCGGTCGCGGTCGCCGGCTTCGCGATCACGGGCATGCCCGCGACGAGCGCGCACGCCAGCTTCTCGCACAGGCCCCACGCCGGGAAGTTGAACGCGTTGATGTGCACGGCGACGCCGCGGCGCGGCGCCCACACGTGCTGGCCGCCCATGCGCGCGGTGCGGCCGACCTGCACGGGCTCGCCGTCGGCGAGGAGCCGCGCGGCGCCGAGCTTCGCGCCGAGCTCGGCGTAGTGGGACAGCGTGAGCGCGCCGCCGTCGACGTCGAACTTCGCGTCGCCGCGCGTGTTGCCGCCGTTCGCGATCGCGAGCGCGAGCAGCTCCTCGCGCGCGCCCGACACCACCTTCGCGAGCGCGCCGGCGAGCGCCCCGCGCTCCGCGAACGTCAGCTTCGCGAGATTTCTCGCGCCGACCGTGCGCGCGTACAGGAACGCGGACGCGAGATCGTGGCCGCCGCTCGAGACCTCGGCGAGCACTGCCTCGGTCGCCGGATTGACGAGCGCTGCGCGCGCGCCGGATCCCGGCGACCACTGCCCGGCGAGATAGCTGGCAAGGACCTGCATGTCCGCGTGTCTACCACGTAATAATCGTCGCGACCGATGTTCAAGCGCCTGGGCTATGCCGCGCTCGCGTTCGTCGTCGTCGTGTTCGGCGGCGCCCTCGGCTACTACGTGATCGGGGACGGCAAGTGGCCGTTCGCCGACTGCTTCTACATGACGATCATCACGGTCACGACCGTGGGCTACGACGAGGTGCTGCCGCACTTCGACGCGACGCACTACGCGCGCGCGTTCACGGTCGTGCTGCTGATCTTCGGCACCGGCAGCATCGTGTTCTTCGCGTCGACGATCACCGCCTTCATCATCGAAGGCGACCTCAGCAACATCTTGTTCGCCTCGCGGATGAAGAAACGGATGAAGCGCATGAAGGACCATGTCGTGGTGTGCGGCGCCGGCTCGACCGGCCGCAACGTGATCGAGGAGCTGCTCGCGACCGGCGTGCCGGTGATCGCGATCGACACGCGCGAGACCGAGCTCAAGGAGATCGCCGACAAGCATCCGAAGGCCGAGTTCGCGTACGTCGTGGGCGACGCGACCGACGACGACATCATCGCGCAGACCAACCTCGGCGGCGCGCGCGGGCTGGTCGCCGCGCTGTCGTCCGACAAGGACAACCTCTACCTCACGGTGTCGGCGCGGCAGAGCAACCCGAACGCGCGCATCGTCGCCCGCTGCGCGGAGCTGTCGCACGTCGAGAAGATCCGGCGCTCGGGCGCCGACGCGGTCGTGTCGCCGAACTTCATCGGCGGCATGCGCCTGGTCTCCGAGCTGCTGCGCCCGGCGGTCGTGCGCTTCCTCGACGACATGCTGCGCGACAAGCGCGCGGCGTATCGCATCGAGGAGGTCCGGCTCGGCGACCGCGCCGGCGATCTCGGCGCGACGTTGCGCGACGCCCGCGTGCGCGAGCGCTACGGCATGACCGTGCTCGCGATGCGCGCGAAGGACGACGAGGTGTGGACCTACAACCCCGACGCCAGCGAGAAGCTCGCGCCCGGCATGACGCTCGTGGTGCTCGGGTCCGCCGAGCAGGTCGCGGAGCTGAGGCAAGCCACGACCTAGCACCACCTGATCAGATCATCGCCGGCTGCGACCGTCACGCTCCGGTCACCTCGCGGCGTACGTCCGCCTTCGCTCGTCACGTGGAACCACCACGCTCCTCGTCCCAGTGCGGGCGATCTGACCAGGTGGTGCTAGGTGTCGAATCTTCACCATTGGCAGTGGGTTAGGCGGTCGTGGTATCCCGTGGCATGGGCTCTGGGCCCCGCATCTCGGTCGTGGTTCGCTCGTACAACCGGCTCGGCGCGCTCGCCGAGCTGGTGACGGCCTTGCTCGCGCAGGATCACGACAGCTTCGAGATCGTCGTGGTCGAGCAGAGCACGGTGCGGCCGCCCGCTGAGGTCGTGCAGGTCGAGCAGCTCGCGCGCGATCCGCGCGTGCGCATGGTCCGCAGCGAGCCGCTCGGTGGCCCGGGTGCGCGCAACGCCGGTGTTCGCGCCGCGCGCGGCCACTTGCTCGTCTTCATCGACGACGACGACCTGCCGGTCGGCACCGATTGGCTGCGCAAGCACGAGGCGAACTTTGCCGATCCGCGCTGCCTCGGCGTGACCGGTCAGTTCGTCGAGCCGACCGCGCCGGCGTACGTCAACCCCGATCGCGCGCGCCGTGACGTGCTGTCGTTCAACGCGCTCAAGTGGCAGCGCGTCTACGCGCGCACCGATAACCGCAAGCGCGTCGAGAGCTTGATGGGCGGCAATGCGGCGATCCCGCGCGCCACGCTCGAGCGCTTCGGGCTGTGGGACGAGTGCACGCCGATCGAGGACGAGCCATCGCTCGCGTTTCGCATCGCCGCCGGCAAGCGCGACGACGAATACCTCCTGTTCGATCCCGCGGTGCAGATGGTGCGCCGCCTCGACGTGCCGGGCGGCATGGCCAAGCGCACGCTGTCGGGACCGGCCTACGCGCGCCGCGTGTTCACGTTCCTGCACAACATCATCGGCCACTACTTCCCGGCGCGCTTCGTGCTGCTGTATCCGGCGTACTTCTTTCTCGCCGTCTATCACGTCACGCAATGGATCTGCTCCGACAGCATCAAGCACAAGTCGGTCGCGCAGCGCGTGTGGGCGGTGACCGGGCTGTATCTCGTGCTCATCCCGCTGTGGAACGTGTGGCTCGCCGCGTGGCTGTTCGCGCGAGTGCGCGACGGCGAGTCCGAGCACGCCCCCGCGCTCGCGCCGGCTCACGCGCACGCGCCGCCGGCCGAGCTACCGCTCGATCGGCCCGTAGCTGATCAGCTCGTCGCGCTGCGATAGGTCGTCGTACATCACCCACGACGGCGTGCGCGCGACGGTCTCGATCCGGATCTCGTCGACGGCGCCCCCGAGATAGCTCCCGTTCGGCACCACGGAGCTGTTCGCGTCCGCGCCGATCAGCACGAGCTGCGGATCGTGTTGCACATCGCCCGCGATGCTCGCCATCTGCACCAGCGCGCCGTCCTGGAACAGCGCGAGCGTCGTGGCGTTGACGGTCATCGCGAGGTGTGCCCACTGCCCGATCGTGACCGTGCCGGCGGTGTCGGGAAGCTGGAGGAGCCCGCTCGAGCTCGCGAACACCTCGGCGTACGGTTGATCGACCGTCGTGCCGAGCAGGAAGTCATCGTCGACGCTTCCCGTCACCGCGCGCGCGACCAGCGTCTCGATCCCCGGTGAGGTCGCGGCTTGGCGCATCCAGCCCGAGATCGTCACGACGGGCACGGCGAGCGACGCCGCGTCGGCGATCTCGTAGCAGGGTTGCAGCGACGTATCGTCGAACGACTGCGCGCCGGCGATCATCCCGGTCATCGCGGTGATCGCGGTCGGTGCCACCGCGGTGCCGTCGTTGTGATTCGCGGTCGAGTCGGTCGCGCCGCTGGTCATGTGGAACACGGCCGCGAAGTCGCCCGACCACACCGGCTCGGCCGACGCCGCCGGAAGCGTGCCGCCGATCGCGACCTCGATCGTCGTCGTCGTGCCGACGATCGTCGGCACGCGCACCCATGCGACGAGCGGCGCGCCGCCCGCGCTGCCGATCTGTTCGAGCTCGTACGCGAGCACGTTGCCGGTGGCGTCGAGAAATCGCAGGTCGGTGGCCTGCGCGTCGAGCAGATCGCGGGCCGCGCGCGTGTCGTCGAGCACGACGAGCAACGGGAAGTCCGTGATCGTCGTGCCGGGATCGACGCGATCGAGCGCGAGCGTCGAGCGCGCGAGGCCGAGGTCACTACCGCTGCCGGTCGAGACCGGATCGAAGTGGAGCCGCCCGCAGCCCGCGAGCAGCGCACAAGCGCCCACCACCCCCGTCCGCATCATCCGATCGTATCAATAGTCGCCGCGGGGCGCCGGACCGGCCTGGCAGCGGATCGTCGCCGCCTTGATCGAATCGGTGGCCTTGTGGCAGTCGACCGCGATCGCGTGGGCCGCCTGCTCGTCGTCGATCTCGCCCTTTTTCCCGGCGGCGAACGCTTCCTCGGCGTTCTCGGTCACGGCGCGCGCCCACGCGCGGCCGCCGTCCTCGAGGTTCGGGCACTCGCCGTAGGTCTTGACCGCGGCGACGAGATCGCCACACTCGGCGTCCATCGAGCCGAGCTTGACGTCGGGCTCGGCCGGGATCGTATCGCCGGGCGGCGGCGGTGGCGGCGGGTGAGCGCACGCGGCGACCAAAGCAGCGAAACCGCAGAATTTCTGCAGGATCCCCCTCGGGAGTGTCGGCCGCATGCGCTAGATCGGATCTCTAGCATGGGCGGCTTCACGCATCTCCATTTGCACACGCAGTACAGCCTGCTCGACGGGGCGATCCGGGTGAAGGATCTGTTCCCCAAGGTCAAAGAGCTCGGGATGGACACGGTCGCCGTCACCGATCACGGCAACATGTTCGGCGCGCTCGACCTCTACGGCGAGGCGAAACAGGCCGGCATCAAGCTCGTGTTCGGCTGCGAGACGTACGTCGCCGCGACCGATCGCCACGACCGCACGAACCGCCGCAACTACCACCTCATCCTGCTCGCGAAGAACGACGTCGGTTACAAGAACCTGTCGTACCTCAACAGCAAGGGCTACCTCGAGGGCTTCTACTACAACCCGCGCATCGACAAGCAGATCCTGCGCGAGCGCAGCGAGGGCCTGATCGGGCTGTCGGCGTGCCTCGGCGGCGAGATCGCGCAGACGCTCGAGAAGCACGGCGTCGCGCAGGCCGAAGAGGTCGCGAAGGAGTACGCGTCGATGTTCGCGCCCGGGGACTTCTTCCTTGAGCTGATGCCGACGCCGATGCCCGAGCAGGAGACGCTCAACGGCGAGCTGCGCCGGATGAGCAAGAAGCTCGACATCCCGCTGGTCGCGACCAACGACTGCCACTACGTCAACCGCGCCGACGCCGCGGCGCACGACGTGCTGATGGCGATCCAGACCGGCAAGAGCCTCAAGGACGAGAAGCGGCTCAAGCACGTCGTCGACAGCTACTACATGAAGTCGCCGGCCGAGATGGACGCGGCGTTCAAGGACTGCGGCGAGGCGCTCGAGAACACCGAGGCGATCGCGAAGCGCTGCGACGTCAAGCTCAAGCTCGATCAGACGTACCTGCCCAAGTACAAGGTTCCCGACGGCGAGACGCTCGACACGTACATCGCGAAGCTGGTCGAGCAGGGCCTCGATCGCCGGTTCCGCGAGCTCGCCGAGCGCGGCGCCACGTTCGATCCGGATCAATACCGCGAGCGCTGCAAGCGCGAGCTCGGCGTGATCCAGCAGATGGGGTTCTCGGGCTACTTCCTGATCGTCTGGGACTTCATCAACTGGGCGAAGGAGCACGGCATCCCGGTCGGCCCCGGCCGCGGCTCGGGCGCCGGCAGCTGCGTCGCGTGGGCGCTGCGCATCACCGACATCGATCCGCTCGAGTTCAAGCTGCTGTTCGAGCGCTTCCTCAACCCCGAGCGCGTGTCGATGCCCGACTTCGACGTCGACTTCTGCATGAACCGCCGCGGCGAGGTCATCAAGTACGTCCAGAGCAAGTACGGCGAGGATCGCGTCGGCCAGATCGCGACGTTCCACCAGCTCAAGGCGCGCGGCGTGATCCGCGACATCGCGCGCGCGATGGAGATCCCGTTCGCCGAGGCCGACAAGCTCGCGAAGCTGGTACCCGAGCCCGTTCAGGGCAAGTCGCCCCCAGTGCGAGAGGCGATCGAGCAGACGCCGGAGCTCAAGCAGCTCTACAACGAGTCGCCGCTGCACAAGGAGCTGCTCGATCTCGCGGCCTCGCTCGAGGGCCTGAACCGCAACGCCGGCATGCACGCGGCCGGCATCGTGATCGCCGAGCAGCCGCTGTGGGAGTACGTGCCGTGCTTCCGCGGCCAGAACGACGAGATCGTCACGCAGTTCGCGATGAAGGAGGTCGAGAAGGCGGGGCTCGTCAAGTTCGACTTCCTCGGCTTGAAGACGCTCACCGTGCTGCAGACCGCGGTGAAGCTGGTGAACCAGCAGCGCCCGCCCGACGACCCGATCGATCTCGCGTACATCCCGAAGGACGACGCCGAGGTCTACAAGATGATCTCGCGCGGCGACACCACCGGCGTGTTCCAGCTCGAGTCGAGCGGCTTCCGCGAGATGCTGAAGAAGCTCAAGCCGGACTGCCTCGAAGACATCGTCGCGGCCGGCGCGCTGTATCGCCCCGGTCCGCTCGAAGGCGGCATGGTCGATGACTTCATCGATCGCAAGCACGGCCGCGCGCGGGTCGAGTATCCGCATCCGACGCTCGAGCCGGTGCTGAAGGACACCTACGGCGTCATCGTCTATCAGGAGCAGGTGATGCAGATCGCGCAGGTGCTGGGCGGCTACACGCTCGGCGGCGCCGATCTGCTGCGCCGCGCGATGGGCAAGAAGAAGCCCGAGGAGATGGCGAAGCAGAAGGAGAAGTTCCTCGAGGGCGCGCGCGACAAGCAGATCGCGCCGAAGATCGCGGCCGACGTCTTCGATCTGATGGAGAAGTTCGCCGGCTACGGCTTCAACCGCTCGCACTCGGCGGCGTACGGCTGGATCTCGTATCAGACCGCGTGGCTGAAATATCACTACCCGCACGAGTTCATGGCCGGCCTGATGTCGTGCGACGCCGACAACGTCGACAACATCGTCAAGTTCATCGCCGAGGCGCGCGCGATGGGGCTCGTCGTCGAGCGGCCCGACGTCAACGAGTCGCAGCTCGATTTCACGGTGACGAAGGGCGCGGCGGGTAAGGTCATCCGGTTCGGCCTGGGCGCGGTGAAGGGCGTCGGCGGTAGCGCGGTCGAGGCCGTCTTGGAAGCGCGCGCGACCGAAGGCCGCTTCGAGTCCTTGTACGAGCTGTGCCGGCGGGTCGACTCGCAGAAGTGCAACCGCCGCGTGATCGAGCAGCTCGTCAAGAGCGGCGCGCTCGACGGGATGACCGGCAATCGCCACCGCGCGCAGCTGCTCGCGGCGCTCGATGCCGCGCTCGAGCGCGGCGCGTCGGAGCAGCGCGATCGGCGCAGCGGCCAGACGTCGCTGTTCGGCCTCATGGAGGCGCTGTCGCCGGCGCCGGTGACCGGCTCGCCGTCGGCGAGTGAGACCTACCCCGACATCGAGCCGTGGACGTCCAAGCAATTGCTCGCGTTCGAGAAGGAGGCGCTCGGCTTCTACATCTCGGGCCATCCGCTCGATCGCTACCGCGGCGACGTCGCGCGCTACTCGACGGCGGTCACGAGCGACTTCCCGGCCGGCAACAAGGCGCAGGGCGAGCACGCGGTGGCCGGGGTCGTCAGCCAGTACCGCGAGATGATCACGAAGAAGGGCGACAAGATGGCGCGCTTCCAGCTCGAGGATGCCGAGGGCTCGCTCGAGGTGATCGCGTTCCCGAAGACGTTCGAGAAGGTGCGCCACGTGCTCGTCAGCGACGAGCCGATCCTGTGCACGGGCACGGTCAAGAACGAGGGCACCGCGGATGCGTCCGAGTGGAAGATGCTGCTCGAGACCTGTGCGCCGCTGTCGGAGCTGCGCCAGCAGAAGACGTCGCGCGTCGACATCCACCTGAACGCGGACGTGCTCACGCAGGATCAGATCGACGAGCTGAAGACGATCCTGGCCGGCGCGGCGCGCGGCGCGTGCCAGCCGGTGCTGCGCCTCCGCATCTCGCACCGCAGCGAGACCGTGATCGCGCTGCCCGACGCGTGGGCGGTCGCACCGACCGACGAGCTGCTCGCGCGTCTCGAGCGCCTGTTCGGCGACCGCGTCGCGACGTTGGCGTAGGATCGGCGCATGCGGTTCGCGCTCGCGCCGATGACGAGGGACCTGGTCGTGCTCACGCTCGTATGCCTCGCGGTGCCGGTGATCCTGGCGCTGTGCGGCCACGACGCGCCTCCGCCCATCGGTGTGATGCTGTACGCGGTCAGCGCGATGGTGGCCGCGACCTACGCCGCGATCTGGCTCGTGGCTCGGCCGACCGCGTTCGTCGTCGACGGTGGCGCGCTCGAGATCGTGTGGCCGGTGCGCCGCCGGCGCATCGAGGCGTCCGCGATCACCGGCGCACGCGTGCTCGATCGCGCCCAGCTCCGCGCGGAGCTCGGCCGACTCGTGCGCGTCGGAGCCGGCGGGCTGTTCGGCGGGTTCGGCCGCGCTCGTACGCTGCGCGGGACGTTCGAGCTGTGGGTGTCGCGCACCGACCGCATCGTGTGGGTCGAGTGCACGGGCCGGATGCCGCTGCTCGTCACGCCCGACGATCCCGACGCGTTCGTCGCCGAGCTGATGAAGCGGCGCTAGCCGCAATGCAGGTCACTTAGCGGCCTTTCCAGTCGAGGGCCTGCTACGGCCGTAGTTGCTCATCTTCAACTTAACGGCGCGTGGGTAGACGCGTTCTGGTCGTCTTGGTGGCAGCACAAAGCGGCGCACACGGTCCCGCATCGAAGTGAGTCGCGTGGGGATTGCGCCGGGTGTTTTGGTCATCGCTGCCCACCGCCACTGCTCGACGAAAAAACGCAGCGCAGCGAGAAAGCTGATGCGCGTAGGCGGAACGCGGAGCTCGTCCGCAATGCGCTCCATTTCAAGCCGGACCAGGTTGTAGGCGATCAGTACGCCCCACGTTTCCTGGGTCACGCTCGACGGGCTCTTGCTTCGAATCGTTTCGAGTCGTTCGAGCATGTCCGTCTTGATTTCGCCGAAGCCAAGCTCGACTTCCCAGCGCTCGTGATAGAGCGTGCGCAGCTCGTCAGCTGGATACCGTTTCTCGTCGACTAGCGACGTGAGAAGAAGCTGCGGCTGATAGCCCTTTCGCTCGTAGCGAATCGCGCGGACATCGAAGTACTTCGGCAGTGACGGATCTTGCCTGCGTGCTTCTTGGCTGACCTCCATCTCCACAAGCTCGTCGCCCGGGCCCAAACGACGGATCGAGCGAAACGTCGTGCGAGCGGTAGCGCGCGTGATCCAATGGCGCTCGCTACCTTTGGTCATGATGGGAACGAGGACGTTGGCTTGCAGATAATTTCGGTCGATCAGGACCAACGAACGATCGGGAACCGATTCCCACAGCGATTCGGCGTATCGACGCTCGTCGATCGAATAGGGCCCAAAACTGGCTGCGGCAAGCAAGTGCGATCGCACCGCCATGAGCACGACCACTCGCATCAGCGGATAGCCGCTCACGCCATGCTCGCCCCCCGCGAATTGGTCCCCGAAGTGGGCGCGATTTTCCGCGCTGTCAGCGACGCGGAGTGTGGTGCCGTCGACCGCGTACAACGCGAGTCCGCGCCACCGATCGCGGTCGGCGCTGGCGTGGCCCCATTCATCCGCGGTGCGCAGAAACAGCCACTCCATGGGGTCGGCCCCGAGACGCGAGCGCGCCTGCGGCAATGCGCTGCGCGCAACGGTGCGACTACCGTCGAGGCCAGGCAATGCAAGCTCGAGCTGCTCGGCCACCTCCGTGATCGGCCAATCGCGCATGAGCGCCATCGCGAGGACCAGCCAAACCGTGCGGTCTGCCGGAAGCCGACGTCGTCGAAGGGTCGCGGTCCCGGTCGCTTCCAACGCTTCCTCGACCCACACCGGATCGAGGTGTTTCACGAGCCTCGGAAAAGCCTCCGGCGTAAACCCAGCGGTGAACTCCAGCGCTTCCGTGAGGGTCTCGTCGAAATCGAGCACGATCGACGCAGCATGATCTCCTCACAGGACCGAAACCAGAGGCGCCGTGCGCCATCTCGATTCCGGAACAAGCTCAGAGGCTTGCCGCTATCTGATCGGCATTGGCGCTAGCCGAGCACGCTAATCGAGGCCGATCCGCTCGAGGTCTTCCTCGTCGAGGCCGAAGTAGTGCGCGGTCTCGTGCAGGACGGTGATGCGGACTTCCTCGGCGAGCTCGTCGAGGTCGGTCGCGACGCGCTCGAGGTTCTTGCGGAACAGGTGGATGCTGGTGACGCTGGCGGCGAGGTCGCCGCCCTCGGGCATCGGCGTGCCCTCGAACACGCCGAGCGAGCGCGGATCGAGGCCGTCGGCGACGAGCGCCTCGGACGGCAGGTCGTCGATCAGGATCGGCACCCGCTCGAGGTGCGTGCGGACCTCGGCGGGAAGCTCGGCGAGCGCGGCGCTCGCGATCCGCTCGAGCTCGTCCTCGCTGATCGAAACCGAGGTCTGGCCGTCCGCCTTGGCGTCGAGCGCGCGCACCTGCTGCCACGCCGCGATCATCTGCGCGCGGTCGTCGGTCGCTTCGTGGACGCGGCCGAGCAGGTGCAGCGCGTCGGCGGCGAGCGACGGATCCTTGCGCGCGATCTCGATCCAGCGCGTCGCGGCCGCGGCGTCCTCGGCGGCGAGCGCGAGCTCGGCGAGATCGAGCGCGAGCTCGCTGTCGTCGATCACCGAGCTGGCGAGCTCGGCGAGCGCGTCGCGCGCGTCCTCGAGCTGGAGGTTCGCGATCAACGCCTCGGTGCGCACGATCACGGCCTCGATCAGGTCGGTCTCCTCGTCGATGAAGTCGAACGCGTCGGCGAGCATCTGCAGCGCCGCATCCGGATCGCCGAGATCGCGCAGCTGGATGCGTGCCGCGCAGATGCGCGGCATCGGGTCGTCGGGGCGCAGCTCGACGAGCCGGCCGTACAGCGCGATCGCGTTCTCGGCGTCGCCGCGCGCGTCGGCAACGGCCGCCGACAGCAGCACGACATCCGCGTTGCCGCGATCGATGCGCTGGCAGCGCTCCACCGCCGCGGCAGCTTCGTCGATGCGGCCTTCTTCCAGCGCGGTGAACCCGCGATCGAGGTCGGATTCGAGGCGATCCTGGCGAGACATGCGGGAATAACTACCGCATCTGGCGGCGTTCGCCGCATGCATTCGCCGCAAGGTGCTCGCGCCCTCGCTACGGCCGGGCGCAAGCGATCGATCCGGCTCATTGCGCGCCATGGCGGGCATCGCTATCGTTCGAATCGTGATCCAGCGCCTCGGGTTGTGCGTCGTCGTTCTCGCGGCGTGTCACCATACGCGCAAGACGCTCGTGCCCGAGGTGCCGCACAACGGCAACGCCGCCGCGCGCCAGCGCTATCTCGACGCGCAGGCGCGGTTTCTCGGCGGCGGCAAGGGCGACGAGTTCGCGAAGATCGTGGACGACTACCCCGACGATCCGATCGCGCCATGGGCCGAGCTGTCGGCGGGCATCGCCGCGATCCAGGCCCGCCACTTCGCCGATGCCGACGCTCAGCTCGCGAAGGTGCTCGCCGGGGACGCTCCGGCGGGGCTCGCGGCACGAGCGCGCATGTTCCTCGGCATCGCGAAGAATTACGAGGGCGATACCGCGGCCGCGCGCAACCTGCTCGCGAACGTGCCCGACGCCGCGATCGAGAACGACGCCGAGCGCACCGAGGAGGTCGCGGCGGTCGCATACGCGACCGCCGCCGGCGACAAACCGCTCGCGTCGATCCAGTGGTTCGACGAGCTGTACGCGCGCGTCGACGACGCCCAGCGTGCCGCGATCGTCGCGCGCGAGGACGACTTGCTCGCGGCGGCCGATCCGAAAGCGCTCACCGACCTCGCGGGAGGGCGCGAGCCGAGCTCGGTGCTCGCGCGCGGCCGCCTGGTCGCGCTCGGGGCGCGCACCGATCCCGACGTCGGCGCCGCACGCGCCAAGCTCGGGCTGCCCCGCACGCTGCCGGCCGTCGATGCGGGCGTCGCCGGCGGCGGCGAGCCCGGCTTGATCGGCGCGGTGGTGCCGCTCGGCGGCGCGTCGCTTCGCGTCGGCGAAGCCGCGGTCGCCGGGCTCGGGCTGGTCGCGGGGGCGCCCGACGGCAAGGGCGTCGCCGCGATCGAGACGCGCGTCGCGCTCGACACCACGGCGGCCGAGGAGGCCGTCGACGAGCTCGCGCGCGGACGCGTCGTCGCGATCGTGGGTCCGATCGAGAAACACGCGGTGGACGCGGCAGCCGTGCGCGCCGAAGGGCTCGGCGTCCCGCTGATCTCGCTCGCGACCGCGTCGGAGCAGCGCGCGGGCGGCCGCTTCGTGTTTCACGTCCGGCACTCACCCGAAGCCCGTGCGCGGGTGCTCGCGCAGCGCGCGCTCGCGGCCGGCATCAAGCGGCTGCTCGTGCTGGCACCGACGAACGATTACGGCAAGGCCGTCGGCGCCGCGTTCGCGGAGGCGGTGAAGAAGGGCGGCGGCACGGTCGTCGATACCGTCATGTATAGCGGCGACACGACGGCGATCGTGAAGGTGGCCAAAGGGCTCAGCAGCGATTGGCAGGGCGTGTTCGTGCCCACCGACGCCGACGACCTCGCCGTGATCGCCGAGGCGCTCGCGGCGGCCGGCCAGGTTCCGATGCCGGCCGGCACCAAGGAAACCAAGGGCACGAAGAAGGCGATCGGCGGCCGTCCGGTCGTGCTGCTGTCGACCGCCGAGGGGCTCGCGGGCAAGTACATCGCGGCGGCCGGCCGTCACTCGGAAGGGGCACTGCTCGCGCCCGGCTTCTATCCGGATGATGCCGATCCGATCGCGAAGCCGTTCATCGACCGTTTCGTCGCGGCGTACGGCCGCGCGCCGGGCGCGACCGAGGCCTACGCGTACGATGCCGCCCAGCTCGCGGCGGCCGCCGGCGCGCACGGCCGCACCGCGCTCGCCAGCGAGCTCGCGAAGGCCCAGCTCCCGGGTGTGACCGGCACGATCCAGTTCGACGCCGAGCATCGCCGCGCCGATCCGGGCCTGGTCTACACCGTCGTCCAGGAGACGGGCGGCGTGTACGCGATCCGGGTCGCGAAGTAGCGAAAGCCCGCGAAAAGTGTGCGACCGCGCGGCGCGGCGCGGCTCGTACCTGCATGACCCTGGACGCCGAGAGCCTCCCAGATGCCGAGAGCCTTCTCGCGGAGGCTCAGTTCCTGCTCGCGCAGGTGTTGTGGGAACCGCGCATCGACCGCGGGCGCGCGCTGCGCATCGCTCGCATCGCCGCGAAGTCGCACCCCGATCCACGCGCGCGTGCCGCGATCGCGCGGTGGCTAGGCGAGCGGATCGAGCCATCGCTCGACGACGCCGATCTCCTCGCCTCGCAACCGCGTGCGGCGCCGCGCCGGCATCCGCTGCCGCCGCCGCGTCGGCTTCCGCAGCCGTAGCCGTAACGGCAGCCGCAAGCCGCAGCCGTTGCCGCCGCCGCTTGCCGCCGCTTGCCGCCGCGGCCGCCGCTCGCCGCCGCCGCCGCCGCCGCCGCGCCGCCGCCGCCGCTCGCCGATGCCGATTCGTGATACACGAACGCCGTGGCCTTCACCGCCGGCAACCGGCTGATCGCGGCGCTCGACGTCGCGAGCCGAGCCGAGGCCGATGGGCTGATCGCGCGCCTGGGCGGCGTGCCGAGCTGGCTCAAGATCGGGCTCGAGCTGTTCTGCGCGGAAGGCCCCGCGATCGTGCGCGATCACGCGCGCGCCGGCCGCCAGATCATGCTCGACCTCAAGCTGCACGACATCCCCGAGACCGTCGCGCGCGCGACCGCGCAGGTGGCCGCGCTCGGCGCCGGGCTCGTCACCGTGCACGCCGCGGGCGGCCGCGCGATGCTCGAAGCCGCGGTGCGCGCTGCCGGCGACGCCCGCGTGCTCGCGGTCACCGTGCTGACCTCGCTCGACTTCCTCGGATTCGGCCTGCCGCCCGGCTCGGCCTCGCTCGGCGATCCTGATCTCGAGGCGATCGGCGTCAAGGACTGGGGCGGCGCGCAGGTGCTGCGCCTGGCCCGGCTCGCGCGCGACGCCGGCTGCGCGGGCGTGGTCGCGTCGCCGCTCGAGGTCGCGGCGATCCGGGCCGAGATCG
>DATJXL010000201.1:0-46627 GCA_035500135.1 Kofleriaceae bacterium
GATCGCGGACGCGAGGTCGTTGCTCTCGAGCGCGTGCTCGGCCGCGCGCCGGTACCACGCGACCGAGCGAGCAGGCTCGCCGCCACGCTCGAAATGCTCGGCGAGTGCGACCGCGTCGATCTCGCCGCCACGCTGCTCGAGCCAGTTGCCGACGATGAGATGTCCGCGCACCCGGTCTCGCTCGGGTAGCATCGCGTACGCCGCTTCGCGCACGAGCGCGTGCCGAAAACCGTACTGGCGCTGGCCTGCGAACCGCGACTCGCGATGCTCGACCACGAGCTCGCGTGCCACGAGCTCGGTCAGCCAGACGTCGACGCGCGGGGCGGACGCTTCGAGCAGCGCCTCGACGCCCTGTTGCCAGAACGTGTCGCCGAAGATGCTCGCCGCACGCAGCACCTGGCGCGCCTCGGCCTCGAGGTCGTCGATGCGGGTCTGCGCCATCGCGATCACGGTGTCGGGCAGGTCGTCCTTGCCGTCGGCGACCGCGCGGATCAGCTCCTCGAGGTAGAACGCGTTGCCGGCGGCGCGGTCGACGAGCCGGCCGACCGCGGCTTCGTCGAGCGCGTTGCCGAGCGCGTCGCGGACGAGCTTGCTCGCGGCGCGTCGCGTGAGCTCGCCGAGGCCGATGCGCTGCACGTTGCGCTCGGCCCACAGCCGCGGGAACACGACGTCGACCTCGGGCCGCGCGAACGCGAGCACCATCACCGGACGATCGGGCAGCTGGCGCATCACCGAGTCGACGAACCGCACGGTCGGGAGGTCGCCCCAGTGCAGGTCCTCGAGCACCAGCAACAGCGGTCGCGCGCTCGACTCGGCGGCAACCAGATCCTCGCAGGCGCGCAGCGTCTGATCGCCCATGAGCTGGGGGTCGCGGCGCGCAGCGCGTAGCTGCATGCTGCCGTCGTCGATCACCGGCGCGCCGACCAGCTCGCCGACGAACTCGGTGACGCGCATCGCGTCGTCACCGGCGAGGTGGCGCATCACGCGGGCGCGCAGCTTCATGTTGCGCACGAGCGGCGGCTCGCCGTCGACGATGCCGGCCGCGCGGCGCAGCGCCTGCGCCAGCATGCCGAACGGCGCGCCCGGGTTCATCGCGTCGCCGCTGCCCATCCAGACCTCGACGTCGCGGACCGCGATCCGCGCGAGCAGCTCGTGGCGCAGCCGCGACTTGCCGACGCCCGCCGGTGCGGTGACGACGACGACGTGCGCCATCGGCTCGGCGATGCACTCGTCGAACAGCGCGGTCAGCGCGGCGAGCTCGCGCTCGCGCCCGACGCACGGCATGGGCTTGCCGAGCAGCGTGCGGGCCGGCGCCGCGAGGTCGCGCTCGCCGACGAGCGCGAGCCCGAGCTCGTCGCCGTCGATCGCGAACCGAGCGTCGAGCAGGCCCGCCGCGGTGTCGTCGACGCGGATCGGCGGGACGCCGGTCTGCGCCCGGTGCAGCGCGGTCGCGGCGGTCGCGACCGCGGGTGCGCGCAACAGGCGCGCCGCGCGATCGAGCAGGTCGCCGAGCGACGCGCGATCCTCGACCGGGCACCGGCCGACCGCGAACGCCATCGCGACGTCGCCGAGCAGCGCGCGCAACGCGAGCGCACAGCGCGCTCCCTGCGCCGCCTGGTCGGTCGCGGCGCCGCGCCCGAAGATCGTCACCACGACCGAGCCGTCGGCGAGCACCTCCGCGGTGCCGCCGTGCGCGAGCGCCGCGGCGCGCAGCGCGGTGAGCCGTGGGGCGTTCGCCAGCTCGCGTCCCGTGGTCGGCGTCGCGGCGTCGGCGAGCGTCGGCGCGCTCGCCTCGGCGAGCGTCGCTTCCTCGCCGGTCGGCGTCGCGGTCGGGTCCGTGCCCAACGGGATGGCCCGCGACGCGAGCACGACGCACGCCAGGCGCTGCTCGCCGACCGTCACCGCCGAGTCGCGCGCACGCGTGACCGCGGTGTCGGTGATCGTCCCGAGCACGCCGAGCAGCGCCGCGACGTCGCGACCGTCGCGGGGGCGCACCGCCGGATCCTTGGCGACCAGCCGCGCGATCAGGTCGTCGAGCTCCGCCGGAAGATCGCCGCGCAGCGACGAGACCCGCGGAGCATCCTCGATCAGGATCTTGGCGAGCACGGCCATCGTGTTCTCGCCGACGAACGGCGGATGGCCCACCATGCACTCGAACAGCACGCAGCCCAGCGAGAACACGTCGGCCCGCGCGTCGATCCGGCGCTCGCCGCGCGCTTGCTCCGGCGCCATGTAGCTCGGCGTGCCGAGCGCCGCGCCCGTGCGCGTCAGCGCATCGGCCTGGACGTGCGCGACTCCGAAGTCGAGGACCTTGACGCGCGCGCACTCGCCGCCGACCAGAAACAAGTTGCTCGGCTTGATGTCGCGATGGACGATGCCGCGCGCGTGGGCGACCCCGAGCGCCTCGGCGGCGCGCTGGACGAGCCGGACCGCATCGCGCGCGCCGACCGGCTCGCGCTTGAGCCGCGCCGCGAGGTCCTCGCCTTCGAGCCACTCCATCGCGAGGAACGGCTCGCCGGCGGCGGTCCGGCCGTGCGCCAGATACCGCACGATCGCGGGATGCTCGAGGTCGGCGAGCACGCGCGCCTCGCGCTCGAACCGGACGGCGCGATTTCCGGCGGCGTCGACGATCTTGAGCGCCACGTGGCCGCCCCGCTCGCGGTCGCGTGCGCGATACACCGCGCCCATCCCGCCGCGGCCGGCGACGCTCTCGACCTCGAAGCGGCCGCCGACGAGCATCCCCACGTGGTTCACCGCCCCCGAGGATACCGCACGAGCCTTGACAGCGTCGGGACCGCGGGGTAAACGCGTCCCTCCCTAGGAGAGCCCCGTGGCCAATATCAAGTCGGCCGAGAAGCAGAACCGCAAGATGATCAAGCATCGCACGCGCAACCGCGCGGCGATGGCGTCGCTGCGCACGGCCGTGAAGGCCGCTCGCACCGCCGTCGACGGCAAGGCCGCCGACGCCGCCAACCTGGTCAAGCAAGCCGTCTCGATCATCGACAGCGCGGTCACCAAGGGCATCCTCAAGCGCCAGACGGCGTCGCGGTACGTCTCGCGCCTGGTCTCGCGCCGTCCCTAGCCGCGGAGCGACAACGAAGCGATCGCGGCCCGCAGCCGTTCGAGCTAGTAGAAGTACGAGCCGCACAAGCTGATGCCGTAATCGGCATCCGCCGTGCTCGTGTCGCCGCCGGCGTATCGGCCGACCCAGATCCAGTAGTGCGAGCGCGGGTGGAGCGCGAACACCTGGCGCTCGACGCCGCCGGTGCCCGAGAGCGTCGCGGTGACGACTGGCTGGAGCGTGTCGGCCTCGAACACGATGTAGTCGAGGTCGACGCCCGCAGCGGGATCCCAGTCGACGCGCGCCGCCAGCTCGTTGACGTACTCGCCGGTCGTGAACGCGTAGGTGTCGCGATCGAGGTACTGGTCGGCGGTGCGCACCGACGCGCTCGCGCTGCCGGTCAGCAGGTACGTCGTGCCGCTCGCGGTGAGCCCGGTCGGCTCGGGCGTGCCGGCGATCGTCGAGAACGGCGGTGTGCCGGCGAAGCTCACCGCGACGGCGTCGTTGCCGGTCGTGTCGTCGCCGTCGTGCGCCTCGCGATAGACCGGCGTCGTGTGCAGTGCCGGGCAGCCGCGAAACGGCTCGGCGACGAGCCGCAGCCGATAGTCGAGCGTGCCGCCGTTCGCGATGTCGCTGCCGGCGAACGCGGTGACCACGACGTCGACGTCGCCGGGCGGCACCTCCGCGAAGTACGCGGAGTGATCGGCGAGCGCGGGCTGCAGCGTGCCTTCGGCGAGCAGCACCGCGTGGGGCGAGGTGTCGAACACGCGCACGGTCACGCCCGCGAGGGACTCGACGCCGTCCTCGACCTGCAGCTCGACGAGCAAGTCGCCGGACGGCCCGACGGTGACGCGATAGCGATCGACGTCGACCTCCTGGAGCGCGGCATCGTAGTGGCCGCCTTCGATCGTGCCGCACACGCTGCGCGCGCCGCCGCCGATCGCGAGGTTCGTCTGCTCGGCCGTCGTCGCGTTGTCGCCGTCGTCGGCCTCGTGGTAGTCGCACGGGTCGAGGTTGTCCCCGCACGCGGCGAGCACCACCACCGCGATCGACATCTGCCAGCATCCACGCACGCGGCCGCAGTATAGTCGCCGGCCATGTGGACGCGAACCCTGGGGGTGGCAATCCTCGTGCTGACCGCGTGCGGCTCGCCCACCGCGAGCACGAGCCCGGTTCCGCGCCTGCCGGCGCCGGCCGCGCCGCCGCAGACGTGGCGCCCGGTCGCGCAGATGTCGCCGTTCACGCAAGGCGCGGCGCAGCCGTTCTTGCTCACCGATGGCACGGTGATGATCCAGGACCTGGAGACGCCGGACTTCTATCGGCTCACGCCCGACGCCTCGGGCAGCTACGCGAACGGCGCGTGGTCGCAGCTGGCCTCGCTGCCGGACGGCTACGCGCCGCTGTACTACGCGTCGGCGGTGCTGCCCGACGGGCGGGTGATCGCCGAGGGCGGCGAGTACGACGGCGGCCCGATGGTGTGGACGACGCGCGGCGCGATCTACGATCCGATCGCGAACACGTGGTCGGCGCTGCAGCCGCCGACCGGCTGGAGCTCGATCGGCGACGCGTCGGGCATGGTGCTCGCGGGCGGCGTGTTCCTGCTCTCGAACTGCTGCACGACCGATCTCGCGCTGTTCGATCCCAACGCGCTGACCTGGTCGGCGTGGGGCAAGGACAAGGCCGACATCAACGACGAGGAGAGCTGGGTCATGCTCCCCGACGACACGATCCTCACGGTCGACACCAACAACGTCGACGATCTGCGCGAGAGCGAGATCCTCGATCCGCACACCGGCATCTGGTCGTTCGCCGGCGACACGCCCGTGAAGATCGACGACACCGATGCCGACGGCACCGGCTCGCACGAGGTCGGCCCGAACGTGCTGCGCGCGGACGGCACCGTGATCGCGTTCGGCGGCAACGGCCACAACGCGCTGTTCGACCCGGCGACGAAGATCTGGAGCGCCGCGCCCGACACGCCGACGCGCGACAACCAGCAGCTCGATCTCGCCGACGCGCCGGCCGCGCTGCTGCCGAACGGCAACGTGCTCCTGGTCGCGAGCCCGGGCGTGTTCGGCACGCCGTCGTACATCTTCGAGTGGGACGGCACGCAGTTCGACGACGTGCCGCAAACGCCGAACTGCCCGATCGACACGTCGTATCAGTTCGCGATGCTGATGCTGCCGACCGGCGAGCTCCTGATGACCGACTACACGAACGACGTCGAGATCTACACGCCGGCGCCCGGCGTCGCCGACGCCGCGATCCCGCAGGTCCTGGCGGTCGGCGAGCAAGGCACGACGCTGCGCTCGGGCTCGGAGGATGCGGTCATCGAGCTGTATCCGGGCGCGACGTTCGAGCTCGACGGCGTGCAGCTGTCGGGGATCTCGCAGGCCGGCTTCTACGGCGACGACGTGCAGACCTACACGAGCTATCCGCTCGTACGCGTCACGAACGCGGCGACCGGCGACGTTCGTTACCTGCGCACGCACGAGCACAGCTCGCGATCGCTCGTGCGCGGCGCCGAGGCGCGCACGCTGTTCGACGTGCCGCCCGATGCCGAGCCCGGCCCGTCGTCGCTCGAGGTCGTCGTCAACGGCATCGCGTCGCCGGCGATCGCGGTCGACGTGAAGTAGAAGAATTACCGCCAAGGCGCCACGACGCCAGAAGAGGCGCCTAGGCGCCTTGGCGGTTAATTCTCTTCTTCGTCCCCGTCACCCGCGCCGATGCCGTACTTGCGCAGCAGCTTGTGCAGGTACTTGCGATCCATGTCGGCATCGCGCGCGGCCTTCGAGATGTTGCCGTCGGCGCGCTTGATCAGCCACGCCAGGTAGCGGCGCTCGAACAGCTCGTTCCACTTCTCCTTGGTGTCGCGGAACGACAGCCCGGGCTCGAACTCGATCGCGTCGCGCAGCACGACGCCCTTCGCGCCCGCCGCGGCCGCGCCGCTCCCTTCCGGGCCGAGCGGCGACACCAGCATGCCCGGATCGGTCCCGAGCGCGAGCGCGCGCTCGATCACGTTGCGCAGCTCGCGCACGTTGCCCGGCCAGTCGTGGGCCATCAGCGCGGCGCGGGTCGCGTCGCCGAGCAGCACGCCGCCGTCGGGCGCGAGCTTCTTCAGCATGTGATCGATGAGCAGCGGGATGTCCTCGCGGCGCTCGCGCAGCGCCGGCGCCGTGATCGGCACGACGTTCAGGCGGAAGTAGAGGTCCTCGCGGAACTTGCCCTTCTCGACCTCGCTGCGGAGATCCTTGCGCGTCGCCGCGATCACGCGGAGGTCGACCTTCACGGTCTTCGTGCCGCCGACGCGGCGCAGCTCGCGCTGCTCGAGCACGCGCAAGAGCTTCGGCTGGAGGTCGAGCGACAGCTCGCCGAGCTCGTCGAGAAACACTGTGCCCCCGCTCGCGAGCTCGAACGCGCCTTGACGCGCCGCGACCGCGCCGGTGAACGCACCCTTTTCGTGCCCGAACAGCTCGCTCTCGATCAACGTGCCGGCGACCGCGCCGCAATCGACAACGATGAACGGCTTGTCCGCGCGCGGCGACAGCTGGTGCAGCGTGCGCGCGATCATGTCCTTGCCGGTGCCGGTCTCGCCTTCGATCAGCACGGTCGCGTCGGTCGGCGCGATGCGCTCGACCAGTCCGAAAATCTCGCGCATCGCCGGCGAGCGCCCGACCATCTCGCCGAGCACCTCCTTCTCCGACGGCAGGATCTCGATGCGCTCCTCGAACGGCGTGAACTTGAGCTCGCACTCGCCGGCGCGGATCACCGAGCCGGCGCGCAGATACGCCTCCTTGACCTCGGCGGAGTCGAGGAACGTGCCGTTCGTCGACTTCATGTCGCGCACCAGATAGCCCTTGGCATCGCGCACGATCTCGAAGTGCACGCGCGACACGGTCTCGTCGCCGAGCACGAGATCGTTCTCGGGCGCCTTGCCGACGCGGATCACGTCGCCCGCGATCACGAACTCGGTGCCGCGCTGCGCGCCCTTGATGACGACCAGCTTGCACTTGCGGAGGGCGACCGTCGCCGGCGTCGCTTCGCGCCGGATCCGGGTCCCCGTCAAGTGCTCCATCGGGGCAATCGTATCACCTCCCGAAACGGTCCCGGCGTGTTGTGTCTGCACGCGCGACGAGCGAGACTTTCGCTTGGTGAACCGCACGTTTTTGGGGGTCGTGCTTGCCACGTGCCTGGGCGCCTTGCTCGACGCGCGCGCCTACGCGCAGCCGGCGCCAGCCGCGGCCGCCCCGACGTCTTCGACGTCCTCCGCCGCACCGACGAAGCCATCCGAGGCGCCGCTGCCGTCGTGCCTGGACGAGACGCTCGCCAGCGAGCTCGGCGCCCAGCTCCACCCGCGCGGCGTCCAGAAGCGCAACTTCCTCAAGCGCAAGCACCTCGCGCTCGTCGTCCACGGCGGCCTGTACGGCGGAGATCTCACCTCGTCCGATTGGATCGCCGGCGGCTCGCTCGGCTACTTCTTCACCGAGGACTTCGGCATCTACGGCGAGTTCGACATGACGCCGTTGACGCTCGACCAGGACTCGCCGCTCACGAAGTTCTTCGGCGACAACCGGTTCACACCGGGCATGGCATACGTCGCGCTCGGCAACGCGGTGTGGTCGCCGATCCACGCCAAGATGAAGATGGGCGGCGGCATCGTCCACGCCGACATCCTGTTGTTCGCGGGCGGCGGCCGCATGTTCCACGACGCGGTGCAGGGCCTGTCGTTCGACGCCGGTGCCGCGATCGATTTCTTCGTGTCGCGCGCGATGACGGTGCGGCTCGAGCTCCGCGACCTCACCGCGGTCGAAGAAGTCGCGGCGTCGAGCCGCATGACCAACAACCTCATCGCGACCGCCGGGCTCGCGTTCTGGATCCCGCTATGACGAAGCGCGCCCTGCTCGTCGTGCTCCTGCTCGGCGGCATCGCCCATGCCGACAGCCCGAAGCCGCCGACGGTCGCCGCGAGCGACGACTCCGGCTCCGACAAGGAAAAAGACCGCACGACGTCGATGTGCATCGATCAGGAGATCGCCGACCGGCTCGCGATCAAGCGCAAGCGGCGCGGCGCGGTCGATCGCCTGTTCGTGAAAGCGCGCCGCCACGAGATCACGATCGGCGGCGGTTACTACGCGGCGGATCTTCTTTCCGCCACGTACATCGTCGGCGGCTCGTACACGTACCACATGACCGACGAGACGGCGGTCGAGTTCTCGGGCTGGTTCACCCACGCGAACGCCGACGTCATCCGCGATCTCGAGAGCGGCCGCGCGCAGATCCTCACCAACACCTTCGAGCAGCAGGAGTTCGCGGAGTCGGTGCTGGTGTGGAGCCCGGTGTACGGCAAGCTGCGCCTGGGTGGCAGCGTCGTTCACTTCGACCTTCACGCCGACGTCGGGGTCGGAGTGATCCAGTCAGACACCAGCCGCGGAGCCGATGGCGTCTTGGGGTTCGGCATTAAACTCTTCATGGGCCAGGCGGCCGCATTCCGGATCGACGCTCGCAGCCGCACGTATCGCCAGGAGTTCCTCGACGAGAGCTTCCTCGTCAACGACACCTCGATCACCGCGAGCATCTCGTTGTTCCTGCCGTTCCATAACTGACGCCGAAACGAAAGAGAACGTCCGATGACCGTACGTCGCGCAGCATGGCTCGTGCTCGTCCCCGCTCTCGCGCTCGCCGGACCCGGCAAGGGCAAGAAGGGCAAGGCAACGGGGACGACGACGACGACGACGACCGCGCCGGCCGACACGGGCTCGGGCTCGGGCGCGAGCGCGGGATCGGGATCGGGATCGGCAGACACCAAGCCCGACGACGCGCCGGGGCCGGCGGCGCCGCCGCCGAGCACGGGCGCAGGCTCGGGATCCGGATCGGGCAGCGCGGCGGCCGCGGCGGCGCCGACCAAGTCCGACGAGCCCGACGTCGATGCGCTGCGCCAGGAGTACCTCGCGCTGCGCGACGAGCTCTACAAGTCGCGCGCGCGCGCCAACGCGGTCGCGAGCCAGCTGTACTCGACGCGCGTCTCGATCAAGCTGACGTGGACGAGCGGCCGCTACTACGGCGTGTCGAAGTCGTCGATCCGGCTCGACGGTACGACCGTGTTCGAGGACGACAAGGGCGCGATCGCCGGCGACGACGGCGTGCGCTTCGACGGCTACATCGCGCCGGGCAAGCACCTCGTGACGTTCCACATCGAGGCCGCCGGCAAGGACGACGACGCGTTCACCGAGGCCACCGAGAATCAGGTCACCGTGCAGGCGGTCGCGAACAAGGACCTCGTGATCGCCGCGCGTGCGCACGACTCGGGTGACATCGCGTACGCGTGGAAGCGCGAGCAGCACGGCAACTACGGGCTCGGCATCGACGTCGCGGTGAAGACCCTCGCGCGCATCGAGGACAAGGGAGCGAAGAAGTGAAGTCGGGCTTCCGCCTTCGGGCTTCAGGCTTCGGCCTGATCCTGGTCGCGAGCCTTGCCGCGCTCGCGTCCGCCGATAACCCGAAGAAGCAGCCCGCGCCGCCGGCGGCGGGCACGACGCCGAGCGAAGACAAGCCGGCGCCCGAGGACCAGCTGGCGAAGTACTTCACGACGCTCGAGCAGATGAAGCTGATCGACGTCGAGAGCGGCAACCTCGAGACCCTGCGCCGCGAGCTCGCGGTCGGCGAGGTCCTGCTGCGCGACGGCGCGTTCACGAACGCCGCGGTCGCGCTGTACGCGATCGTCAAGTCGCCGCGCTACAGCGCGTTCACCGACTTCGTCGAGTTCCAGAACGCCGAATACGATCTCGCCGTCGCGCTCGCGCGCTCGGGCAGCTACGGCGCGTCGCTCGACATGCTCGAGCAGATCCTGCGGCGCGGGCCGGCCGCGGCGTACTGGGGCCCCGCGCACCGCCGCGCGGTCGACATCGCGATCGAGACGCGCGATCACGCCGGCATCCTGGCGCGGCTCGAAGGCATCAAGTCCGCCGAGCCGATCCCGCCGTCTGCGGCGGGTGAGCGCGCATACCTGCGCGGCCGCGCACTGTGGGACATGGGCAAGCTCGGCGATGCCGACACCGAGCTGATGCAGATCACGAAGAAGAGCCGGCTGTACTCGTCGGCGGTGTACCTGCGCGGCGTGATCCGCGCGCGCCAGGGCAAGTTCAAGGAGTCGGCCGAGGCGATGTGCGAGATCGCGGCGACGGCAGACAACGACAAGTTCACGTTTGTCGTCGACGATCGCTACTTCACGGTGAAGGATCTCGCCCGCCTCGGCCTCGGCCGGCTGGCGCACGAGATGGGCGAGTACGACGACGCCTACTACCACTACTTCCAGATTCCCGACGACTCGGCGTACCTGTCGGACGCGCTGTTCGAGGCCGCGTGGTCGATGTACCAGAAGCGCGAGCTGGCGACCGCGCGCGATCTCGCGCACGAGTTCTTGAACACGTTCCCGCGGTCGCCGAACTGGCCCGAAGCGAGCTTGCTCGCCGGGTACGTCGAGCTCGCCGACTGCAAGTTCACCGATTCGCAGAAGTGGTACGACCAGCTCGCGGCGCGCCTGCAGCCGATCGTCGACGAGATCGACAAGGTGCGCAAGGATCCCGAGCTGCGCCGCGCGCTGTTCGCGAAGGTGATCACGCGGTTTCACGAGGTCAAGGCCGAGCAACCGGCCGGCGCGAAGCCGCCGCCGCCGGTCCCGCCGAAGACGCCGGTCGAGGAAGTCGAGGCCCTGCTCCGCCTCGATCCGAAGTTCGTGCGGCTGAACGACGCGGTCACCGGCTCGGCCGAGCTCGCGAACAGCGCGCCGCAGGTCGTTCGGCTGTGGCAGAACCTCGGTGCGCAGGTCGCCGAGACGCGGGTCGCGAAGGTCGCGAGCGACAAGACGCCCGCGCAAGAGCAGCTCGCCGACGCCAACACGCTCGTCGAAGATCTGCGCCGGCTCGAGCGCCAGGTCACCGCGCAGCGCAGCGAGATCGCGCGCGCCGAGCGCGAGGGCTCGCTGCCTGCGGCCGACGCGAAGGAAGAGCTGGCGCGCCTCGAAAAGCTCTACGACAAGGTCAAGAACGCCGAGTCGAGCGCGGTCGTCGCCGCCGACAAGGCCGCGGCCGCGGTCACCGCGCAGGCCGCGCCGACGCTGCGCCCGCTGATCGAAGCCGACCTCGCCGACGCGCGCCGGCTCGACAAGGCGTCGCACGAGCTCGCGGCCAAGCTCGCCGACGCCGCCGAGAAGCTGTCGCAACAGGGCGTCGAGAAGCTCTACGAGGACACGCGCAAGGTCCTCGACAAATCCAAGCTCGGCAAGGTCGACGCCGTCATCGGCCAGAAGCGCAAGCTCGACATCGAGGTCCAGGACCTCGCCGCCGGCCGCTTCCCCGAGGAGCTGCTCGCGCGGCTGTGGAACCCGAGCCAGATCGGCGACGACGAGGAGTACTGGCCGTTCCAGGGCGAGTACTGGGCCGATGAATACGAGGGCTGGCGATGAAGATCCTCGCGTTGCTCGTGCTGCTGGTCCCGACCGTTGCGCTCGCGCAAAAGCCGATGCAGGAGCTCGATCTCCAGCGCGGCCCCGCCTCCGAGCTCTACATCCGCAAGCGTCCGCCCGCGCCGGAGGCGCCGGTCCTGTCCAAAGAGCTCAAGGACCTGCTGACCTCGACCGAGACCAAGCGCGACGAGAAGCGCCTCGAGGCGATCGGCCTGCTCAAGGCGTTCCTGGCGTCGAACCCGACCGGCGAGGTCAAGGCCGAGGGCATGTTCAAGCTCGCCGAGCTGCTGTGGGAAGAAGCGCGCCGGCTCTACCTGATCAAGATGGACGACTACTCGCGCTCGCTCGAGCGCTGCAGCCAGAAGAAGGGCGAGTGCGAGCAGCCGAAGGAGCCGCGCATCGATCTGCACGAAGCCGAGGTGCTCTACAAGCAGCTCTACACCGACTTCCCCAACTACAAGCGCATGGACCTCGTGACCTACCTGATCGGCTTCGCCGAGAAGGAGGATGGCCACGAGGACGAGGCGATCGCGAAGTTCCAGGAAGTGATCGCGAAGTACCCCGAGTCACCGCTGTTCGGCGACGCGTGGATGATGGTCGGCGAGCACGAGTTCGCGGCCGGCCACTGGCAGCCCGCGATGGACGCGTACAAGCACGTCCCCACCGACGCCGCCACAGCCGACCTCGCGACGTTCAAGACCGCGTGGTGCATGTGGAAGCTCGGCGATTCGATGGGCGCCGCCGAGAAGTTCAAGGAGCTGCTCGATCGCCGCGAGAAGTGCGAGCACGGCACCGGCACGAACTGCAAGCGCACCGCGTCGCTCGCCGAGGAAGCGCTCGACTACCTCGTGATCGTGTTCACCGAGGATCGCTCGCTGTCGCCGCGCGAGGTCTACGACTTCCTGCAGTCGATCGGCGGCGACAAGTACTCGCACGACGTCATGATCAAGG
Organism: Kofleriaceae bacterium; assembly: GCA_035500135.1. Taxonomy (GTDB): domain Bacteria; phylum Myxococcota_A; class Polyangia; order Haliangiales; family Haliangiaceae; genus JABFXX01. The sequence goes on from DATJXL010000201.1 coordinate 12,473, forward strand.
TCGCCGAGAGCTACGGCGCGCAGGCCGAGTGGGACCGCTCGAACGACGCCTATCGCTTCCTCATCAAGATGGAGCCGGACTCGATCAAGGCGGCCGACTACCAGCGCGACATCATCCAGAACTGGAACACCGCGCTCGAGCTCGACCGCGCGCAGGAGGAGATCAAGGTCCTGCTCGAGAACTACGGTCCGACGACGGCGTGGGCGAAGGCGCAGAAGAACCGCGACGCGCTCGACCACTCGCTCGGGATCACCGAGCAGCTCGTGCGCAACACCGCGATGCAGATCCACGCCGAGGCGCAGCGCCGCGAGAAGGCGCTGCACATCACGAAGCAAGCCGAGGGCTGCGCGACCAAGCCGACGCTGCCGCCCGACATCCTGACGCTCTACACGCGCGCGTCCGACGCGTACGACGAATACCTGACCGCGTTCGCCGAGTCCAAGCTCGCCGCCGAACAGACCCAGGAGATCCGCTTCTACCGCGCCGACATCCTGTGCTTCAAGATGGGCAAGGTCGAGCTCGCCGGCGACGAGTACCTCGCGCTCGGCAAGAGCTCGCCGATCGGCAAGTACCACAAGGACGCGCTGCTCGACGCGATCGCCGCGTTCGAGGCCGCGCGCCCGAAAGACACCGCCGGCCACCGCCAGCTCTATCCGGTCGACACCAAGTTCGCCGAGGCGGTCGATCTCTACGCCACGCTGTTCCCGGCCGACAAGGCGATCGTCGGCGTCATCTTCAAGAACTGCCAGATGTTCTTCGACTACTCCGAGTGGGATCAGGTGATCAAACGGTGCGGCCTGATCGTGACGAAGTACCCGACCGATGCGAACGCGGGCCCGGCCGGCGACCGCATCCTCTCGGCGCTCAACAAGGCCTCCGACTACGAGAACCTCGAGGTGTGGGCGCGCAAGCTCAAGGAGGCGCCGTCGTTCAAGGCCAAGGACAAGCAGGAGCTGCTGTCGGGCCTCATCATCCAGTCGATCCAGAAGACCGGCGACAAGTACCAGGAGGCCGGCAAGTACGACCAGGCCGCGAAGTTCTACCTGCGGGTGCCGAAGGAGACCAACGACCCGAAGATCGCGGCGCGTTACATGATGAACGCCGGCGCGATGTACGAGAAGGCGAAGCGGCCCGAGGACGCCGCCGACATCTACCTCGACGTCGCCGAGAAGTTCGCCGACACGTCGCGCGATGACGCCGAGAAGGCCGCGTTCACCGCCGGCGTCGTCTACGAGCACGTCATCTACTACGACCGGGCCGCGAAGGCGTACGAGCTCGTCGTCAACAAGTTCGGAAAGGGCGAGAAGGTCCCCGACGCGCTCTACAACGCGGGCCTGCTGCGCCAGGCGCTCGGCCAGAACGACAAGGCGATCCAGCACTACAAGGACTACGCGAAGAAGTACTCGTCGCGTCCCGACGCTTCGGCGGTCGCGTTCAACATCGGCGCGGTCTACGAGGACGGCGGCCAGGACGGCCCGGCGTACCAGGCGTTCACCGACTACGCGCGCGTCTACAAGTCGATCGGCAAGCGGCTCGTCGAGGCCCACACGCGGGCGGGGCTCGCGTCCTACCGGCTCGGCCAGTACAAGCGCGCGCACGACGACTTCGTCGAGGCCGAGGCGCTGTTCAAGCGGTCGAACGCGGCCGAGAAGAAGGAAGCGAAGACGTGGGCCGCGCAGGCGCGTTACTACGAGGGCGAGCTGATCTTCCGCGACTACGAGAAGGTCGGCCTCGACGTCAAGCCGAGCCAGCTCGGCGCCGCGCTCACGAAGAAGATGAAGCTGCTCGGCGAAGCCGAGAAGGTCTACTTCTCGATCGCCGACTACGCCGATCCCAAGTGGGGCAATGCCGCGCTCTACCGCGACGGCCAGATCTACGAGCTGTTCGCCGACTCGCTCACCCAGGCCGCGCAGAAGCCACCGGCCGGCCTCACGCCCGACCAGGTCCAGGCCTACCAGGACGCGATCAACGAGAAGGTGCTCGCGATCCAGGACAAGGCCGTCGAGGCGTACACGATCGGCTACAACAAGGCTCTCCAGCTCCAGCTCTACGACGAGTACACCGCGAAGATCCGCGAGGCACTCGGCCGGCTCGCCGCGCAGAAGTATCCGCCCGAGCACGAGGCGCGCGGCAAGGTCCGCATCGGCGACCGCCCACCCAATCCCGATCTGATCCAGGAGGTGACGCGATGAGGACGCTCGCGATCGTCCTGGTCGTGGCGGCATGCGGCGGTCACTCCACCGGCACGCGCCACGTCGCGGGCAGCGGCACGACCGCGAAGGTCAAGCTCGACCCGGTCAAGCCGGGCGCGCGGCGCGCGTTCGAGCGCGCGATGAGCGCCGAGCACATGGGCGGCCCTGAGGCCGACGAGACCGCGCGCAGCCGCTTGCGCGAGGCCGTCAAGGAAGACGGCTCGCTGTGGGAGGCCTGGTACGACCTCGGCGTGCTCGCGTGGCGCACCGGCGACGACGACGAGGCGATCGAGGACTTCTCGAAGGCGCTGTCGGTCGATCCGAACCACGTCTCGGTGCTGCTCGCGCGCGCCGAGGCGAACCGGCGCGACGGCAAGAAGAAGGACGCGCGCGCCGACTACGAGTCGGCGCTCAAGACCATGGACGACGACGATCCGAACCGGAAGGACACCGCGGCGCGGCTCGCGTCGCTGCTCCGCGACAGCGAGCAGTACGACGACGCGGTCGGTCTTTTGCGCGACACCGTGCGGCTGTCCGGCGCGAACGCGAAGATCTACACCGAGCTCGGCCAGACCTACCTCGCGCAGAAGCGGCTCGAGCTCGCCCAGCTCTTGCTCGCGAAGGCGCTCGAGCTCGACGCGAAGGATCCGGCCATCTACAACGCGCTCGCGCTGCTCGCGATGAAGCAGGGCAAGGCGCAGGAGGCGTTCGACCTGTTCGACAAGGCCGTGTCGCTCGACCCCAACTTCACGGACGCCCGGTACGACAAGGCGAGCGTGCTACTCGACGCCGGCGATTACGCGCGAGCCAAGACCGAGCTCGCAGTGATCGTCCAACAGAAGCAGGACGACGACCTGCCGGCTCAGGTGGCGCTCGGGGTCGCGCACCGCGGCCTGAAGGAATACCCCGAGGCGAAGAAGGTCTGGGAGCACGTGCTGAAGGTGACGAACAAGCGATCTCAGATCCACGCCGACGCGCAGTACAACCTCGCGATCTTGGAGCTGGACTCGCTGCAAAACGACGCGGCCGGCAAGGCGGACTTGGCAACCTATCTGCAAGAGGCTCCGTCGAGTCACGCCAAGCACCAGGACGCCGAGAACAAGTGCAAGGAGGTCAAATGCAGGTGAGGCCTGCCACCCCCCACAGGGGGCTACGAGCCGCTATTGGCGTTGTGCTCGCTTGGGCGTTGCTGTGTGTGCTCGCCCTACCGGCGTTCGCGCAGCCGCACAAGGACAAAGGCGGGGGCGACAAGACGCCCGCGGCCGCGCCGGCGCCAGACAAGGCGCCAGCGGCCGGCGACAAGAAGAAGTCTCCGAAGGAGAAGAACTTCGACTTCAACGCGCTCGACCTCAACGGCCGCCAGCGCACGCCGCAGCTCCTGTACTTCCTCGAGCGCGCGAACGAAGAGCTCGAGCGTGCGAGCCTCGAGAAGCGCTCGTTCATCCCGCACATGGTGCGCTCGGTCGACGAAGAGGCGATGTGATGAGCCCGGGAGCGAATTGAAATGGCCACGGTCGCTCTTCGCACGGCGCTGATCTGGCGCGACGAGGTCATGGACGACGTCGTCCTCGACCAGCCGGGGCCGGTCACGATCGGCTCGCACGGCTCGGCGCGCTTCGTCGTGCCCGACCTCGGGCTGCCCAAAGGCTTCGCGATCGTCCGCCCGGGCAACCGCGGCTATCTGCTCACGCTCGGCGAGCGCATGCGCGGCACGATCTGCATCGACGGCCAGGAGAAGGACGTCGGCGACTTCGTCAAGCGCGGCGACGGCGAGCGCATCGGCGGTTTCCGCGCGACGCCGATCAGCGGCCGCGACTGGGGCGTGATCGATCTCGACGAGTCCGGCGACTACAAGCTGTTCTTCCAGTTCGTCCCGGTCGAGGACGCGCAGCCGTTCTTCTCCAAGCCGGTCCTGCTCGGCGGGCTCGCCGGGTACCTCGCGACGATCCTCGTGCTCACGACGATCGCGTACCTGAAGGGCGTGTCGGCCGACTTCGAGCTCGCGGGCTCGGCGTTCCTCGGCGACCTCTCCGAGTGCCTGTTCCGCGCGTGGCTCGCCGCGACCATCGTGCTCACCGTGTGCGCGGTGATCGCGTGGGTGATCTTCAAGCACACGCTCGAGTCGCAGCTGTCGCTGACGTTCTCGATCGTGCTGCACCTGTTCCTGTTGTTCGTCACGTGGGTGTTCTACGTGCCGGGCGATCCGTTCGTGTGGCCGGGCCCGCGCAACCTGACCGCGCAGTACCTCGCGAGCCGCATCAAGGACGAGCCCGATCCGCCCAAGCCGCAGGTGGCCGGTCCGAAGGCCGATCAGGGCGCGGCCGCACCGAAGACGCCGGACCCGCCCAAGGTCGTCAAGACCAAGGGGGCCGAAGGCAAGATGGGCGGAGAAGGCGAGCACGAGCGCGCCCGCGACAAGAACAACATCAACAACGAGCCGGTCGCGCCGCCGAAGGTCGCGCTGTTCGAGGACCGCAACGTCAAGGTCATCGACAACATCATCGACCGCAACCTGTCCTCGAACCTGTCCAAGTTCCAGGGCATCCTCGGCGAGACCAAGCGCGGCGACCTCGGCTTCGGCCCGGGTCACGGCACCGGCGTCGGCGAAGGCACCGGCACCGGCACGACGCGCGGCACGAACGGCAAGGGCCCGGGCGGCGGCGGCAATGCCGAGATGGACGTCATCACCAACCACAAGGACATCGACACCGGCGGCCTGCGCGCCGGCGGCGGCAACTGCGCGAAGCCGCCGTGCGGCGTGCGCCCGCACGAGGTCAAGGTCGCGGTCGGCGAGGCCGAAGGCGACATCGAAGGCCTCACCGCCGAGGAGATCAACCGCGTCGTCAAGGCGGCGGCCGGCCTGTTCCGCGCCTGCTACCAGAAAGAGCTCAACCGCTCGCCCGGCCTCGGCGGTAAGCTGGTCATGCACTTCGTGATCGGAGGCGACGGTTCGGTGAAGAGCGCGAAGACCAGCGGCGGCAGCTCGCTCCGCAACGACGCCGTCGAGGAGTGCGTCAACCGCCAGATCATGCGACTGCACTTCCCGCCCAAGGGCGGGATCTCGAACGTGAACTATCCATTTGTCTTCCAACCAGGAGGATAGCCATGCGTAGCGCCATCTATGGTCTCGTGCTCGTGTTCGCCGCTTGTGCCAACGATCCGATCTACCTGAACGCAGCTTCCAGCATGGAAGCCGGACAGGACGACGGCACGGGTATGCCCGTGGTGGCGAAGCAGTCGTTGATGCTGCCGATCAAGCCCGAGACCAAGACCGACGCCGCAGCGCGCGCCAAGCTCGCCGCGTCGCTCGGCGTGATGGTGCCGTACGTGAAGGTCGGCGATATCGACGTCGAGATCGAGTACACGATCACGAACCTCGACACGATGAACCCGGGCCAGGCGTTCATCGACCTCAACGGCGCGAACGAGTACTACATCTACGACCCGTCGATGCTGAACTACACGCCGCCCGGCAGCGACGATCCGATCGTGACGCCGCCGCTGGCCGGTAATATCCCGATCGACATGGCAGCCGGCGCCACGTACAGCGGCGTGTTCCGCGAGGACCAGTACGAGACCGCGTCGATCGATCTCGACGAGGTGACGCAGGGCAACTACAACCCGTACACCGCGATCTTGAACATCGCGAAGAACGAGCCGAGCTTCGGCGTACTGTCGCCGTCGATCCTGCTGACGACTTGCACGATGCAACCGATCCCCGCGGCCGATCAGGCGACGTGCGCGAACTGCGAGGCCAACCCCGACGATCCGTCGTGCGGCCAGCAGCAGACGGGCATGATGATCCCGCGTGCGGCATTCGCCGAGATGATCCGCGTCGATCTCGTGTTTCACCCGACCTCGCACATGACGCTCGACTTCAACGTGCGCGTACGCGATCACCGCGGCATCGTCAACGACCTCGGCATGGCGGCGTTCACGCAGGAGCCGACGGACGTGACGATGTTCATGCCGGTCGAGTACGCGATGGGCACGGCGAATTAGCCCCGCGGGAAAGCACGCCGGCGCCGCTTCCGGGTTACGATAACGCCTAGATGATCCGTCTGGGGATCGGAGTCGCTTGCGTCCTCGCGTGCGGTGTTGCGGATGCCCGGCCGGCATCGACCGGGTTCTTCGCCGAGGGCGGGCTCGCCGTCGACGACGTGCTCGAGGGTGCCGGCAAGTACGCCGCGACCGGCCCCGGCCTCGCGATCCGGGTCGGCCGCGACCTGTTCTCGTGGCTGTCGATCGGCGGCTATGTCGCGGCATCGACGCACGAGGCGACGGTCCCGCCGCCGCCGACCGGCCAGTACTTCCAGCTCTACCGCGCCGGCGGCGACGGCCGCATCAACGTCCCGATCGGCCCGATGTCGATCTTCGTCGAGGGCGGCTTCGGCGCGACGATGATCTCGTCCAACGTGCTCCAGCAGGTGATGCTCACCAAAGCCGGCAGCTCGTTCTCCGCGACGATCCACGGCGGCGGCGGCCTCGAGTACCAGCTCGAGAACCGCCACTACGGCGTCGGCCTGGCCGCCGACGGATACGTCGAGCCCGAGTTCAAGAACATGAAAGTGCTCGAGGGGCGGCTTTATCTTCGCTACACGTACGGCGGCGGCTGACGCGCGATAGGAACGCCGATCGCGTCGTTGTCGCTCCGCTTCCGGTCCTCGCGTACGGTCGTACGCTCCGGTCCGGTTCTCGCTCCGCCTCGCGCTCGACGCGCTTGCGTCGTTTTACCGTAACGCCTTTCGGCCAGAGCCGATCAGATCCACGAGCAGGCGACGGAACGGCGCGCGCGCGTCGAGCAGGCCGAGCACGGCGGCGGTGCCGAGGCGCTGGCGCCACAGCATGAGCAGCGATGACGGGAGCGCGAGGCCGCGGGCGGCGAGCGCGCGGCCGGTGGTCGTGGCGAGCTCGGACGCGTAGGACGAGTCCCAGTGGAAGTCGCCGTGCGTGGCGAGCGGTGCGGCGAGCGCGCGCTCCCAGTCGCGGTGGGCCGTCGTGGCCAGCGAATCGGCACGGCGCAGCAGGCCGGCGGATGCGAGTGCCATGCGAAAGCGCTCGGCGCCGCGCACGCCGTCGTCGTCGATGAGGCCATGCCAGAGCTCGCGGTCGGCGTCGCGGACCTCGGCGGGGATCGCGAACGCGCAGCCGAAATCGAGGCACCACGCGAGCACGTGACCGTCGTCGCCGACCTCGATCAGGAAATTACCGGGGTTCGGATCGGCGTTGACGAGGCCGCGCGCGAGCGGCGAGCCCCACGCGAAGCGGAAGATCGCGGCCGCCGCTTGCCGGCGCACGTCGGGCGAGCCATGCGCGGCGACGTCGACGACGGTCTTGCCGCGTGCGCGCTCCATCGTCAGCACGCGCGCGCTCGACAGCTCGGCGAGCACGGCCGGCACGCGCACGACCGCGTCGTCGCGCCAGGCGTCGGCGAATTGCCGCTGCGCCTCGGCCTCGAGTCGGTAGTCGAGCTCGCGCCGCACCGCCTCGGCGAGCGCGGCGAGCGTCTCGTCGGCCAGGCTCCGGCCGATCTCGGAGCCGGCGAGCGAGCGCAGGAAGCCCGGATCGTCGAGGTCGGCGCGCAGCGCCTCGGCGACGCCCGGATACTGCACCTTGACGACGACCGCGCGTCCGTCGTCGAGCCGCGCCGCGTGGACCTGACCGAGCGAGGCCGCCGCGATCGGCGTCGCGTCCCACTCCGCGAACAGCGCCTGCGGCGGGCGGCCGAGGTCCTGGGCGATCACGTCCGCGATCGCGCCGCCCGACACCGCGGGCGCGCGGTCCCACAGCCCACCGAGCACGGCACGCGCGGCGCCGCTCGCCCGCGTGTACGCCGCGAGCTGCGCGACCTTCGCGAGCCCGCCCTTGAGCCGGCCGGCCTGCGCCGCGAGCGCGGCCGCCGCCTCCTCGTCGACGACGCGATCGTCGTCGTCCGAGCCGGTCGGATCGGTCGTCAGCACCTGCTTCGCGCGCGCCCACAGCCGGGCGAACCCGACGCGTCGCTCCGCCCACTCGCGGGCGCCCACTACGACTGCACTTCCTCGACGCTCGACAGCCGCGCCGGGCCCGAGTCGTCGCTCCAGAACAGCTCGACGCGGTTCTTGCCGGTCTTCTTCGCACGATACAGCGCGCGATCGGCGCGCCGCACGAGATCCTCGCCGGTCTGGGCCTTGCTCTCGGGGTAGGCCGCGATGCCGAGCGACGCCGTCACGCCGAGCGCGCGCGGCGGGTCCTCGTCGGTCGTGATGCGGAGCTCGGCGATGCCCTCGCGAATGCGCTCGGCGAGGTTGTACGCGCCGACCATCTCGGTCCGCGGCAGGACCACCGCGATCTCCTCGCCGCCGTAGCGCGCCGCGGTGTCGACGCCACGCATCTGAGCCTTGACCACATTCGCGATCGCGCGCAGCACGCGATCCCCCACGAGATGCCCGTAGGTGTCGTTCAGGTGCTTGAAATCATCGACATCCATCATCACGACCGAGAACGGGCTGCCGTAGCGCTTGCTGCGCTCGATCTCCTCCTCGATGCGCCTGTCGAAGTAGCGGCGCACGAACAATCCGGTCAGGCCATCGACCATCGCGAGCTCGTACAGATGCGCGTTCTGCAGCGCGGCCGCGACCTGCAGCGCGAGCGATTCGAGCAGGCGCTGGTGCGCCGCCGAGAACGCCGCGACCCGCGCCGATTGCACCGCGACCACGCCCTCGCACTCGCCGTAGATGAACAGCGGCACGCCGAGCCAGGACCGGATGCCGTCGGCATCGGTCGCGATCTCCGCGACGCTGAGGTCGTCGATTCGCCGCGACGCCGCCTGCGCCATCACCCAGCCGGCGACGCCCTCGCCCGGCTGCATCGCCCGCCGGAAGAATTTCTCGCTCGTGCGATCGAAGCCGTCGATCACGAGCTCGGACTCCGGCCCGGCGCGGCGATGGACGAGCGCGACCGCCTCGGCCTCGGGAATCGCCTTGCACGTCTCGCGCGCGACCGCCTCGACCAGCTCCTCGAGCTGCAGCGACGATGACAGCCGGCGCGCGGTCGCGTTCAGGATCTCGAGGTCGTGCACGCGCGCCTCGAGCTCGCCGCGCGCGCGCGACAGCCGCGAGAACACGAAGTTGATCAATAGATACGTCAGCGACAGCAGCAGGAAGCCGAGCGGCTGCTCGGGGTCGTACAGCAGGACGAGCACGACGCCGATCGGCATCAGCGACGCCTCGGCCGCGATGCCCGGGATCGCGAGCTGCGTCACGTACTCGCGCCAGTTGTGGCCGAGCAGGTGCTGGCGCGCGCCCTGGATCGCGTAGTGGAGCACGAGCAACGTGCTCGCGATCGCCACCACGCGCCACGTGACGTCGATGACGCCCGCGTGCTGACCGACGACCGCGTCGGCGCCGAACAGCCAGCCGCACGCGACGAGCAGGCCGCCGCTCATGCCGCCGAAGTAGCCGACGTAGGCGAGCTCGCCGGTCAGGCCGTCGGGATCGCTGTCTCCTGGCTGCCCGCGCCGGCGCGCCGCGACCGCGCGCGCCGCGGCGTCGATCGTGAGCGCGAACGCGACGAGCCGACCGGCATCGACCGTGCCCACGCACAGCGCGGCCGCGACGTAATACGCCGAGTCGAGCGACAGCACGCTGCCTTCGAGCAGGCGAAACGCGAGCGCGCGCGCCGCCAGGATCACGGTCACGAACATCACGATCGGCAGGAGGCCCGCCGGCATCCCGCGCGACGCGCCGATCGCCGGCAGGCCGAGCACGACGAACCACCCGGCCAGGCCGAGCGCGATCGTGAAGCCGAGGCCGGCCTTGCGCACGACAATGAATCTACCGCCAAGACGCCAGGCAGACGCCGAGGCGCCAGCAGAACTGGATCGGGCCCGATCCACTTTCTTCTGGCGCCTTGGCGTCCTAGTGGCGCCTCGGCGGTAAGTCTCCTCCGAAAAGCGCGAAAGGCCTCGTCACCGTGCGGTGATGAGGCCCTTCGTCGGAAATGGTGGTGTCAGATGTCGATGATCATCACACCACGCTCGCCCTCTTCGCTGCTCGGGCGCGGCGGTGTGACGGCCGGGCGCTGCTCCGAGTCCCGGCTCCGGTCGACCGGCAGCTCGACCCGACCCCGCTCTTGTTCGCGGCGTCGTTCCTCTTCCTTCTTGAGGATCTCTTCGATAATCCAGGGATCCAACATGGCGGACCGCCTTTCAGTTACGCGGGCGGGGTGTCGACCTAACTATTGAAACTCTACATATCCGTGCGTAGCGCCTATCCCCGATCTCTGCAACCCATGGGCCTCTGGACGCTCCATCCCACACGATCATTCTAACGCACGAGAATCAGCGAGGCTCGTTTTCGCGGCGAAGAAATCACCGTGCGATCCCATGCCCGTGATCACGTCAACGATCGCGGCACCGGTGCCGGCTGACGCATCGAGCCGTCTTGGTTTCTCGAAGCCGCGCAGCACGTTGTGCATGCAAAACCGGCCTTGACCTTTTTGCGGAGTGACAGTGACCAAAAAGGCCCGCTCCCTTCAGGCAGGTGGGCAAACCCCCACATGGTGGCAGGTCGACTAGCCGGTGGTCGCGTTCAGTCGAGATCCTTGAGCTTCCACAGCCCATCTTCCTTGATGAACTTCACCTCGTACTTCTCGCCGTATTCCATGCGCGCCGAGTCACCGCGCTCGTCGATCGTCTCGTCGGTGTTGGCCTCGAGCGACTGCATGAGCCGCTCCATGTCGTCCTTGCTCGTGCCGGTGAACTGCGCCTTCATCTTCTGCGCGTCCATGCGCTCGCGATACGCCTTCGGCACGAACCTCAGCATCACGTCCCAGCGCTCGAGCCGATACGCGCGGATGAACGAGCGCAGCGCCGCCTTCGGCGTGGTCTGGTCGTAGAACGCGAGCGGGTTGGTCGCGATCCGCCACTGGCCGCCCTCCTGGACCAGGCGCATCTGATCGCCGAGGCCGTACTCGAACTCGGCGGTGACCTCGAGGCTGCCGTGCTTGCCGCGCAGGCGATCGGCCGTCTCGTCGACCTCGCGCGCGTTGTCGCGCATCATCCGCACGTACTCGTCCCGCGAGATCTTGTTCCGGAACGACTGCGACATCAGGTCGTACGCCGCGGCGAAATCGTGACCGGCGAGCGCGTGGCCATAGCGGTCGAGCGTTCCCGATGGCCCGCCGGGAGGCGTGCATGCAGCGACGGCGGCGAGGATCAAGAGCGTTCGCACGTGCCAGCTATACCATGCGTCGATCGGGGCGGGCATCGCGCGCGAAGCTCGGGATGGCGGCGAGCATCGACGCGGCCGCGACGACGATTGCCCCGGTCGGGACGTACATCGCCTCGTACAGCGAGCCGGTCCGATCCGACACCAATCCGACCACGTAGGAGGACGGCGCGGTGCCGAGGAAGTGCATGGCGAAGATCACCAGGCCCTGCGCGGCCGCGACGCGCGGCGCCGGCGCGAGATCGTCGACCGAGACCGCCATCGGCGCGTGCCACCACGAGATGAAGAACATCGTCGCGACGCCGGCGACGTAGAGGCGCCAGTCCGGTGGCAGCTCGATCGCGCAGATCGCGCACGGGATCGTCAGCGTCATGCCGAGCACGACCGTCCACAGTCGGCCGGCCCGGGTGCGCGCGCGCAGCTGGTCGGCGACCCGCGCGCCGGCGAGGATGCCGCCCACCGCGCCGAGCGCGGTGATCACGAGCAGCGAGGTCGCCGACTCCTTCGTCATGTGGTCCACGCGCTCGAGATAGTCGACGAGCCACGCGTTGTACCCGCCGGTCGCGAACGCCATCGCGGCGGTCGACAGCATCATCCAGCGCAGCGTGCGGATGCGCAGCAGCTCGCGTGCCGCTTGCCAGAACTGGCCGAACAGCGAGCCGAGGTACAGCCGCAGCGACATCGACGCCTGCGCCGCGGTCAGCATCGCGGCCGGGTGGTCGGGCACCGGCAAGAACATCACGACGACCGCGAGCGCGAGCGTCGGCGCCGCGATCACGACCACGACGCCGGGGAACCCGACCGCGGCGCCGACGCCGAACCCGACCGCTCCGCCGAGCAGCACGCCGAGGTTGAAGATCGCCATGCGGCTGGCCTTGCGCGGGCCGTCGAACAGCTGGCCGATGATCGAGTTCGCGATCGGCACGATCGCGGCGGCGCCGAGGCCGACGAGCGCGCGCGAGATCACGAGCGCGGTCACGTCCGTCGCGAACGCGCCGGCCGCACCGGCCAAGGCGGTGATCGCCAGGCCGATCGCGATCACGCGGCGGCGGTCGTAGCGGTCGCCGGCCCAACCTGCGGGCAAGGTCGCGAGCGCGTGCGGCAACAGGAACGCGGTCGTGAGCAGGCCGATCTTCGCGTCGTGGAGGCCGAAGCGGTCGCGCAGATCGGGATAGACCGTGAACAGGCTGTTGCGCGCGGCATAGCCCGCGGTGTTCGCGAGCGCGAGCACGCCGAGGACCACCCCCGCGCGCCGGCTAGCCTGCATCGTTCACCACGCCGCCGAGCGAGAACGAGCGCCGGGTGGCGACTTCGCGCCGCGAAGCGCGCGGTGAATGATGCGGGCGGAAGCTCATGGCGCGTCGTCGCCGGTGGCGCCCGATTCCTGCACGTGCACATCGTACGCGAGCCGCTTGCGGCCGGGGCCCTCCCCGGTCGCACGCACGCACGCGACGGCACGCGAACCGGCCGCGACCGGCGCGCCGACCTTCTCGGGCACGCCCTTGCCGGGGTGGTCGACCTTCGCGACGCTCTTGCCGTCGACGAACAGCTCGGCCGCCAGATCGATCTCGGCCGGCGTGTCGAACGCGACGTCGACCGCGCGCGGCTGCGCGGCGACCGGGATCGCGAAGCAGTCGACGTCGCCGTAGTCCCACGTCGCATGGACGACCGTGCGATCGGGCGCGATCGCGAACGGATGGTCCGGCGTGTCGTCTGGCTCGAGCTCGTCGTCGGGATTCGGGTTGCCGAGCGCCGCGTGCAGCTGGTACGGCGTCTCGGGGTTCGAGCGATCGGCGCGGACGACGACGTAAACGAACGGCGACGCGCCCGGCGCGATCGCGGGGACGAAGAAGTGCACGTTCGCGCCATCGCCCCGCGCGCCCTTGCGCACGAGCAGCGGCTGGCCGAGCGCGTCCTGGATCTCGAGCTCGAGCGCGACACCCTCGACCGGCGCGACCGCGAGGTCGACCGCGTTCTTCGCCGACAGCGTCTCGACCGCGAGCTTGTAGAAATCCTGATCCCCGGACCAGCCGACGAAGCCGGTCGCGGTGTCGCCCGGCAGGACATCGTTCGCGGTGCCGCGATCGTCGTCGGGCTCGCGCTCGGCGCCCGCGGCCGGCGCGACGAGCTGCGCGGTCAGCTCGTAGACCGGACCGGGCTTGGCCGGCTCGGGCGGCGGCCGATGGCCCTTGCGCGGCGCCGGCGGCTTCTTCTTCGGCGCCGCGCGCACGACCGCGATGTAGCGGCCGGGCGTGACGCCGAGGTTCGGCACGCCCTCGACGACCCGAGCGCCGCCGCGCGCCGATCGCGCGAGCAGCGCGCCGGATGCGTCCTCGATGTCGAGCACGAGATCTTGATCGACCGGCGCGATCGCGACCGCGAGCGCGCCGGCCTTCGCCACGTCGATGCGGTAGCGATCGACGTCGGTGTCCGGATCGAGCTTGCCGCGAACCCTGCCGCCGAGCGGCAGCGGTGTCGCGACGTCGCTGGTGTCGTTGGGCTCGACCTCGTCGGTCGTACCGGCAACGCCCGCATCGGCGACCTGCGGCTGCGCCACGAGCTCGACCGGCGCGGCGCTGCCCGTGCGATGCACCTTCGCGGAGCTGCCGCGGCACGCTGCCAGCGCGAGCACGAGCAGCGCGAGGTGTCTCATCCGAGCTTGCTCTTCTCGGCCATGCCCGCGAGGAACTCGGCCGACGACACGACCTGACCGTCGACCGTGATCTCGCCCTTCATCTTGAAGATCTTGCCCTTGCGCAGCGGCACGACCTCGATGCGCAGTTGATCGCCGGGTACGACCGCCTTGCGAAACTTCACCGCGTCGATCGCCATGAACAGCATGACGTGAGTCGTCGCGTCGAATTGTACCGCGCGCGACGCCAAGATCCCGCCGGTCTGGGCCATCGCCTCGATCTGCAAGACGCCTGGCATCACCGGCGCGCCCGGAAAGTGACCCTGAAAGTACGGCTCGTTGAACGTCACGTTCTTGAGCGCGACCACCTTGTCCTCGGTCAGCTCGAGCACGCGGTCGATCAGCAAGAACGGATAGCGATGCGGCAGGAGCTCGAGGATCTGCTCGAGCTTGAGCGCGGGTGCGGCGGCCATGCCGCCGGTATATCATTTCATTTCGGCGTTCAGCTTCGCCGTCAGGTCGATCGCCGGGTCGGCCCACACGACCGCCTCGCGGTCGACGATGAGCGAGACGCCCTCGGCCTTCGCGATCGTGTCGATCTTCGGGCCGGCCTGCTTGAGCAGATCCTGGATCAGCTTCGTGCGGTTCTCGGCGAGCTCCTTCTCGAGCTTCATGTACGTCTCTTGCAACGCGACCGCCTGCTTCTGCAGGTCTTCGAACTTCTGCTGGTAGACGTCGGGCTTGAGCAGCGGCTTCTGCTTCTCGAGGTCGGCCTCGGACTTCTTGAGGTCGTCCTTGTGCCTGTCGAGCTCGGCCTGCTTGGCCTTGCGCGTCTTCTCGAACGCGTCGTTCGCGCGCTTGCCGGCCGGCGTCGTCGTCAGCGTGTTGTCGATGTCGATCAGGCCGATCTTCGGGTTCGACGGTACCCCGCTCTTGGCGAGGCCCGACAACAGCGGGCTCACCATCAGGCCCAGACCCAGACAAC
Source organism: Kofleriaceae bacterium (assembly GCA_035500135.1). GTDB lineage: Bacteria > Myxococcota_A > Polyangia > Haliangiales > Haliangiaceae > JABFXX01. The sequence goes on from DATJXL010000201.1 coordinate 27,491, forward strand.
CGAGAGCTAGATACCGATTCATGTTGACCTCATACGACGAGTTGGACGCCCGCGCCAACGATTTTAGAAGAACTGGCCGATCGTGAACTCGAAGTCCAGAGGCTCTTCGCCGGCTTGCGCGTCGAGCGGGATGCCCCACTCGAACCGCAACGGTCCGATCGGCGAGATCCACCGGAAGCCGAAGCCGACCGATTGCCGGATGCCGTGGACGAGCGAGTCGGGCAGCCGGAAGCACGGATCGAACTGGATCGGAACCGCCGCGTTCTTCGACTGCAGTCCGGAGCAGTAGCGGCTCTCCAGGTTGTACGCGTTGCCCATGTCGAAGAACACGACGCCGGTGATGCCGACCTTCTTGAACAGCGGGAACTCGATCTCGTTGTTGTTGATGATCTGGAGGTTGCCGCCGAGCGGGATCGTGCTGAGCTCCTGGCCGACATCGCCGGGCGGCTGCGTGAGCAGCTTCGGGCCGAGCGACAGCAGCGCGTAGCCGCGGATGTTGTAGATGCCGCCCAGCAAGTAGCGCTCGGTGATCGGCACGCCGAGCGGATCGGTCGATGTGGTCACGCCGATCTCGAGGTTGTTGCGCAGGATGAACGGCGAACCGGCGATCGGCATGTAGTGGCGGACGAAGCCGCCGATCCGCCAGAACTTGTTCTCCGAGCCGGTGTACGCGCTCGCGTACTCGGTGAACAGGGTCTCGTACCAGCCGGCGGTCGGCAGGAAGCGATCGTTGCGCCCGTCCCACGACAGCGACGCGCGGAGCGACGAGGTCAGACCGCCTCGGTAGAGATTCGCGACGCTCTCGGCCTGCACCGGCGCGGTGATCGCGCCGAAGCTGGCGAGCGCCGACGAGCCGGTCGTCACGCTGACGTCCTCGAGCTTGTACGTGAGGAACGCGCGGACGTCGCGCACGCGCGCCTCGAACAACAGCGGATAGCCCCACGTCAGCGTGCCGCCGGTCGAGTTGCGGAAGAACGTGTAGAACCCGAGGCTCTGGTTGTAGAGGTCGAACGAGAACGTCCAGAACGTGTCGAGGAAGTACGGCTCGACGAAGCGGAGCAGGAACAGCTGGCGGAGCGAGCTGATCTGCGCCTGCAGCGCGAGCGTCTGGCCGCGCCCGAACAGGTTGTTCTGCGAGATCTGCGCCTGGCCGATGAAGTTCTCCACGCTCGAGAAGCCGGCGCCGATCTGGAACGTGCCGGTCGGGCGCTCGATGACCTCGACGTTGACCTCGACGAACTCGTCTGAGCTGCCGCGCTTGGTCGACACCGTGACGTTCTCGAAGAAGCCGAGCGCCATGATGCGCTTCTTCGAGACCTCGAGGTTCGTGTTGTTGAACAGCTCGCCCTCGGCGACGCGCATCTCGCGGCGGATCACCTTGTCGCGCGTCTTGGAGTTGCCGCGGATGTTGATGCGCTCGAAGTACGCACGCTTGCCGCGCGAGATCTCGAACGTGAGCGCGATCGTACGGTGGTCGAGGTCGACCTTGGTCAGCGGCAGCACGTTCGCGTACGCGTAGCCCTGGTCCTGGTAGTACGCCGACAGCGCCTCGCGGTCCTCGGCGATCTGCGTGCGCGAGAACGTCATGCCGCCGCGCAGCCTCGTCTTCTCGAGGTTCTTCGCCGGCGAGCCGATGAGGTCGCCCTTGAACGAGACCGACGCGATCGTGAAGATCGGGCCCTCGTCGATCGGGATCGACAGGTACATGTACTGCTTGTCGCGCGACAGCCGCAGCTGCGGCGTGCCGACCTTGACGTTCGCGTAGCCGCGATCCCAGTAGTGCGCGCTGATCAGCAGGAGGTCGCGCTCGAACGCGTCCTGGCTGTACACGCCGGAGTCGTTCAAGAACGACAGCGCGTCGGCGCGGCGGGTCGCGATCGCGCCGCGCAGCTCGTCGGCGGAGATGTGCGAGTTGCCGATGAACTCGACGTCGCGGATCTTGACCTTCGCCTTCTCGTCGATCTTGAACCAGACGTCGACCTCGGTGTCGTTGATCGGCTTGATCTCGTAGTCGACGGTCGCGAGGTAGAAGCCCTTCTGGACGTAGAGGTCGGCGATCTTCTCGCGGTTCTTCTTGACCTTCGCGATATCGACGATCGTGTCGAGCTCGAGATCGAGGACCTCGTTGATCTTCGACAGCTCGACCTCGCTGTTCCCGGCGATCAGCACCTTGCGGATCGCCGGCTTCTCCTTGACCGCGAACGTCAGCGTGATGCGGCCGTCGGAACCGATCTCGCCCTCGACGTCGATGTCGGCGAAGAAGCCCATCTTCCACATCGCGCGGATGTCCTCGCGCAGCTTGTTCGCGTCGAGGATCGTGCCGGCCTTCGACAGCAGCTGGACGCGGATCGCGTCGTCCTCGACCTTGCGGTTGCCCTTGAACTGGATGCGCTCGATCGGGCGGCCCTGCCACTGCGGCGGCGTGTCGGCGCCGGGCGCCTGCGCGGACGCCGCGAACGGCGCGAGCACGATCGCCAGCACGAGCACGAGGGCGAGCCGGACGACGGGCGTCATGACGGCTGCCCGTGCTCTTCGGCGACGGTGCCGCGATAGGTCGTGTCGCTCTCCTCGACGAGCTTGCCGCCGTCGATCATGCGCAGCCGGCGCGGCATCAGCTTCGCGAGCTCGGGGTTGTGCGTGACGACGAGCAGCGTGGAGCCGCGCTCCTGGTTGAGCTCGAGGAACAGCTGGTGGATCGCCTCGCCGGTCGCGCGGTCGAGGTTGCCGGTCGGCTCGTCGGCGAGGAGCAGCGACGGCTCGAGCACCATCGCGCGGGCGAGCGCCACGCGCTGCTGCTCGCCGCCCGACAGCTCGCTCGGCCGGTGGGTGAGCCGGTGCCCGAGGCCGACGCGGCCGAGGATCTCTCGCGCCCGGTTGCGCGCCTTCGCGATCGGCACGCGCTGGATGAGCGCGGGCATCATCACGTTCTCGAGCGCGGTGAACTCGGGGAGCAGGTGATGGAACTGGAAGACGAACCCGATGCGGCGGTTGCGGAACTCGGCGAGGCGCGCCGCGTTCATCGTCGTCAGCTCCTCGCCGTCGAAGCGGATCGAGCCCGAGGTCGGCAGGTCGAGCGTGCCGAGGATCTGCAGGAACGTCGACTTGCCCACGCCGGACGCGCCGACGACCGCGACCATGTCGCCCGGCGCGAGCGTGAGGTCGACGTCCGCCAGGACCTGGAGCGCCTGCCCGTTGTGGACATACGCCTTGCCCATCATGCGGACCTCGATCCGCGCGCCGTGCTGCCGCAACGGGATCGCAGAATCGGCGGCTGGCGCTGGCTCGGTCACGGGGCGAATCTCTAAGGGGCGCAGGACCTTACTTGCCGGTCATGCGGGTTGTCAACGCGCGTTGGGACCCAGGTCCCGCGCGTTGGGTTGCTTCCCTAGAGTCGCTTCGCAGGGTCAGATCGACAGGGTCAGACCCAGGGTCCACATGCCGACCGTCCCGTCGAGCGTGCGGCTGGTACCGGGGACGTCGAAAGTCGTGTCCGCGTGGGTGTACTCGACGAACGCCGAGGCTCCCGTGAGCAGGATGTGCCAGCGGAACTCGAATCCGCCGCCGACCAGCCAGCCGTTGCCGGACGTGCCGGCACTGAGGTCGGTTCGCTGCAATCCGCCGCGGCCGAACGCCTCGAACCCGCGGCCGAGCGGGAGGCTGTACTTGAGCACGCCCGCAAACTGATCTGCGTCCTGCGTGTCACCCCGATAGATCTGATCGTACGCCGTCGCCGTGCCCTCGATCGACAGGTGACCGAACCGGTAGCCGAGCGTGCCGCGCCAGCTCCGGCTGCCATCCGTGTACATGCTCGACTTGTCGCTCCCGATCTGCCCCGACGGGCTCGTGCCGATCCCCAAGCCGATGTAGCCATCCGCAGACGCGGCCGGCGCGGCGGCAGCGATCAGAATCACGACGAGCGCAGCCCGAGTCATGGCCGCGATTCGAGCACGCCCCGTGCCACGCGCGGATCACGAGTAACTCGGCGCGATCACGTGCTCCCGTGTGCGACATGTCGACAGAATTTCACGACGCACGGGCGTCAGTGACGCATGCCGGCCGCGGGGCGGACGCGCGCCGCGACGATCGCGGGATAGAACGTCGCGATGATCGAGAACAGGACTCCCGCGCACGCGATGAACACCACCGACGACGTTTCGACGTGCACGGGCATGCGATCGATGTAATAGACCTCGGGGTTGAGCGGGATCCCGAAGGTCTTGCCCGCCCAGCACGCCGCGAGGCCGGTGCCGACGCCGAGCGCGGTGCCGATCACGCCGATCAGGAGGCCCTGGATCGCGAACACGAGCAGGATCGTGCCGTCGCTCGCGCCGAGCGTCTTGAGCAGCGCGATCTCGCGCGCCTTCTCGACGACGACCATGATGAGGTTGCCGAGGATCGAGAACGACGCGACGAGGATCACGATGCCGAGCACGATGAACATCGCGACCTTCTCGAGCTTGAGCGCCGAGAACAGGCTGTGGTTCAGGTCCTGCCAGCTCTGCACGCGGTACTGCGGGCCGAGCTGGGCGCTGATCGTCGCGACGTAGCGGTCGGCGTCGTCGGGGTTGGGCACGCGCACCTCGATGCCATCGACCGCGTCGCCGCGATCGAGGAACTCCTGCAGCGAGTCGAGCGTGACGTAGACGTACTTGAGGTCGTACTCGTACATGCCGGTGAAGAAACTGCCGGCGACGCGATAGTCGCGGTTGAACGGGATCGGCGTGCCGGTCGCGTCGGGGTTGGACGGATCCGACAGCGGCGAGACCAGGCGCACTTCCTCGCCGGTGTAGAGGTGCATCTGCTTGACCAGCTCCTTGCCGACGAGGATGCCGGGCAGCGCCTGCGTCCGCCGCGACAGCACCGGCTCGTCGGGAATGTCGACGACGTGGATGGACGGGTCGACGTCGCCGGTCCTCGGCTGGCTGTAGTCGATCGGCGGATCGTCGGTCGCGAGCAGGTCCGGCGGCGGCGGATCGGTGACGACATCGACGCCGTCTCCGCCCGAGTCCGAGCCCGAGCCCGAGCCCGCGGGCAGGTCGGCTTCGGGCTTCGAGTAGTCGATCGGCTCGCCCGCGTGCGGCATGTCGGGCGGCGGCGGGTCCTCGACCGCGCTGCCGCTTCCACTGCCGGCAGGCTGCGCGACGCTCAGGTCGTGCGCGTCGGGCACGAGCGGCTCGAGCCGCTTCATCGCGTCGGCGTCCTCGAGATCGCTCACGAGCTCGGTCACGGTGCCGACGCTCCTCGGATCGATGCCCTTGATGATGACGTTCGACCCGTTGTTGGTCGCCGCGAGCACGACCTCGCTCGTCGCGTACGGGGTCGACGCGACGACGCCCGGGATCGCGTCGATGCGCCTCTTGACGTCGCGCCACTCGGTGAAGTCGCCGTCCTCGCGCGTGACCTGGACGTGCGCGTTCGCGCCGAGGATCTTCGTGCGCAGGTCGGACTCGAACCCGCTCATCACCGACAGCACGCACACGAGCGCGCCGGTGCCGATCCACACGCCGACCAGCGGGACGGTCGTGAAGAACGAGAACACGTAGCGAAGCGCGCCGATCACGAGCGCGAAGCACGCGAGCACGAAGCCGCCGATCTTGAGCCCGGTGATCACGTCGGCGAGATCGCGCGCCGAGTCGGTCTCGAGATCGAATGGCCCCCTGACGTTGAGGACGTGGTCGAGCAGGAGGCCGCACGTGCCGATGAACAGCGAGATCACGACCGCCACGAGCACCACGCGGCTGATCCGGCGATGCCGCGACATCAGATAGCGCAGCGCGACGAAGGTCTTGAAGCCGCTCGCGTAGACCGAGTCGGTGCGCGTTCTCGGATCGTCTGCCGCCTCGAACACGCGATCCTCGGCGGCGGAGATCCACCAGAACAGGCCGCGGACGAGCACGGCGAATCCGAACAGCACGAGCGGGAAGCCGATGTACCGGCCGCCCGGCACGTCGGCGAGATAGCGATACACCGCGACCCCGATGCCGGCCGCGACGAACGCGATGCCGACGCACGTGAAGATGATGCCGCGCAGCAGGCGGCTCCGCCGGTACGCGTCGCTGGTGTTCCCGGGCCGCACTACTCCGGCCTCATGAGCGGGAACAGGATGACGTCGCGGATCGACGGCTGGCCGGCGAGCAGCATCGCGAGCCGATCGATGCCGACGCCCTCGCCCGCCGCCGGCGGCATGCCGATCTCGAGCGCGCGGCAGTAATCCTCGTCGTAGTCCATCGTCTCCTCGGCGCCGGCGGCCTTGGCGCGGACCTGGGCCTGGAAGCGCGCGCGCTGGTCGTCGGGATCGTTGAGCTCGGAGAAGCCGTTCGCGATCTCCTTGCCGTTCACGAACAGCTCGAAGCGATCGCAGAACGCCGGATCCTTGTCGTTCTTGCGCGCGAGCGGCGACACCGCGAGCGGAAACTGCGTGAGGAACGTCGGCTGCACGAGCGCGTGCTCGGCGACCTTCTCGAACAGGAGGTAGCCGAGGTGGCCGGCGCGGACGCGGCGATCGAGCGCTGATTCACCGGGCACGCCGGATAGCATGACCTGCTGGACGTCCTTCGGCGAGACGCCGTGCTCGATCGCGACCCGGGCCGCGAGCTCGGGGTCTTCGAACACGCGATCGGCCTCGGCGATGCCGCCGAGCTCGCGGACGGCATCGCGGATGGTCAGCCGGCGCCACGGCGGCGCGAGGTCGAGCTCGACGCCGTCCCAGGTCACGCGCGTGCCGCCGTTCACCTCCTGGGCGAGCTCGCCGACCATCTGCTCGGTGAGATCCATGAGCTGGTCGTAGGTCGCCCATGCCCAGTAGAACTCGAGCATCGTGAACTCGGGGTTGTGCTGGCGCGACAGCCCCTCGTTGCGGAAGTTGCGGTTGATCTCGTACACGCGCTCGAACCCGCCGACGACGAGCCGCTTCAAGTACAGCTCGGGCGCGATCCGCATGTACAGCTTCATGTCGAGCGCGTTGTGGTGCGTCACGAACGGGCGCGCCGCGGCGCCGCCGATGATCGGGTGCATCATCGGGGTCTCGACCTCGAGGAAGTCGCGCGCGTCGAGGAAGCGGCGGATGCCACGGACGATCTGCGTGCGCTTGCGGAACACCTCGCGCACCTCGGGCGAGATCGCGAGATCGACGTAGCGCTGGCGGTAGCGCAGCTCGACATCGGCGAGCCCGAAGTGCTCGGTCGGGAGCGGGCGCAGCGCCTTGGTCGCGATCCACAGCCGCCTGGACTTGATCGAGAGCTCGCCGGTGCGCGTCTTCATGATCGGACCCTCGGATACGACGATGTCACCGAGGTCGACCTTGGGCAGCACGTGCGCGAGATCGCCCTCCGCGAGCTCCTTGGCGTTGACGAACAGCTGTAGCTCCGCGCTCGTATCTCGGATCCGCACGAACACCGTCTTGCCCTGGTCGCGCTTGGCGATCACGCGGCCGGCGACCCGCGCGGTCTCGGCCAGCTCCTGGCCGGCCGCGAGCGAGTCGTGGCTGGCGCGCACCGCCTCGAGCGTGGTCGTCGGCGCGACATCGTTGCGAAACGGGTCGGAGCCGGACGCGCGCAGCGCGGCGGCCTTGTCGCGCCTCTCGCCGATGATGCGGTCGAGCGTGGTGTCCGACATGGGGGCGCACCTTACCGTGCTATAGGCAGGTGGTGAAGCCGTGGATCGCGCTCGTTCTCGTCGCGTGCTCCGGCGGCAACCCGGCGCCGGCGAGCGCGTCGAGCCCGTGCGCCAAGGCCAAGCCCGAGGGCGCGCTCGACTGGATCGCGGACGACTACCCGGCCGCGCTGGCCTGCGCGCGCGAGAAGCACGTGCCGGTCGTGGTCGATCTATGGGCGCCGTGGTGCCACACGTGCCTGTCGATGCAGGCCACCGTGTTCGCCGATCCGAAGCTGGCCGACGAGAAATCGCGCTTCGTGTTCGTCGCGCTCGACACCGATCGCGAGGTCAACGCCCCGGCGCTCGCGAAGCTGTCGACCTCGGCGTGGCCGACCTACTACGTCGTCGACTCGGCGAGCGAGCAGGTGCTCGCGCGGTTCGTCGGCGCGGCCGGGCTCGACCAGTTCCGCGGATTTCTCGACGCGGGAGCCCGCGCGACGTCCGGCGGCGCGGCCGCCGCCGACGCGCACTTGCTGTCGGCCGAGCGCGCGCTCGCGGTGAAGGACTTCGCGAGCGCTGGTCAAGAGGCCGCCGCCGCGCTCGCCAGCGCCGGCGACGCGTGGCCGCGCCGGCGCGAAGCGCTGAACGATCAGCTGATCGTGACGGCGAAGGCCGATCCGCACGGCTGCGTCGAGCTCGGCGAGCTGCACGCGCGCGACATCGGCGCCGACGCGATCGCCACGAACTATCTCGAGCGGGCGTGGGGCTGCGCGAGCAAGCTGCCGGCCGACGACCCCGAGGTGGCCAAGCTACGCCCCGCCGCGCTCGCGCGCTGGAAGGAGATCCTCGGCGACGCCGCATCGCCGCTGTCGGTCGACGATCGCGCGGAGGCGCTCGGGTTTCTGCGCGACGCGCTCGACGACACCGGCGACCACGACGGGGCGCGCGCGGCCGCCGAGCAGGCGCGCCAGCTCGTCGACGAGGCCGCTGCGAAGGCCCCGACCCCGCTCGCCGCGATGACCTACAACTGGCCGCGCGCCGAGGTCTACGCGTACTTGCAGCGCCCGCTCGATCTCGTGCCCGCGCTCGAGAAATCGGCGCGCGACCTGCCCGGCGAATACGATCCGCGCGCGCGGCTGGGCTGGATCTACTTGAAGGCCGGCAAGCTGCCCGAGGCGGCGAAATGGACCGACGAGGCGCTCGCGATGGTGTACGGCCCGCGCAAGGGTCGGCTGCTCGGCCAGCGCGCCGAGATCGCCGAGTCGATGGCTAGCATCGACGAGGCCGTCAACCTTCGTCAGCAGGCAGTCGCGCTGTACGAGTCGCTGCCGGCGTCGCAGCAGTCTGCAGGTGCGCTCGAACAGGCAAGGCAGGCGCTCGCGAAGATCCTCGTGGTCCGCCGGCGGCTATAATCGTAAGCATGCGACGCGGGCTTGGCGCGTGCGTGCTCGCGTGCGCGTGCGGCCGCGTGGGATTCGATGCGACGACGGGCGGTACGCGGGATGGCAGCGCCGGCAGTGACTCCGAGCTGACGGGCGCGATCGCCTGGGCCGGCTCGTTCTTGGCGCGCGACTGGGGACCGGGCACGACCGACACGTTCTCGGCCCAGGCGCACGCCGCCGGCAACGCGTTCGTGCTCGACCTGGCGTGCCACGGCACGGTGGTGCCGACCGCGGTCTCGCTCACCGCGCCGGGCTGGACGATCGACTCGCTCGATCCCATCACCGAGAGCCCGGACGGGCTGTTCGCGTCGGCCACGTTCGGTGCGGTCGCGCCGGACACTGCACCGGTCACGTTCACGGTGACGTGGACCGGCACGCCGAGCTGCAGCGCCGTCAGCTCGGAGCTCGGCGACGAGTTCACCGCGAACGATCCCACCGGCGGCGCGACCACGTTCGAGGCCCACACCCAGGCGGCCGGTACCGCCAATTGCACCGCGGGCGTCACCACCGCGCACGCGAACGACGCGATGTGGGGCGGCTGCTACACCGACGACGCCCTCACCGGTGTCGGCGCCGGTTATGCGAAGGCAGGCGACGACCACGACGGCGACTGGTCCGAGTACAATGTCACGACCGATCCGGCGGGCACGGCCGAGCAAGTGCGGTTCGTCGTCTCGGGCAGCTCGTCGGTGACGGCGGCGATCGCGATCAAGCCGCGCTGAACGCGCCGCGCGTCACGCCTTCGGCGCGTTCGCCGCTTGCAGGAGGTACGTGCGGATCAGCGGATCGAGATCGCCGTCGAGGACGCCGTCGACATCGGACGTCTTCACGTCGGTGCGGTGATCGGCGACCTGCTGGTACGGGAACAGCACGTAGCTGCGGATCTGCGAGCCCCACTCGATCTTGAGCCGGGCCTTCGCGTCCTCGGCCGCCTTGGCCTCGCGCTTCGCGAGCTCGTAGTCGTAGAGGCGCGCGCGCAGGAGCTTCATCGCCTTGGCCTTGTTCGAGTGCTGGCTGCGCTCGTTCTGGCACTGCACGACGATGCCGGTCGGCATGTGCGTGATGCGCACCGCCGAGTCGGTCTTGTTGACGTGCTGGCCGCCGGCGCCGCCCGCGCGATAGGTGTCGATCTTGAGGTCGACGTCGTTGATCTCGACCTCGATGTCGTCGTCGATGTCGGGCGTGACGGTGACCGCCGCGAACGACGTCTGGCGGCGTGCGTTGGCGTCGAACGGCGACACGCGCACGAGCCGGTGCACGCCGTTCTCGGCCTTGAGCAGGCCGTACGCGTAGTCGCCGGTGACGAGGAACGTCGCGCCCTTGATGCCGGCTTCCTCGGCCATCGTCTCCTCGAGCACCTCGACCTTCCAGCCCTTGCGCTCGGCGAACCGGATCAGCATGCGCTCGAGCATCATCGCCCAGTCGCTCGCGTCGACGCCGCCCGCGCCCGCCGTGATCTGAACGATCGCGCCGTTGCTGTCGAGCTCGCCCGACAGCATGCGCTTGAACTCGATCTCGTCGAGCGCCTTGGCGATCGCGGCCGCGGCGCCTTCGGCCTCCTTCGCGGACGCCTCGTCGCCGGCTTCCTCGGCGAGCTCGAGCAGCACCTCGGCATCCGACAGCGCGCGGACCTGCGCGTCCCAGCCGCCCACGACCTGCTCGAGGTGCTTCTTGTCGCGGAGGATCGCCTGCGCCTTCTTCTGGTCGTCCCAGAAGCTCGGACGCGCGGCGATCGAGTCGAGCTCCTCGATCTTCAGGCGCTTCGCGTCGACGTCAAAGCAACCCCCGGAGCTCCGTCACCTTGCGGCCGAGCTCCGCGAGCTGCGCGCGCAACGCGCGTACATCGGTGCCATCGATCGCCATACGCAGCGCGTATACCACACGATTCACGGCGCAACACTCGTTCACGAGCGCGCACGATTCTCGACACGCGCGCGCCCCATCGTAGGGGTATGAAGATCCTCGCGACCGTCGCCACCCTCGTCGCCGTGTCCTCCGCCGCGCACGCCCAGCCGGGCGCGCTCGACGTCTCGGGCAATTACGTCGGGACCTGGGGTGCGGCGACGCTGCGACAGGACGGGACCCACGTCACGGGCACGTACGCCTACCACGACGGCCACATCGACGGCGCGCTCGCCGATCACACGCTGAGCTTCACGTGGAGCGAGGACGACGGCTCGGGCCGCGGCGTGTTCGCGGTCGCCAACGACGGCAGCCTGTACGGCACGTGGGGCACCGGCGACAGCGCGAGCAACGGCGGATCGTGGACGCTCACGCGCGGCGGCGAGGGCGTGACCGCGCCAACGCCCGCGGGCGACGGGCTCGCGCCGGCCGATCCGCGCGGGTTGATGACGAGCCTGCGCATGCCGTTCGAGCTCGGCGGCGGCGGTGGCGCGCTGCAGGTCGGCTGGGCCGGGCTCGGGCTCGACATCGGCGACCGCCTGAGCCAGCACTGGTACGTCGGCGCGTCGAGCGATGTCGAGCTGTACTCGATCGAGCCGATGAGCTGGACCGCGGACATCGAGGGCAAGGACACCGCGCGCGTACGCGTCGGCGGCGAGGTCCGCTACTACTTCGACGACGGCGTCGGCGCGGCGAGCATCGACTGTGGCCCGGCGTTCCCGGTGCCGCGGCGTACGTGGTTCGGCGCGCGGCTCGGCGCGGAGTCGCTCGACGGCGGCTCGACGATCGGCGAGTTCGGCGACATCACGCTCGGCACGACGTTTCAGCTGGGCGGAACCGGCATCGGCATGTACGGCTCGTTCGGGATCAGCAGCGAGCCCGCGTCGGCGATTCCCGGCGCGACGATGCCGCCGATGTCGGGCACGCAGGGCATCGACGCGGTGGTCGCCGGTGCGGGGCCGACGACGCCGAACGTCACGTCCTACCTCGGCACGTTCGGCATGATCGTCACGTTCGGCCGGGCATAGCCGGCGTGGCCGGGCATCGCGCGGGCGAGCGTCCTACGACGTGGGGCGGCCACTGACACGCAGCTGGACGAGCTGCGGCGCGCCGACCGAGATCGCCGCGCCGTGCTGCGAGCGCAGCTTGTCGAGCCGGCTCGCATGGTGCGCGTACGCGACCGGGCACGTCGCGGCGCACGGCTTGGGCGCATCGAAGTACGCGCGGATGTCGTCGACGGTGTACGCGGCGAGCGGCTTGGCCGGCGTGCCGGTGCGCGGCGCGCACAGGTGGACGAGGCCGAACTCGTCGACGATGAACGTGCGCGCGCCGGCGCGGCACTTCCACTCGGCGGCCGCGCCCTCGTCCAGGAGCGGCTGCGTGAAGTCGTCGCCGAGGTAGCTCGGCGCGCGCTTGCCGAGCGCGCGGATCGCGGCGTACGCGGCGCGTGCGCGGTCGTCCTGCGCCGCGATCGAGCCGTCCGTGTTGCGCAGGAGCGACGTCGAGATGTCGAAGCCGAGCTCGATCGCGGTGCGCGCGACCTCGACCGCTTCCTCGGGCGGGCTCGAGCCGAGCACGCAGTTGATGCGCACGCGGAACCGCGCGTGCTCGGCGAGCAGGTGCAGCTTCGGCAGCAGCGTCTTCAGCGACTTCTTCGACACCTCGTTCGGGTGCACGTTGTCGACGCTGATCTGCATCGCGTGCAGGCCGGCGGCGCCGAGCGCGTCGATCCAGCGCCGCGTCAGCAAGAACCCGTTCGTGTTGAGAAACGGCACCATCCCGCGCATCGCGACGTGATCGACGAGCGCGGCGGCCTCGGGGTGGAGCAGCGACTCGCCGCCGGTCAGCGTCACGAACACCGAGCGTAGCCGCGCGAGGTGATCGATGCGATCGCGCAGCGTGTCGGTCGGCACCGGCGGCGACTCGTGGTCGTACTCGACGCAGTAGCCACACGCGAGGTTGCAGCGCCGCGTGATCACGAGGTGCGTGACGAGCGGCCGGTCGGCATCGAGCGCGGCTCGCGCGACGCGGGTGGCGATGCGGAGACTGGAAGTCATGCCCGCGTGCATCGCAACTGATGTGCCCGCGACCAACTCCGCGAAAGCACGTCCAGCCTGTCAGGATCCCGCCATCCACGTGCGCGTTCTCCGGCGCGTCAGCGAGGAAGCCCGCGCGCGAGGCGGCGCGAGAACCGGCGCGCAGCGTGGTGCTTCACGTGAGCACCGGAAGCGGAGCGCCAACGAAGCGCGCGGGCTCCGCAGCCAGCGCCCGCTAGCGAGCCGTGCGTCGGATGCTGATGAGGTCGGCGCCCTGGCCGAGCGCGACCGGATAGTTGCCGGTGAAGCAGGCCGAGCAATAGCCCTCGGCCGCCGCACCGACCGCCGCCATCATGCCGTCGTGCGACAGGTACGCGAGCGAGTCGCTCGTGACGTACTTGTTGATCTCGTCGACCGAATGCGACGACGCGACCAGCTCGCTGCGCGTCGGCGTGTCGATGCCGTAATAACAAGGGTTCGTGGTCGGCGGTGCGCTGATCCGGAGGTGGACCTCGCGCGCGCCGGCTGCGCGCAGCATCTTGACGATCTTGCGCGACGTCGTGCCGCGCACGAGCGAGTCGTCGACGACCACGATGCGCTTGCCGTCGACGATCGCGCGCACCGGCGATAGCTTGAGCCGCACGCCGAAGTGGCGGATCGAGTCCTGCGGCTCGATGAACGTCCGACCGACGTAGTGCGAGCGAATGAGGCCCATCTCGAACGGGATCTTGGCCTCGTTCGCGTAGCCGATCGCGGCGGGCACGCCGGAGTCGGGGACCGGGATCACGACGTCGGCCGCGATCGGCGACTCCTGCGCGAGCCGCTGCCCCATCTTCTCTCGCGCGCGATACACGGCCTTGCCGTTGACGAGCGAATCCGGGCGGGCGAAGTACACGTGCTCGAACACGCAGAACGTCGCCGGCGGCGCCGCATCCGGCAGGTGATGCGACGTGATCGCGCGCCCCTCGATGACGACGATCTCGCCGGGCTCGACATCGCGCACGTAGTCGGCTTCGATCAGGTCGAACGCGCACGTCTCGCTCGACAGCACGTAGCTGTCTTTCAGGCGGCCGATCACGAGCGGCCGAAAGCCGTTGGGATCGCGCACGCCGATCATGCGGCCGTCGTTCGCGAGCACGACGAGCGAGTACGCGCCGCGCACGCGCCGCAGCGCCGCCATCAGCTTGGCGACGATGTCGCCGTCGCGCGCCTTCGCCATCAAGTGGACGATGACCTCGGTATCGCTCGACGTCTGGAAGATCGAGCCCTGCGCTTCGAGCTCGGCGCGCAGCTCGACGGCGTTGACGAGGTTGCCGTTGTGGCCGATCGCGAGCGCGCCGCCCGCGTACTCGAACACGAACGGCTGCGCGTTGCGCAGCTCGGAGGAGCCCGCCGTCGAGTAGCGGACGTGGCCGATCGCGGATGCGCCGGGCAGCCGGGCGAGCGCGTCGCGATCGAACGTCTCGGCGACGAGCCCCATCGCGACGTGACGGCGCAGGCGTGCCGACTCGAGCGAGACCAGCCCGGCCGATTCCTGGCCGCGGTGCTGCAGCGCGTGCATGCCGAGGTACGCGATGTTGGCCGCTTCGTCGTGGCCGCTAATGCCGAACACCCCGCACATGGGCAGGACTTACCATGCACGCCTGACGTGCGTACGGAATCTTGTGGATTCCGGCCACTTGCCGTACCGTTTTCGGGCGTGCCACGGCTTCTCTGGCGCGATGCGCAGGGCATCGAGGGCTCTCTCGACCTGGCCAACGCCGAAATCAAGGTGGGCCGGGCGATGGATTGCGCCATTCGCACGGACGACGCGATGGTGTCGCGCCACCACGCGAGGATCTACTGGGGCGGCGGCGGCTACGTGCTCGAGGATCTGCAGTCGGCGAACGGCGTGTACTTCCAGGAGCAGCGCGTGCAGAGCCACCTGTTCAAGCACGGCGATGCGGTGCGGTGCGGAAGTCTCTGGCTGCGCTTCGTCGATACCGGGCAGCTCGGCCAGGCACCGCCCGGAGGTGGCGCCCAGCCGATGATGCAGCACCCCGGCATGGGCGCGGTTCCGGCGTCCGGACCGACCGGCCACGTCGCGGCGATCAGTCCGGGCGCGCTCGGCGCGCTCGGTGTCTCGCCGATGCCGCAGCCGGCGGTGGTTCCAGCGGCGGCCATCGCCGCGCCGACCGGTCCCAGCGAGGGCGACGTCGAGATCCGCGTGCTGCGCCGGCGCCTCGAGCAGCTGCAGACCGAGCTGCGCGTCTATCGCGCACAGAAGTTCAACCAGGACACCGCGCGCCGGATGGAAGACCTCGAGAACGATCTCTCGATGATGGAGATCGAGCGCGACAACCTGAAGAATCGCCTCGACAAGGCCGAGCGCGAGATGGCCCTCGAGGCGGGCAGCGCGAAGGTGAAGCGCGCGCTCGAGATCGCCGCGCTGACCGCCGAGTCGGCCGCGCAGCTCAACGACTTGCTGTCGAGCCTGCGCATCGAGGTGATGGCGGCCGAAGGCGAGTTCGAGCAGTACGCGCACCAGCTCCCGCGCGCGAGCTTCGAGCTCATCCGCCAGTCGCTCAAGGACGCCGCCTCGCACTGCGACGAGGCACGCGAGCTCCTGCGAAAGCTCCGCGAAGTCGCCGAATAGGCGTAGTTTCGCGGAGTTATGCGTCGACAACTGTCACCGTGTGATGACAGTTACTCGACAATTGTCTGCAAGGCGTTACATTTCCAATATGGCGGATGCAGTCCCGTCCGCGGCCCGGAGCCAGCGTCACGCGATCGCGCGGTCGCGCAGGCGGCGCGAGGACGTCTGGATCGGCGCGACCGCGCTGGTCGCGGCGCTCGCGGCGCTGCCACTCGCGCCATCGAGCTGGCACGGCCCCGAGGTCGCGGCGGTGCTCGCGGTGTCGGCGACCGCGCTGCTCGCGGGCCAGCGCTGGGCGATCGCGCTCGTCGTGCTCGCCCAGGTGCTCGTCGCGCCGACGCTCGCCGCGCGCGCGTTCTTCGGCGGGCTCGATCTATGGCCGGGCCGCATCGCCGCGCTGACCGCCCTGATCTCGATCGTGCCCGGCCTGCTCGCGATGCGCCGCGCGGCGGCCGCGCTCGTGCTCGTCACCGGAGCGCGACGCACGCAGTCGACCTGCCGCCGATTTCATGTCGCGCTGGTCGCGACGGGCGCGGTGGCGGCGCTGATCCCGCTGTTGTGAGCCTGCTCGATCACGGGCTCGGCGACACGACCCCGCCCTCGAGGCTCAGGGTCCCGAACGTGACGACGATCCCGACGCCGCCACCGCCGCCGCCGCCGCTGTAGTTCGTGACGCCCGATCCGGCCGCGGTCGTCTCGTACGCGCCGGCGCCTCCGAACGCCTCGATCGTGCCGTTGCCCGAACCGCCTGCGGCCGCGCTCGACGCCGACGTGGGGTCGCTGCCGGCTTGGGAGTCGTTGCTGTAGTCCGCGCCCGTGCCGCCGCCGCCGCCGTTCGCGAACACCTGGCCCTCGATCGTGATCATCGGCGCGTCGAGGCCGATCATCCCGCCCGCGCCGCCGCCGCCGCCGCCGCCGCCGCCGTTGTTGTAATGGACGGCGCCGCCGCCACCGGCGCCAGATGCGTCGATCACGCCGTTGCTGCTGACATCGATCGCGGTTTGCGAGATCAAGTACACCGCGCCGCCGCCGGCGCCGCCGACGCCTCCACCCGTCCCGTTCTTGTTCACGCCGCCGGTCGTTCCGGCGCATCCGCCCAGCAGCGAAGAGGCCGCGATGGCCTGACCGGCGGAGCCGCCGGTCGCGCCGTTGCAGCCGCCGGTGTCCGCTCCACCGCCCGGGCCCCCGGGGGTCCCGAAGCCACCGCCACCGCCGCCGCCGCACATGGACGGCGCCGCGCCCGGAGTGCACGCGGTCGGGCCGGCCCCGGCCCCGATCTGCGCGCCGATGTGGCTCGCCACATCGATCTTGCCGTCGATCTGGATCATCTGGGTCGCGACGATCACGAGCGGCATCGAGCCGTGGGCAAAGAGCGTGTGCGACGCGTCGACCTGGACCGTGGTCGCCGCGATCACGCACAGTCCGGTCTGGCTCGCACTAGTGAGCGGCTGGCAGGCGGATGCCGAGCCCGTGTCCAGATCGGTGTCGGCCGTGATGTGGAGGGGTGTGGTCGGCTGTTGCGACAGGCAGACCTTCACGAGCCCGGTGCCGAAGCAGTTGCTGCCCGCATCCGAACCGGTCGCGCCCATCCCGTCGCTGCCCGCGGTCGGTGCGTCGCCAGTCCCCTGCTCGCCGTGCTGGAACGCGCACGCCGCGACGATCGCCACTGCGACGCCGAACAGCCGGTCCACACTCATCGCGACCATCATCATCCCAAGCCCGGCCGAGCGCGTTCAAGACTCAAACGCACCTGGCCGTGCTTCCTGGAGATCCTAGCCAACCCAGGCGCGTGCGTTGTGGAACATCCGCATCCACGGGCTGTCCTCGCCCCACTCGGGCGGATGCCACGACAGCTGCACGGTGCGAAACACGCGCTCGGGGTGCGGCATGATCGCGGTGATGCGGCCATCGGGCGTCGTGATCGCGGCGATGCCGCGCGGCGAGCCGTTCGGGTTGGCCGGATAGCGCTCGGTCACCTGGCCGGTGCCGTCGACGAAGCGCGCCGCGACCAGCCCCGCGCGCTCGAGCGCGTCGAGCTGCGCGGGCGCGGTGAACTCGGCGCGGCCCTCGCCGTGCGCGTTCGCGATCGGCAGCCACGACCCGGCCATGCCGGCGAAGAAGATCGACGGCCCGGGCTCGAGCCGCACGAGCGGCAGGCGGGCCTCGAAGCGATCGCTGCGGTTCCGGACGAAGCGCGGCCACACGTCGCGCGCGGCCGGTACGAGGTCGGGCGCGAGGTCGGCGACCATCTGGCAGCCGTTGCACACGCCGAGCACGAACGTGTCGCGGCGCTCCACGAAGCGCAGGATCGCGTCGCGCGCGCGCGGGTTGTAGCGGAACGTCGCGGCCCAGCCGCGGCCGGCGCCGAGCACGTCGCCGAACGAGAAGCCGCCGCACGCGACCGCGCCGCGGCAGTCGGCGAGGTCGGCGCGGCCCGCGACGAGGTCGGTCATGTGGACGTCGATCGCGTCGAAGCCGGCGCGCGTGAACGCGGCCGCCATCTCGATCTGGCCGTTGACGCCCTGCTCGCGCACGATCGCGACGCGCGGCCTCGACGTCATCACCGCAGGTGCCGCGAGCTCGAAGGTCACGTGCGCGGTGCGCGCGACCGGCGCGAGGCGTT
This sequence comes from Kofleriaceae bacterium, assembly GCA_035500135.1. Lineage (GTDB taxonomy): Bacteria > Myxococcota_A > Polyangia > Haliangiales > Haliangiaceae > JABFXX01. Next base: position 45,722 of record DATJXL010000201.1, read on the forward strand.
CGGCGTGTTCTTCGTCGGCGCAGGATGGATCGTCGCGGCGCCGCGCGATCTCGTGCGTGACGTGCGACCACCGCGCCCGCAGCTCGGCGAGCGGCCGGTCGATCAGGACGCGCCCACCGTGCCGCACGCGCACCTGCCTGGCCTCGGTGGACCGGCCGATCGCGTACGCCGGCAGCCCGTTCAGCGCGGCGCGCACGTGCATGACGTCGCCGTCCGCGACCTCGAGGATCGCGCCGAGCTCCTCGGCGAACAACGCGCGTACGGGATCGGCGCCGAGCCCGGTGACATCGAGCTCGAGCCCGACGTTGCCCGCGAACGCCATCTCGAGCGCGCACGCGATCGCGCCGCCGTCGGAACGGTCGTGGTACGCGCGCACCTTGCCGGCCTGGACGAGCGTCTGCATCGCGTCGTAGAAGCGATGCAGGCGATGGACATCGTCGAGGTCGGGCGGCTCGTCGCCGAGCTGGCCGAAGCAATGCGCGAGCACGCTCGCGCCGAGCCGGTTCTTGCCGCCGCCGAGATCGACGAGCAGGAGCTGACCGCCGCGCGGCTCGGGCGTGACCGCGCGCCGCACGTCGTTGCACGGCCCGAACGCGGTGACGACGAGCGTCACCGGCGAGACGACCTGCTTGCCGTCCCAGCGCGTCGCCATGGACATCGAGTCCTTGCCGACCGGGATCGCGACGCCGAGCGCGCACGCGGTCTCGCTCGCGGCGCGCACCGCCGCGTACAGGCGCGCGTCCTCGCCGGGATGGCCGGCGGCGGCCATCCAGTTGCACGACAGCTTGATGCGCGACAAGGGGCCGATCGGCACCGCCGCGAGGTTCGTGATCGCCTCGCCGATCGCGAGCCGCGACGCGGCGGCCGCGTCGAGCAGCGCGACCGGCGGCCGCTCGCCGATCGCGA
>DATJXL010000202.1:0-14946 GCA_035500135.1 Kofleriaceae bacterium
CGAGAACGAGCTCGCCCACGTCGCGCAGCAGGTGCGGCACGCCGGCGGCGGTCTTCACCGCAAGGCGACCGCGGCCGGCGCGATGCCGTTTGCCGAGGAGCACGAGGCCGAGGCCGAGGCGCACGAGCAGGCGATCCTGCAGGAGCAGCAGGCCGGCTCGATCCCGCTCGCGGCGGGCAGCCCGGGCGCGGACGATCCGTCCGTGCAGCACAAGTCGGCCGAAGCGTTCAAGCAGAACGTCGAGAAGGTGCGCGAGCGCGTGCTCGAGCTGTTCGGCGAGGCCGCACGCGTCCGCGTCATGCGCATGGGCACGAACCGGCGCGCGTAGCCGGTGGTATCGTCGGAAGCGAGATGAGCGATCCCAGTGCCGACGCCGGCGTCGTGCAGTCGAGGGTGCAGCTCGAGCGGCTGGTCGCCGAGAACGAGCTCGCCGGGCGCACGATCGCCGGGTTCGCGGCGCAGTCGGTCGGGCTGCGCTCGGTCGATCTCGACAACGTGACGCTCGAGCGGCTCGACCTGCGCAGCTGCGACGGCGACGACAGCCGGCTCGAGCGCGCCGAGCTCCGCCAGAGCGATCTGCGCGCGTCGCAGTGGAAGGGCGCGCTGTGGCATCGCGTGCGCGCGAAGGACTGCGATCTCACCGAGCTCGATCTGACCGGCGCGCAGCTGATCCGCTGCGAGCTCGGGCCGGTGCGCATGGCGCGCGTGCGCTTTCACCGCGCGCGTGTGCAAGACTGCGCGTTTCGCGAGAGCGAGCTCTACTCCGCCGATTTCGCCGGCGCGGTCGTGCTCAAGTGCAGGTTCGAGGGCTACGAGCACGCGACCGTGTCGCTGTCGCGCACCGACTGGACCGGTGCGTCGCTGTTCGAGGTCGACTTCCAGCGCGCGAACATGTACGGCGCGATCCTGCGCGGCGCCGTGCTCGTGCGCTGCGATCTGCGCAGCGTCAACCTCGCGTCGGCGGACCTCACCGGCGCGCGGCTCGTCGGCTGCGAGACCAGCGGCATCGACCTCGACGGAGCCACGTTTTAGGCGCTACCCTGTAAGCGATGCCCTCCCGTCCCGACCTGCGCGAGATCGCGAGCCACGTCCGCGAGGCGTTCGCCGAGATGGATCGCGACACGCTGCTCGAGATCCTGACGTTCGTGGTCAAGGAGTACGTGGTCGAGGGCCCGCCGCCGATGCTCGTGCATCAGGCCGAGACCCTGTCCGATCTGCAGGGCGCGTCGTTCGCGCAGATCATCTCGGCGCTGCAGACGCGCTTCGATCATCCGGAGCTGCAGATGTTCGTCGTCGACGGCGATCAGGTCAGCGTGCGCGTCGGCGGCGTGATGCAGCCGCTGGTCGCGGCGCGCCAGCCCATGCAGGCGACTGCGCAGGCTGCAGACCTGCCGCGCCCGGCCGCGGGCGTGCGCGTCGTCGAGACCACGCTGCAGCAGCGGCCCCCGCAAGCCGCGACGCCGGCGCCTGCACAGCCAGCCGCGCCGCCGCCGGTGCGCGGTCTGTCGTTGCGCGGTCGGCCTGCGGGCGATGCCGCGGCGCCCGAAGCCGTGCCGGCTCCCGCGCAACCGCCCGCGCAAGGTGCGACGCCGGCTGCGCCCGCGCAGCCCGCTGCCGCCGCGGACAAGGACAAGCCCGAAGGCGGCGACGACGCGTCGGCGCGGTTCTCGCTGCTGGAGCTGGATTGAGCGCGGTCGCGCGTCGCTACTACGAGCGCGGCAGGCAAGCGCTCGCGACCGGCGATCTCGAGAGCGCGCAGGAATCGCTGCGCGCCGCGATCGAGCTCGCGCCGAATTTCGGCGATGCGCGCGTCGCGTACGCGATCGCGCTCGCGAAGGCCGGCGACTGCCCGCGCGCGGCCACGGTGCTGCGCGCCGGCATCCCGCGCGCTTCGTCGCGCATCTCGGCCGCCGCGATGCACGCGACGCTCGGCGACGTGCTCGTGCTCGGCGGCGACTTCTTCGCCGCCGAAGAGGCGTTCAACGCCGCCGCGCAGACACCCGGCTTCGAGGTGCGCGTCGCTTCGGGCCTCGCGCGTGTCTACGCGCGGCTCGGTCGCTTCGCCGACATGGCCGCCCAGCTGCGCCGCGCGTCCCGGACCGAGCGCTGACCACGCCCGGCTATCCGCCGCCGCAGTCGCCTCCCGACCTCGATTGGCTTTCCGATCACCGCGGGCCTCCCCGCGGCGGTAGCCGTCTCAGTGGAGCGTCGGCGGGGGGGATGTCATCGTGCCCGTGAAGCTGCCCTTGACCCAGACGATGCCGACGGCGCCGCCGCCACCACCGCCGCCGACATCGTTGCTGCCGGCGATCGCGCCGGGCAGCGGCGCGGTCGTGCCGGCGCCGCCGTCGCCGCCCGCGCCGGCGTTGTTGTGGCCATTGCCGCCCGGCGCGGGCACGTTGTACGGGCCCACGTCGCCGTCCTGGCCGACGTCACCCGGCGCGCCATTGTTGTTCGCGCCGCCGCCCGCGCCACCGCCGCCGTTCGCCGCGAGCACACCCTCGGACGTGACCGCCGGCGCCTCGAGGCCGATCAACCCGCCGGCGCCGCCGCCACCACCACCACCGCCGGCTTGTGTGCCCGCCGAGCGCTTGCCGCCGACGCCGCCTGCGCCGGACGCGTTGATCGAGCCGGTCGTCGTGAGCGTGATCGACGTGTGCGCGATCGCGTAGACCGCGCCGCCGCCGTCACCGCCGCTGCCGCCGGCACCGGTCCCCGCACCGGCACCGCCGGTGCCGCCCGGGCAGCCGCCTTGGACGAACGTCAGGGTCGCCGCGTCGCCCGCGGCGCCGACCGTCATGGTGTTCGGCGTCGGGCCGCCCGCACCGCCGGCCGTGCCGAGGCCGCCGCCGCCGGCGCCGGTGCCGCCGGTCGTGGCCTGGGCGCCGGTTCCGCCCGCGCTCGTGCCACACGTGGTCGGGTTCGCGCCCGCGCCGGTGCGGTTCGCCGACGCCGAGCTCGAGAGATCGATCTGGCCCGAGATCGTGATCGTGTCGGCGGCGACGAGCACGAGCGGGAGCGAGCCGGTCACGACGACATGAGTCGACGCTTCGATCGTCGCGCCCGCGATCACGCACGCGTTGTTGCCGACCGATTGCGAGACCGTCGCCGCGCACGTCATGGTGTCGGACGTGTTCACCGTCGCGGGCAGCACGACGTCGCCGGTCGGCATCGCCGCGAAGCACACCCGGATGAGACTTTGCCCGAAGCATTTTCCGTCGTAGGCGTCGAGCGCGGCGTCGATGGTGGCGCCGCCGTCGCTGCCGCCCGAGCCCTGCGCATCGCCTCCGAGGTGGAAGTCACCGATCCCGAGCAGGTTGCCGCAGCCCGCGGTGAACACGACCCCGAGCACGGAGGCGAACCGCACCACAGCAACGCTAACACGTCGCCTGGACTGTTTTGGCCCTCTCCTTTGACCAGGCGGGCTAGCTAATTCTGCGTCGGCGTGGGCGAGTTCATCCCGGCGCTCGTGAACGTGCCCTTGACCCAGATGACGCCGACGCCGCCACCGCCGCCGCCACCGCCGCCGCCCTGCTGGAGGTTGCCGGGCCCGCCGATGCTCGAGGCCGTGTTGACGCAGCTGCCCCGGCCGCCGACCCCGCCGCTCCCCGGCGGCGTGCCGCCGACGGCCGCGCTCGTGTAGCCCGACGTCGAGCCGTCCTCGCCCGATCCACCCGCCTTGTTGGTCTGGACACCGCCGGCGCCGCCACCGGCTCCGTTCGCGGCGAGGATGCCGTGCACGGTGATCGTCGCGGCTTCGAGGCCGATCAGTCCGCCCGATGCACCGCCGCCGCCGCCGCCGCCGCCGATCTGGGGGCCGCCCGTACCGGCGCCGCCCGCGCCGCCGCTACCCGATGCGAAGATCGCGGCGCCCGCGGCGACCGTGATCGTGTTGGTGGCGAACGCGTAGATCGCGCCGCCGCCGTTGCCACCGGCGCCACCGACGCCGGCGTTCGTGCCGTTCCCGCCGCGGCCGCCGGGACAGCCGCCGCGTACGAACGTCGGCGCCGTGGCCGCGCCGCCCGCTCCGGCGGGCGCGCCGGACTCGCCACCGATGCCGCCGTCGCTGCCGCCGGATCCGAAGCCGCCGCCGCCACCACCGCCGCCGCCCTCGGCGTCGGCGCTGCCGTTGCCGGCGTCACAGCTCGACGGATTCGCACCGGCGCCGGTGCGCACCGAGTTGCCGTTGTTGCCGACGGACGTCGACGATGCGTCGAGCTCGTTGTCGATCTCGATCGAGTCGGTCGCGATCAAGACGAGCGGGAGCGTTCCGGTCACCGTGCTCGGCTGCGCGAGCGTGATCGTCTGCGCCGCGATCACGCACGCATCGTTGCTTCCCGACTGTGCGAGCGTCGGCGTGCAGGTCCCAGCAGCGTCGGTCGAGATCTGCGCGGCGAGCGTCACGCTGCCCGCGGGCGGGTCCGCGAAGCACACCGTGATGAGCCCGGCGCCGTAGCACGGCGTCCCGGGCGGGACGTCTGGGCCGGCGTCGCCGCTGCGGCCGTCCGAACCGGACTGGGCGTCCCCCCCGAGGTGAAACTCGCCGATCCCCAGCAAGTTGCCGCAACCCGCTGCGAATAGCACACCGAGCACGGACGCAAACCGCACGACACCACGCTAACACGGCCATTGTTCGCGCGAGCGCCTCGAATTACGATCCCTGGGTGTACGAGCCCGGGACGCTCCTGGCAGGCAAGTACCGCATCGAGCGCGTGCTCGGGCAGGGCGGTATGGGCATCGTCGTGGCGGCGACCCACGTGCACCTCGGCACGCTCGTCGCGCTCAAGCTCCTGCACGATCACATGGCGCGCGACCAGAGCGTGGTCGAGCGCTTCCTGCGCGAGGCGCGCGCGTCGGCGCAGCTGCGCAGCGAGCACGTGTGCCGCGTCTCCGACGTCGGCATGGCCGAGAACGGCGTGCCCTACATCGTGATGGAGCTGCTCGCCGGCCACGATCTGCAGGCGATCCTCGCCGCGCATCGCATGCTCCCGGTCGCGCTCGCGAGCGAGTACGTGCTGCAGGCGTCGTGCGCGATCGCCGAGGCGCACGTCGCCGGCATCGTTCACCGCGATCTGAAGCCGGGGAACCTGTTCGTGACGATGCGCGACGACGGCTCGCCGTTCGTCAAGGTGCTCGACTTCGGCGTCGCGAAGGCGCCCGACGCGGTGCAGTTCAGCCTGACGCAGACCGCGAGCATCATCGGCTCGCCCGGCTACATGTCGCCCGAGCAGCTCAAGTCGAGCAAGATCGTCGACGCGCGCAGCGACATCTGGTCGCTCGGCATCGTGCTGTACGAGCTGGTATCGGGGCGCCAGCCGTTTCTCGGCGAGTCGATCACCGAGCTCGCGCTGCGGGTCGCGATGGATCCGCTGCCTCCGCTCGGCGGCGTCGTCGCGGCGCCGTTCGAGGAGGTGATCGCGCGCTGCCTCGAGAAGGACCCGGCCCGGCGCTTCCAGTCGGTGAGCGAGCTCGCGGTGGCGCTCGCACCGTTCGCGGGGCCGCGCGGCAGCGAGCTCGCGAACGCGGTCGCGCGCGCACAACGCGGCAGCGCGGGGCGGTCGCTCGATCAGCTTCCGGCGGCCAACGCGACCACACCGACCACGTTGCGCGGCGCGAGCGGCGTCATGGAGGGCGGGCGAGGGCGGCACAGCTGGCGGCTGCCGGCCGTGATCGGCTTCGGTGCGGCGGCGGGCATCGTGATCGTCGTCGTCGCGATGGGCCGGCGCGGTTGGAGCGGCGACGAGACGAAGACGACCGCACCGGCGGCGGCCCCGGCTCCGGCGGCGGAAGCGGCACCGGCACCGGCGGCGGCAGCGGCACCGGCACCGGCGGCGGCACCGGCACCGGATGCGGCACCGGCGGCGGCCGCGGTACCGGCCGCGGCCCCGGCCCCGGCCCCGGTCGCGGTCAGCGGCAGCGGAAGCGGCAGCGGCAGCGGAACGAGCGCCGCACACCCCGCGAAGAAACCCGAAAAACCGAAGAAGAAGGTCGAGGATGTGGGCGACAGCCGCTTCTAGTGTCGTCGTGCTCGTCGCGCTCGCCGTGCCCGCGGCCGCGCAGGCGCCGCCGAGCGAGGCCGACGTCGCGTTCAAGAACGGACGCGACCTGCTCAAGGCCGGCAAGTTCGCCGAGGCCTGTCGCGAGTTCGAGCACAGCGAGCAGCTCGATCCGCAGCTCGGTACGCGGTTCAACATCGCGCAGTGCGACGAGAAGATCGGAAAGATCGCCAGCGCGCTCGCGATCTTTCGCGATCTCGCCGCGAACGACACCAACGCGAAGCGCAAGCAGACGTCGTCCGAGCTCGTCGCGCAGCTCTCGCCGCGGGTGCCCAAGCTCGTCGTGCAGGTCGCCACCGCGCCGCCGCACCTCGGCGTGATGCTGTCGGCCGCGAACGGCTCGACGCGTCCGATTCACGCGAACGAGCCGGTCGAGCTCGACTTCGGGGACTACACCGTCGTCGTGCACGGCGACGGCGTGGTCGACTTCACGGGCAAGGTGGCGGTACGCGAAGAGTCGCGCACGACCACGCTCGCGGTCGCGCTCGTGCCGGCGCCGGCGCCGGCCGAGCCCGCCCCGACGCAACCGGTCGCGCCGCGCGAGGCTCCGCCCGACGAAGGCGGCGGCGAGCCGGCCGCCCCCCCGCACTCGCGCCGCAAGCTGTTCGCGGTCGGCGCGCTCGCGGTCGGAGGTGCCGCGGTCGCCGGCGGCGTGGTCGCCGGCGTGCTCGCGAGCGGCAAGTGGAGCGACGCGAAGAAGGCGTGCGACGGCGGCACGACGTGCGCGACGCCGGACGAGCTCGCGGCCGCGAACGCGCTGCGCTCGCAGGCGACCTCGCGCGCGAACATCTCGACCGGCCTCGTCGTGGGCGGCGCGGTGTTCGCGGCCGCCGGTGTCGCGCTCTGGCTCACCGCTCCGAGCGAGCACGCCGTCGCGCTGGCGCCGACGGCGAGCGCGCACTCCGCCGCGCTCGTGCTGTCCGCGCGCTTCTAGTGCGGCACCGGTCTGCAGGCGGATCGCCTCGACGCCGGCGAGTGACAACGCCGCGACGCTCAGTAGCCTTGCATCTGCTGCGCGTACGCGTGCGTCGGCACCCACAGCGGATCGACGAACGCCTGCGCGAGCACGACCGTGATGTTGTCGGTGCCGCCGTTGTTGTTCGCCGCGCGGATCAGGTTCTCGGCGACGGTCTCGAGCGAATCGCCCGAGGTCATGATCTCGCGGATCATCCAATCGTCGACGAGATCCGACAGGCCGTCGCAGCACAACAGGAACACGTCGTTGTGCTCCGGGATCATCTGGTTGTGCTCGATCTCGACGGTCGCATCGAGCCCGACCGCGCGGATGATCACGTTCGACGTCGCGGGGCCGAGCGTGCCGACCAGATCCGGCCGGTCCTGATACAGGTTGCGCAGCGAGTGGTCGCGCGTGATCTGCTGCAGCATCCCGGCGCGCAACAGGTACGCGCGCGAGTCGCCGCAGTGGCAGATGTGGACGACGTGCTCCTCGAAGCGCAGCCCGACCGCGGTCGTGCCCATGCCGTGGCACGCCGGATCGCTGAGCGAGCGCTGGAACACCGCCGCGTTCGCGGCCTTCATCGCCGCGACCAGCGGATCGACGCCGGGCGCCGGCGGTGGATCGCCGGTCTTGAGCGAGTGCACGATCGTGCGGATCGCGATGTCCGACGCGACCTGCCCCGACGCGTGGCCGCCCATGCCGTCGCACACGACGTACACGCCGAGGAAGTCGTCGTAGTACATCGCGTCCTCGTTCTGCGTGCGCTGCGCGCCGACGTCGGTGCGACCCACCGCGCGAAGCAGGTAGCGCTCGACCGGTATGGGGCGCGGCTCGATCACGGGTGGACTTTCCCGTTACGTACTACGCGCCTCACTCCTGAACCTTCCTGTTCGGCAGCGGCAGCGCGGCAAATAGCTCCGGCCACGGCCGGCGGCGGTCGCGGCGGAGCTCGGCGAGCAGCTCGCGGGCTTCTCGCCACTCCGAGCTCACCGGCGGCTGGAGGCGAGCCTCGCGCATCGCTCGCGCCACGACCGCCGACGCGTCGACGCGCTCGGCGGCGATGACATCGACGATCTCGAGCTGCTTGTCGAAGTAGGTCTCGGGGCGATGCAGGTCGCGCAGCAGCGCCTGCGGCACGCACTCCTTGAGGTCGTCGTAGATCTGGTCGGGGATCTCGACCTGGCGCGGCTCGGCGATCACCGCGGCACGCTCGGCCATGCCGATGTCGAAGCGCGAGATATCGGGATCGACCACGACGTCGAGCGTGAGCTCGAGATCGAGCAGCGTCTCGGGGTTGTCCTCGGTGCGAAACTTGATGTCGGCGACGAGCGCGGGATCGACCGCGGCGATCGCCTTCGCGCGGCGCTCGCGCACCGCGTTCATCTCGGGATCGAGCTCCTCCGGCGGCACGCCGCGATCCACGAGCTCGGTGAACGACGGCAGCCCGAACCAGCTCTCGAGCTGCTTGCGGGTCGCTTCGTCCACGACTTGCTCGAGCGACTTGTCGCCGAGCAAGTCCTTCACTTTCGGATCGTCGGGCATGAGCTCAGATGTGAAGCACGATGACGTAGCCGAGCACGCCGACGGCGATGCCCATCACCAAGCAAACGATCCAGTACAGCGTCGACGCGCCTTGCTGCACGCTCGTGCCGGCGGCCATCCCGCCCGCGGCGGGAACCGCACCGCCGGCGCGCGCGACCGACACGACGCCCTCGCTCGGCTGCAGCATCACGGTCTTGTTCGGTGCACCGCCGGGAGGACCGGGCGGGAATCCCGGCGGCGGGCCGGGCTGCGGAAAGCCCTGCTGCGGCGTTCCCTGCGGCATCATCTGGCCGCCGACGATCGGCGGCGCCATGCCGGCGACGATCGTCTTCTGCATCGGCGACGACGGCTGGAATCCGCCGCCCGGCGGCTGACCGGGCATCGGACCGGGCTGTCCGGGCATCGGACCTTGTCCCGGCATCTGGCCGGGCATCGGACCGCCGGGCACACCGCCCTGAAACGGGCTCTGCGCGATCATCGTCTTCGCCTGCGGCGCCGACGCGGCGTAGCCGCCTTGTGGCGGCGCGAGCCCGCTCATCTGCGGCGGCCCGCCGTACGGCAGCTGTCCTGGCTGCATGCCGGGCGGCTGCATGCCCGGGGGCATTCCGCCCGGCGCGGGCTGCCCCATCAGCTGCTGCGGATTCGACGCGATCACCGTGCGGGGTACGCCGCCGCCGCCGACCGAGACGCCGCCCGCGTTGAGCTCGGCGAACACCTGCTGGGCGTGCTGCATCATCTCGCCGGCGGACTGGTAGCGGCGGGCCGGATCCTTCTCCATCGCGCGTCGCACGATCGCCTGCACCGAGTACGGCACCGAGTCCGGCATCGGCGGTACCGCGGCGTGCAGGTGCATCTGGATCACCGTCATCGCGTTGTCGTCGTTGTACGGGACGTTGCCGGTCAGCATCTCGAACGCGAGCACGCCGAGCGCGTACAGGTCGCTGCGCGCGTCGAGCGGCAAGCCGCGGCCCTGCTCGGGCGACATGTACTGCGGCGTGCCGAACACGACGCCGGCTTGAGTCTTCATGCGATCGCCCTCGAGCAGCTTCGCGTCCGAGAAGTCGAGCAGCTTCACGAAGTCGGGCGAGCCCGCCATGTTGAGCAGGAAGACGTTGTCGGGCTTGATGTCGCGATGGATGATGCCGATCGAGTGCGCCTCGGCGAGCGAGGCGCAGCACTGGATCAGGATCTTGACCACGCGCTGCGGCGCGATCGGCCCGCGCTGGAGCGCGTCGCGCAGCGACACGCCGTCGAGAAACTCCATCGTCATGAACAACCGGCCGTCTTGCGTCTGGCCGAAGTCGAACATGCGGATCGTGTTCGGGTGCTGCAGCCGCGAGCACGCCTTCGCCTCGTTGTAGAAGCGCTGCACCCAGGTCTGATCGCCCTGCATCTGCTGGTTCAGCATCTTCAGGGCGATGATGCGATCGATCGACATCTGGCGCGCCTTGTAGACGACGCCCATCCCGCCCTCGCCGACTCGCTGCTGGATCTCGTAGCGGCCGTCGATGACCTTGCCGATGTACGGGTCCGAGCTGGCCACCATCGCGCGCGTCTACCTCGCCGGCGGCGTGAGCTTCACGCGAAGGTTGTGGTTGACCTGGTCCGCGGTGAGCCGGACCTTGCCGAGGGTCTGCTTCTGCGCCACGCGGACCACCGTGATGTCGCCGCCGTCGAGGGTGTCGCTCGAGTCGCCGCGCAGCAGCGAGCCGTGCCAGTCGGTCGTGATGCCCCTGTCGGCGCCGACCGGCAGCGTGACGAGCACCTCGCTGCCTTGCACGCTGACGTCGACGACGCGCGTCGTCACCGGCGGCGCGTTCTTCGGGCAGTTCGGGTTGTCGGCGTCGATCGTCGTCGGCGTCGGGCACGGCGGGAAGTACTTCTTGGGATTCGACATGCACATCTTCGAATCCTTGGTCGGCGGCGTCGGGCAGACCTTGTCCCAGCACGCCTGGTTGTTCGGATCGGGCGGATCCATGTTGCAGTGGCCCCTGCAGCCCGGCCACCCCGGCGGCGGGTTCGCGGCCGGACAGAACGAGAGGCACTCGCGCTTCTTCGAATCGAAGTTGGTGTCGTCGCACGGCTCGACCTCGACCGGGACGGCGGCGAGCTTCGGCGGGTCCGGGATGTCGACCTTCGCCCAGTCGACGTCGCCTTCGCCGGGCTTGAAGTCGACGGTCATCGTGTACTTGCCGGCGTCGCCGCGGCCGACCGCGTAGATGCGGATGAAGTACTTGCCGCGCGCGCCTTCGATCTGCGCCGTGCGGATCTTGCCGTGGTGGCCCTTGCCCTGCTTCTTCGACTGGACGATCTGCGTGCCCCACTCGTCGAACACGTCGAAGTTGAGCTGCAGACCGGGCCGCGGCGGGATCCACTTGAGCTCGAAGTCGAGCGTGCCGCTCTGCTTCTCGGGCAGCTCCACCAGCTTCCAGTCGACGCGGTCGCCGCCGGGATAGGTGACGATGCCCTTGGCCTTGCCTTCGCCGTTGTCCAGCGTGATCGGGCGGGCGCCTTTCTCCTTGCCGTCCGCGCCGGTGTTCGCGTTCTGCGGCACGTTGTGCTCGCACGCCGGCAGTGCAAACACGATGCAGAAGCCGAGCGCGGCCGCCGCCAATTTCCCGAGCATAACTGTGATGTTATTGCCGCGGCACCGACGATACAAGCCGGCTAAGTGGCGATCATTGCCCGATCGTCACGTCGGGACCCGACTTCAGCGCGTCGGGGCTGACCTTGACCACCGCCGTGCACGTGTGCTCGTTGCAGGCGGCGAGCGTGAACGACCCGCCGGCGATGCCGTTGATCGAGCCCGCCATGCCGGCGGCGGCACCGTTCGACGTGCCTTTCGCGAGCGTGATCTGCGTGCCGCCCTCGACGGCCGAGATCCCGATGATGCGCGTGGTCAGCTTCACGGCCGCCGGCTTGTCGGGCTTCGGCGGCGGCGGCGCGTGACCGCCGTGATGCGGCGTGTGCGTGACGACGACGGTCGGCTGCGGCGGCCGGTACGACTTCGGCGTGTCGTCGTCGATCGGCACGAGCGGCAGCGGCGGCAGGTACGCGACCTGCGCGGGGAAGTCGCTCTGCGCGTCGGGCGCCTTGCCCGACTTGAACACGACGTGGAGGATGAAGTCGGCGGTGTCGCGGCGATCCTGCAGATAGAGGTGGATGAGGTACTTGCCGGGCACGAGCCGGTCGAGGTTCATCGTCTTCTGGTTCTCGCCTTGCTGATCGCCTTCGTTCTGATCGAGGCGCTTGATCATGCGATTGCCGGGATCGAGCGCCTCGATGCCGAGATCGAAGTTGTCGTCGACGCCGTCGCCCGGCGGGTTGATGTCGGCCTTGACGATGACATCGCCCGGCTGCGTGAGATCGAGCTCGTACCACGCCGCGCGGCGATAGTCGGCGTACGACAGCTCGCCGTCGACCTTGGCCTCGCCCTTGTCGTCGAACTTGAGCACCTTCGCCTTCTTCCACGGGGTGGCGTGCGCGCTCCGGTAGCCGTTGTGCTGCGGGATCTCGGGACCACCGCACGCGGCGGCGGCGACGACGATCGCGGCGGGGACCCATCTCATAGCGGTTGACGATAGCACGCCCTGGTGGCACACCGCGGCGTGCCCCGCCGCTGGCCTGCCCTCGTGGTTTCGCTGTCGCTCGCGGCATGCAGCGGCAGCGTCGCCGGCAACACGAAGGACGGCGCGCAGGTGTTCCAGTCGGTGTGCTCGGTGTGCCACGGCCCGCACGGCAAGCCCGACGCCGCGATGGTCGCGCGGCTCGGCGTGAAGGATCTGACCGCGCCCGACCTGCGCGCGCGCATCACGCCCGAGCTGGTCGACAAGCAGGTGCGCGAGGGCAGCAAGAACAAGCTGATGCCGGCGTTCGCGGGCGCGCTCGACGACGCGCAGATCCAGGCGGTCGCTAACTTCGTCGCGTCGCCGCAGTTTCTCGAGCCGCACTGACCTCGTCGCGCACGGTCGGATCATCGTCGTCGTGCGCGGCGAGCAGCTCGAGCGCGCCGAGCTCGCCGAGCGCCCACGCGGCGTGGCCGCGCACGATCGGCGAGGCGTGCTCGAGCAGCGCGGCGAGCGCGGGCACGGCCTCGCGCGAGCCGGTGTTACCGAGCGCGACCGCGACGTTGCGGAGCAGGCTCTCGCGCGACACCCGCCGCAGCGCGGTGCGCTTGACGAACTGACGCAGCTGGTTCGCGCCGCGCGCGGCGAGCGCGACGAGATCGGGCAGGGCGTGCTCGGGCGAGCGCGGCTGCAGCGCGGGATCGGCGGGCTCGCCCGGCCCCGCGTTGAACGGGCACACCTCCTGGCACACGTCGCAGCCGAACACCCACGTGCCGATCGCGGCGCGCAGCTCGCGCGGGATCGGGCCTTGATGCTCGATCGTGAGGTACGAGATGCAGCGCCGCGCGTCGAGCACGTAGGCGTCGGAAAACGCGCGCGTCGGGCACGCGTCGAGGCACGCGCGGCAGCTGCCGCAGCGCGGCTTCGGCAGGTCCGTGACACCGGGCGGCGCGGTGATCGCGAGCTCGACGTCGACGAGCAGCTCGCCGAGCACGACGTAGCTGCCGAGGCCGGGCGCGATCAGCATCGTGTTCTTCGCGACGAAGCCGAGGCCGCCGCGCTCGGCCCATTCGCGCTCGAGCACCGGCGCCGAGTCGACGCACGGCCGCGACGCGACCGGCCGGCCGAGCTCGCGTGCGATGCGATCGGCGAGCGCGACGAGCTTGTCGCGGACGACGAGGTGATAGTCCTCGCCGCGCGCGTACCGCGCGATCTTACCGCGCAGCCCGACGAGCCCGCCTCCCGCCGATGGCGTTCCGCGGTTGATCGGATCCGCGCGCTCGTACGCGAGCGCGACCACGACGAGCGAGCGCGCGGTCGCGAGCAGCGCGCGCAGGTCGTTTCGGGGCGAGATGTGGCTCGGATCGGCGAGATACGCCATCTCGCCGTGGAGGCCGGCCGCGAGCCACGACGCGTACAGCTCGTGGCGCCGCGGCGGCTCGATCGGCACGACCGCGGCGCGCGCGAAGCCGAGCTGCTTGGCAGCCTCGATCACGTTCATGGCGCGAGCTCGACGACGTTCACGTCGAGCCTTCGCGATCGTCGTCGGCGGGCTCGCCGGCGAACCACACGTCGTCGTACGGCACGCGGCAGTCGGTCGCGCGCGGCTGCGGGTACTCGACGCGCGCGCCGCGGTACGTGCGCACCACGACGCGGTCGACATCGGCCGACTCGATGTAGCTCGGGACGATCGGCACCTTGCCGCCGCCGCCCGGCGCGTCGAGCACGAGCATCGGCACGGCCATGCCGTTCATCCAGCCGCGCAGCCCGCGATACAGCTCCTGCGCGACCTCGACCGGCGTGCGCAGGTGATCGGTGCCGATCACGGTGTCGCCCTGGAACAGGTAGTACGGGCGGACGCGCGCGCGCAAGAGGCCGCGCATCAGCGCGCGCAGCGAGCGCACCGACGAGTTCACGCCGCGCAGCAGCACGGTCTGGTTGCCGACCGGCACGCCGGCGTCGACCAGCCGCTCGCACGCGGCGCGCGCCTCGGGCGTCAGCTCCTTGACGTGGTTGAAGTGCGTGTTGACGAACAGCGGGTGATGCGCGCGCAGCGCCGCGCACAGCTCGGCGTCGATGCGCATCGGGCACACGACGGGCAGCCGCGTGCCGATGCGGATGGTCTCGACGTGCCCGATCGCGCGCAGGCGAGACAGCAGATATGCGAGCCGGCGCGTGGAGAGCAACAGAGGGTCCCCGCCGCTCAGCAGGACGTCGCGCACGCGCGGCGTGCGCGCGATGTAGTCGAGGCCGGCCTCGAGATCGGCGGTCGTGGGCGGCTCGTCGCCGCCGACCAGCCGGCGGCGGTTGCAGTGCCGGCAGTAGATGCCGCAGCGATCGACGACGAGGAACAGCACGCGATCGGGATACTTGTGGACGATCGACGGCGCCGGGTTGTGCGTGTCCTCGCCCAGCGGATCGCGCAGCTCCTCGGCGCGCACGTCCGCTTCGACCGCGCGCGGGATCGCCTGCATGCGGATCGGACAGCTCGCGTGCACCGGATCCATCAGGCTCGCGTAGTACGGCGTGATGCCGGTGCGAAACAGCTCGGCCGATGCGGCGAGGCCGGCGCGCTCGTCGGGCGCGAGCGTCACCGCGCGCGCGAGCTCGTCGCCGCTCGTCAGCATGTGCGCGAGCTGCCAGCGCCAGTCGTGCCACTGCGCGTCGGGCACGTCCGCGCGCCGGACCGAATCGGCCGCTAGTGAGAGCTGGACGTGCGCCACGCTGCGTCCTTGGCACGCGCTCGCGCGAGCACGTCGAGCAGACCGTCGGTGTGCGGCAGCGCGGCGAGCTCCTCGTCGCGCACGAACCGCGCGGCGCGCGC
>DATJXL010000203.1:0-17878 GCA_035500135.1 Kofleriaceae bacterium
CGCCCAGGCCGCGCGCAGCTCGGGCGTCGTCGACAAGCCCGGCCGCCGGATGCGCGTGCTGGTGTTCGGCGACGAGCATCGCCAGCGCGGCGCGATGGCGCTCTACGTGTCGAGCGGCTGGGACGTGCTGTTCGCGAGCGACGAGTTCGCGGTCAACGAAGCGCTCCAGAACATCGCGCTCGACGCGGTGATCGCCGAGCTCGACGCCTCCGATCCTCGGATCCTGCCGATCATGGACGACGTGCGTCGCGCCCAGCCCTCGGCCCGCCGCATCGTCCGCGGCGCCGGCAAGAACTCCGGCGATCTCGTCCATCGTTACGTCGATCGCGAATCCGGCCTCGAGGCCCTGCTCGACGCGATCACCGCGAACATCGGGACGAGCGCCGCCGGCTAGAAGACTCGTGCTCTACGGCCCGAGGCTGCCCTTGGTCTCGAGCTCGAGGCGCACGATGCTCGAGCGCTGCTTGTCGAGCACGTCGCGCAGCTGGCGCTGCGCCATCTCCTCGCGCAACCGCGCGGCGCGATCACGCGACGCGCGCGCGACCGCGGCGAGCGAGACGACGCGCGCGACCGTGACCGCGACCTGCGTCGCCGCCTCGACCAGCACCATGCGATCGGCGGGATCGCGAAACGCGCGCTCGATCGCGATCATCGTGCGATCGAACACCATCTCGGCGTCGGCGAGCACGGCCTCCTCGGTGTCGCCCCACGCAAGCCGGCGCGCGACCGCGTCGTGGAGCTGGAGATCGAGGCCCGGCACCGAGTCGCCGCCGATCGCGAGCGCGCGCATGAGCGCGTCGAACACCTCGGCGCCCGGCGGATCGCGGTCGCCGTGCTCGGCGGTGTCGAGCACCTCGTCGCGCAGCACGCGCACGGCTTCGATCAGATCGACGTCGCTCACGGGTCCGGTCTCCTTACCATTCGGTCGTGCCTCGCTTGTCCCACGGCTGGCTCTGGTCGATCGTCGAGGCGAACTTGCGCTCGAGCTCGGCGCGCTTGCGCTCGGCGCGCGCGACCTGATCGCGCAGCTCGCTGGTCTGCTGCTGCGCCTCGCGCAGGCGATCGCTGATCGGCGCGACCGCCTCGAGCACGAGCCCGGTCATCGCGCCGACGAGCCGCTGGTGCGCGGCGCTGATCGCGCGCAGCACCTTCGCGCGCAGCAAGTCGCTCGCGCTGATCTGGTGCACGCTCGCGCACGTGATGATGCGCGCCTGATCGAGCGCGTCGAACAGCGGCATGATGCCGGCGTCGTCGACCGGCCGCACGCCGTAGAGCTCGCGCGCCGACAGCACGGCCTGCGCGAAGTTGCCGCTGTCGTCGCACGCGATCGACTCGAGCGCGGCGAGGATGTCGCGCACGAGCGTCGCGCGCGGCGCGGTGCGAGCGCGCGCGATCGTCAGCGTCTTCTCGATCCCGCCGACGAGCTCGGCGCTGATCCCCGAGCTCGTGACCGGGCGATCGGCGCGCAGGAACGGGATGGTCGGCGTGTCGATGAACTTCGAGCCGGTGTCCTCGGGGGCGAGCTCGGCCTCGATCGTCTCCTGCATCGCGCCGTGGAGGCGGATCAGGTCGGCGTCGACCGCGCGCAGCCGGTCCGCGAGCAGCCCGCCGATCGCGAGCTCGGCAACGACGAGCGCGCGCGACACCGCGACATCGAGCAGGAAGCCGAGCGACGCGTCGGTACCGCGGATCTCGTCGACGACCATGCGCGCCGACATCGCGAGGATGTCGACGAGCTCGCGCAGCGCCGACCACTCGCCGTTGCGCTCGAACCAGCCGCCGGCGAGATTCTGCGCGAACGTCCACACGTTGACGCCGGTCGATTTCTCGAGGTCGTGATAGATCGCCTCGCACAGCGACAGCGCGACGACATCGAGCGCCTCGTCGGGCGAGAGCCCGCGGCAGATCGGATTCTGCGTCAGTCCGCGCTCGCGCGCGATCTGCAGGAAGCGCTGGCGCCGCCCCCACCACGCGACCGCGCCGCTCGTGCGCACGACCTGGGTCGACGATGCGGCGAGCGGCGGGCCTTCGAGCACGATGACCGAGACGTTGTCGCCGCCCCCGCCGCGCAGCGCGAGATCGATCAGGTCGCGCGCGACTTGCTCGGGCGGATCGCCGGAGCCGACGAGGTACTGGATCGCTTCGGCCGACGCGTAGCCATACAGGCCGTCGCTGCACAGCAGCAGCCGATCGCCTTGCTTGAGCTCGAGGTCGAGCACATCGACGCGCGTCTCGGGCTTCGCGCCGAGGTTGCGTGACAGCACGTTCTTGTAGGGGTGGCGCTCGGCCTCTTCCGCCGTCAGCAAGCCGCGATCGACGAGCTCCTCGACGATCGTGTGGTCGCGCGTGAGCGACTGCAGCCGCTGGCCGCGCAGCAGGTAGCACCGCGAATCGCCGACGTGCGCGATCACGACGCGCTGCGGATCGACCTGCAAGCACGCGACGACCGTCGTGCCCATGCCGTGGCGCGTGCGATCGGCCTGCGCCGCCGCGTTGACCGCCGCGCACGCACCCTGGATCGCCGCTTCGAGGAGCTGCTTGGGCTCCTTGTGCATGCGCTGCTGCACGACCAGCTCGCGCAACGCGTCGCGCGCGGTCTGCGACGCGACGTCGCCCGCGTTCGCGCCGCCCATTCCGTCGAGCACGACGTACAGACCGAGCGCGGGCTCGACGATCATCGAGTCCTCGTTGGCGGTGCGCACCTTGCCGACGTGAGTATCGCCCGCGACTCGCGGCGCCGGCTGCGTCACGACGGCGGCGCTCCTCGCCGCTCGCGCTGCGCTAGCTCGCCCCACTGCGCGAGCCGGCGCTCGAGCTCGTCCGCGATCAAGTCGTTGAGCGCGCGTGCGGTCGAGGCGGTCACGCGCGTCAGCATCAGCGCGAGCTCGGCGCCGCTCGACGTCGTCGCGGCTTCTTCTTGTGCGACCTGCGCCGCCGTATCGCCGATCGCCACGAGCATCGCGAGCACGGCCGCGGGGCCCTGCGCCTCCGCGGCACGCATCGCCAGGAACGTGTGAAGGAACGCACGGTGTAGGCCGAGATCACCGGTCGTCAGGAAGTTACCGACGTGATCGAGCACCGCGCTGATCTGCGCGCGCGCGGTCGGTTCGTCGAGGCGGCCGAGCGAAGGGTCGAGGGTCGACCGCAGGTCGAGCAAGCGCTGCAGGATTTTCGGGCGAAGGCCGTCGTAGGCAACTGTCAGCGGTGTCGCCGTCGACATCGCGCCGATGTTACCTCTAATGGTACGCTCGGAGGTGGTGTCGACAGCCGTAGCGGCGGGAAAAGGTGGGCGCATCCTCGTCGTCGATGACGAAAAGATGGTGCGCGACACGCTCGGTCAGGTGCTGATCGACGAGGGCTACGTCGTCGACGTCGCGGTCGACGGCACCGACGCGCTGGCGCACGTCCACGCCGCGTGTCCCGACGCGATCTTGCTCGACCTGATGATGCCGGGCATGAACGGCCGGCAATTCTTGCAGGCGCTCCGCGACGCACCCGAGTACGCGCAGGTTCCGGTGCTGATCATGACCGCGGTGCACGGCCTCGAGATCAACCTGGCGTCGATCGGGGCGAGCGAGGTCGTCGAGAAGCCGTTCAACGTCGACGAGCTGCTCAACAAGGTCGCGCTCGCCGTGTACCGCTCGCGTGACGCCGATCTCGCGCACCCGCCGTTCACGACGGCACCCGCGGAGGCGACCGCCGAGTCGAGCGATCACCGGATCGTGCTGCTGGTCGAGGAGAATCGCGCGCGGCTCCACGCGGTCGACGTGCTGCTCAGCGACCGCGGCTACACCGTGGTGTCGATGACCCGCGCGGTCGCGCAGCTGACGCAGCTCGCGCGCGCGCTGCGGCCCCGCGCGATCTTGCTCGAAGCGGGCAGCGAAGGCGTCGACGCGATCGTGACCGAGCTGCGCGCGTCGCAGGAGCTGCTCGCGATCCCGCTGCTCGTCTACGAGCGCAGCGGCGAGCCGCAGCCGTGCCCGTACACGTTCATCAACGCGCGCGACGACGATCTCGTCGCGTTCGTCGAGCGAGCGCGCTAGGACTATTTCGTCAGGATCGACTTGCGCGGGTACAGCACGATCTCGATGCGCCGGTTCAGCGCCTTGTCCTTGTGCGAGACCGGCCGGTACTGGCCGAACCCGACCGCCGCGAGCCGCGCCGGATCGACCTTGCCCTTGTCCTGGAGGTAGTGCACGACCTCGAGCGCGCGCGCCGCCGACAGCTCCCAGTTGGTGTGGAAGCGAAAGAACTCGGGCTCGGGCTCGTCGGCCGCGGGCTTCGCGGGTGCCTTGCCTTTCGGCGGCTTCGCCTTCGGGTCGGGCTTCTTCGGCGGCACGAAGATCGGCTGGTCGTCGGTGTGGCCCTGCACGTAGACCTGCTTGTCGGGCAGCTCCTTGAGCGCGGCGGCGACCTTGTCGAGCACCTGCTTGCCCTTGTCGGTGAGCTTGTCGTCGCCGACCGCGAACAGCACCTTGTCGACGAGCTTCAGGTGGATCTCGTCGCCTTCGGTCGACACCGAGCCCTGCGACTTGTCGATCGTGCCTTCGAGCTTCTTCTGCTGCGCCGCGAGGTCGGCCGCCTTCTTGTCGACATCGGCCGCCTTCGTCGACAGCTCGGACAGCCGCTTGTCCTCGTCGGCCTTCGCCTTCTGAACGGTGTCGAGCTGCGCGGCGAGCCCGTCGGCGCGATTCTTCTCGGCCGAGCCGACCATCTGTGCGGCGGCGAGGTCTTCCTGCGCCTTCGCGGCCTCGCTCGCGTGCGACGGCCGCACGATGAAACCGATCGCGCCGCCGACGACGACCGCGATCGCGAGCCCGGCGATGATCTTGCGCTTGCTGTAACCGCCACCACCGCCGCCGCCGCTCGTGAAGCCGCGGATGCGTGGTGAGCCGGGATCGCTGGGTCGGGTCGGTTGGAGCGGCATCTTCGGATAGACCATGATCCCACTCGGATCGTCGGGCGGGCTCTCCATTACGACGATACTACCAGTCACTCTCCCATCGCGGCGCCACCGCCGCGCGGATCGGCGGCGCCCTGCCAGCCGGTCGGAACGCGCGCGATCGCGTTCGCGGCGCCGAAGTCGCGCGCCTCTTTCCACTCGATCTTGTAACCCATCGCACGCAGTTGCTTGTCGGCGTCGACCGTGACCGACTGGTTCTCGAGCCGCACGAGATCAGGCAGGTGCTGGTGATGGATGCGCGGTGCGGCGACGGCCTCGGCGACCGGCATGCCGAAATCGATCACGTTCGACATCACCTGCCACACCGACGTGATGATCGTCGGGCCGCCCTGCGCGCCGACGACGAGGTCGACGCCGCCGGCATCGGTGACGATCGTCGGCGACATCGACGACAGCATGCGCTTGCCCGGCTCGATCTTGTTCGCGGTGCCTTGCACGAGGCCGAACGCGTTCGGCTCGCCGGGCTTCGCCGCGAAGTCGTCCATCTCGTCGTTGAGCAAGAAGCCGGCGACCGTCACGCCGTTGCCGAACGACAGGTTGAGCGTGGTCGTCATCGCGATCGCCATGCCGCTGCCGTCGACGACGCACAGGTTCGTGGTGTGCAACCCGTCGAACAGCGCCGGCACCGACTTCGACGGCGTCGCCTTGTCGGTGATCGTCGCGGCGAGCTTGTCGCCTTCTTCGGGCGACATCAGCTTCGCGACCGGCATGTCCTTCACGAACGCGGGATCGCCGAGCAGCTCGTTGCGCACCGCATACGCGCGCCGCCACGCCTCGACGATCCAGTGCACGTGCGCCGCCGAGTGCCAGCCGAGCTTGCCGAGATCCTGGCCGCGCACGATGTTCGCCGTCATCGCGAGCGCGATGCCGCCCGACGACGGCGGCGGCATCGTGATCACGTGCTTGCCGCGGTAGTCGAACGCGATCGGCTCGCGCCACTCGGGCTTGTAGCCGGCGAGATCGTCGGCGGTGATGATGCCATTGCCGCGCTTCATCTCGTCGACGATCGCCTGCGCGGTCTCGCCCTTGTAGAAACCATCGGGACCGTGCTCGGCGATGCGCTCGAGCACCTTCTGGAGGTCGGGCTGCTTCACGATCTCGCCGACCGCGCGCGGCTTGCCGCCGGGCAGCCACATCGCGGCGCTCGCCGCGTTGCCGGCGAGCAGCTCCTTGCGCCGCTCGATCGCCGCGTGCAGGAACGCGTCGACCGCGAAGCCGTCGCGTGCGAGCGCGATCGCGGGCGCGACCAGCTCCTTCCACGGCTTCTTGCCGTACTTCTCGTGCAGCGCGTACAGCCCGGCGACCGAGCCCGGCACGCCCGACGCGCGGTCGCCGACGAGCGAGTCCTTCGTCGGCTTGCCGTCGGGGCCCTGGAACATCGTCTCGGTCGCCGCCGCCGGTGCGGTCTCGCGGAAGTCGAGCGCGGCCGACTTGCCATCCTTGTAGACGACGGCGAAGCCGCCACCGGCGAGGTTGCCGGCGGTCGGGTGCACGACCGCGAGCGCGAACGCCGTCGCGACCGCGGCATCGGCCGCGGTGCCGCCCGCGGCGAGCACGGCCTCGCCCGCCTTCGTCGCGAGCGGCGCCTCCGATACGACGAGGTCTTGCTTGCCGGAGCCGGCGAATTGCGGATCGGCGGTGAGCTTCGCGTCGTCGGCGCGGACGGGGTCGCCCGCGAGCTCCTTCGGCGGCGGGCCCTTGTCGGTCGTGACTGCGTGCTTCTTGCAGCCCGTCGCGAAGGTGGCCACGAGCAGGACGGCGAACGCGATGCGCCGGATCATTCGCGCACACTACTACGCTATACGTTAGGCATGTTCGATCCGGCGACGTTCGCGGCGCGGCGCGAGGCCTTCGCGCGGGCGCTCGGGCCGCACGCGGTCGCGGTCGTGCGCTCGCTGCCGGAGCGGCTGCGCAACGGCGACTCGTATCATCGGTTCCGCCAGCACTCGGACGTGTACTACCTGACCGGCTTCGTCGAGCCCGAGACCACGCTCGTCGTTCGGCCCGGCGCGGACCGCGATCGGTTCGCGATGTTCGTACGGCCGCGCGATCCCGAGCGCGAGGTGTGGGACGGCCGGCGCGCCGGCCTCGAAGGCGCGCAGCACGTGTTCGGCGCCGACGCCGCATTTCCCGCCGCCGAGCTCGCGACGCGCTTGCCGGAGCTGATCGCGAACTCCGACGAGCTGCACTACGCGCTCGGGCTCGACGCCGAGATGGACGAGCTGATCGGCAAGGCGATCGCCGCGCTGCGGCGAACCGAGCGGCGGGGCAAGCGGCCGCCGCGCGCGGTGATCGATCCACGCGTCGCGCTCCACGAGCTGCGACTGCACAAGCGGCCCGAAGAGCTCGAGTTGCTCCGGCGCGCCGCCGCGATCACGGTCGAAGCGCATGCCGCGGCGATGCGCACCGGCCGGCCCGGCACGTCCGAGCGCGAGGTCGAGGCGGTCGTCGATTACACGTTTCGCCGGCGCGGCGGCGCCGGCCCCGGCTACGCGACGATCGTCGGCGCCGGCGACAACGCGACGATCCTGCATTACGTCGAGAACCGCTGCGCGATCGGCGACGGCGACCTCGTGCTGGTCGATGCCGGCTGCGAGTACGAGCACTACACCGCCGACGTCACGCGCACGTGGCCGGCGAACGGCCGGTTCTCGCCGGCGCAGCGCCGCGTGTACGAGATCGTGCTCGACGCGCAGCTCGGCGCGATCGCGCTCGCGAAGCCCGGCGCGACGATCGACGAGCTGCACCAGCACTGCGTGCGGCGGCTGACGGCCGGGATGATCGAGCTCGGCCTGCTCGGCGGCTCGGTCGACGAGCGCGTCGAGGATCACTCGTATCGCCGGTTCTACATGCACGGCACCTCGCACTGGCTCGGCCTCGACGTCCACGACGCCGGCGCGTACCACCCCGACGGCAAGCCGCGCCCGCTCGAGCCCGGCATGGTGATCACGATCGAGCCCGGCCTCTACGTGGCCGCCGACGCGACCGACGTCCCCGCCGAGCTGCGCGGCATCGGCGTGCGCATCGAGGATGACATCGCGATCACCGCCGGCGAGCCCGAGGTGCTCACCGCGGCGTGCCCGAAGCGCGTCGACGACGTCGAAGCGGCGTGCCGGTGACCGTCGGCCTGCGCTCGCTCGTCGCGGTCGGTGCCGTGCCGGTGCACGTGCTGTATCCGGCGAATGGCGAGATGCGCGCGAAGACGTTCGGGCCCTATGCGATCGACGTGGCGGAGGGCGCGCCGATCGCGGGCGACGCGCAGCTGCCGGTGGTCGCGATCTCGCACGGCACCGGCGGCACACCGTGGAGCCATCGCGTGCTCGCGGCGCACCTCGCGCGCGCCGGGTTCGCGGTCGCGCTCGTCGTGCATCCCGGCAACACGCGCGGCGACAACGCGCTCGAGGGCAAGCCGGAGAATCTCGCGAACCGGCCGCGTCACGTGCGCGCCGCGCTCGATGCCGTGCTCGCCGATCCGATCCTCGGACCGCGCATCGTGCCGGGGCGCGCGGCGGTGATCGGCCATTCGCTCGGCGCGTACACCGCGCTCGCGATCGCCGGCGGCAAGCCGATCGCGCTGCCGAACGAGACGCCCGACGGCGTCGCACACGCGGTCGACGTCGAGCGCGATCCACGCGTCGACGCGCTCGTCTTGCTCGCGCCCGCGCTGCCGTGGTTCATGGCGCCGGGCGCGCTCGCGAACGTGCGCGCACGCCTGCTCGTGCGCGCCGGCGAGCGCGACGAGCTGACGCCGCCGTACTTCATCGAGCGAATCCTGCACGGCCTCGCGTCCGACTATCGCGTCGTGCCCGGTGCCGGCCACTTCGCGTTCCTGTCGCCGTTTCCGGCCGCGCTGACGAGCCCCGCGTTCGCGCCGTCGCAGGATCCGCCCGGGTTCGACCGCGCCGCGTATCAGCTGCAGCTGTGCGCCGAGGTCGAGGCGTTCCTGCGCGAGCGCGGTTGACGCGGGCCGGAGCGGTCGGGTTCCATCACGTCACGATGCCGAAACCACAGGGGCTCGAGGCGTATGGTTTGCTGATCGGCAAGGTGACGGGCACGCGGCCGGCGCGCGGCATGGACTCGCACTGGGTGATCTTCGTGCAACCGGCGAACGCGGCGCATCCGCCATATCGCGTCGCGATCGACGTCGGCGCCCACGTCCAGTTCCAGACCGTCGCGCTCGACAAGGTCGCCGGCGCGGCCAGCCTGGTCGCGGCGCTGCGCAAGCGCGGCGCGACCGACTACTTCACGCTCGCCGAAGACGACGCGAGCGTGCCGCGCCTCGACTACGTTCGCGGCGGGCTCGGGCTGAAGGACCTCGCGGCCGGCACCGGCGCGGCCGCCGCGCTCGCGAAGGCCGCCGTCGTCGGCGCGCAGGTCGCCGTGTTCGGCACCGGCTCGCCGGTCGATCACCGCAGCGGCGAGCGTCGCGCGATCGGCTTCGACGGGATCGACCACGTGCGCATGAACCAGGGCCACCTCAACGTCGTCAACAGCCGCGGGCTTCACCTCGAGAACGGGCCCGACCAGGATGGCGCGCTGATCTTCCTCGGCAAGTCGGCGCAGGGCATGTTCTTCAAGCTCGCCGATCAGGTGATGGAGACCGACGCGCGCGGCAACCCGACGATCACCGGGATCAAGAAGATCGATCGCACGAGCAAGGCGGTGATGGCGAAGATCCTCGCGCGGCCGAGCGATCGCGCGCCGGCACGCGTCGCGGGCGGCGCCGGCTACGTGTTCGCCGATCCCGACACCGGCGACGGCGCCGGCCAGTTTCAGGCCGACAACGACGACGGCACGTACCGGACGCCGTTCGTGCAGAACCTCGATCTCGGCAAGACGCGCGGCCCGGTGCCGTCGCCGCGCGTGTATCCCACGATCGCGCTCTCCGACATCGTCGGTGCCGCACCACCCGGATACAGCAACACCGCGACCGGCGAGACGATCGCGTTCGACATCATCGGCGACAGCGGGCCGGTCACCGAAGGACAGCTGCCGCACGAGATGTCGGTCACCGAGCTGCTCGTGCGCAACGCGCAGAGCTCGCCGCCGGCGTTCCTCTATCACGTCGGCGACGTCGTCTACTTCTACGGCGAGGGACCGTTCTATTACGGTCAGTTCTTCGAGCCGTTCCGGTCCTACCCCGCGCCGATCTTCGCGATCCCCGGCAACCACGACGGCGTGACGTATTCGACCAGCATGGTGTCGCTGCAGCCGTTTCAATCGGTGTTTTGCGCGTCCGCGCCGGCGGTCACCGGGCTCGCGGGCGGCATCAAGCGGACGACGATGACGCAACCGGGCGTGTACTTCACGCTCGACGCGCCGCTCGTCTCGATCGTCGGCTTGTACAGCAACTGCGGCGAATCGTACGGCTGGCTCGATCAACAGCAGCTGTCGTTCCTCTACAACGAGCTCGTGCGGCTCAAGCAGCTGCGCGCGAAAGACGGCCGCGCCGCGATCCTCGCGATCCACCACTGCCCGCGCTGGTTTCCCGGGCAGAAGCCCGTCGACGCGATGAGCACGGCGATCGACAGCGCCTGCACGCAGGCCGACTTCTGGCCCGACGCGGTGATCTGCGGCCACGCGCACCTGTATCAACGCATCGTGCGCACGGTCGGTGCGCGCCAGATCCCGTACGTGATCACGGGCGCCGGCGGCTACGGGCTATCCGCGGATCAGCAGCTCGCGAAGACCTACGTCAAGACGATGACGAGCCAGCTCGCGCGCACGATCGTCGAGTACGGCTACGTGCGCGCGACCGTCGCGAAGCCGAAGAAGGGTCACGCGACGCTGCAGGTCGAGTACCACAGCACGAAGCAGTCGACCGACGAGCCCGATGACGTCTGCATCGTCGATCTCGCGACGAACAAGGTGAAGTAGCGGTCACGGCAGCGCGATCTTCGGCTTCTCCGGATCGGCGCGATAGAGCACCACGACGTTGCCGAGCACCTGCGCGACCTCGCTCTTCGTCTTGCCCGCGAGCGCGTCTGCGACCTCGAAGCGATCCCCGCCGCCTTCGCCGACCTTGACCTTGACCAGCTCGTGGTCGACGAGCGCCTGCTCGACCGCGGCGACCAGGCCGTCGTCGAGGCCGCCCTTGCCGACCTGGACGACCGCCCGCAGCTTGTGCGCGAGGCCGCGGAGGTGGCGACGCTGTTTTCCCGACAAAGCCATCGCGGCGTTCTAGCAGACTTTTCACCCCCGTCGCCGACGCGTCACCGGCTTGTCACCGGGCATGCTAAGGCTTGCCCCATGAGCGGCTTGGTCCTTGTGATCGAAGACGAGGTCGACCTCGCCACCACGCTCGAGTACAACCTGCGCTCCGAAGGATTTCAGGTTCGTCTCGCGCACAGCGGCAAGCAGGGCCTCGCATCGGCGACGGCCGAGCCGCTGCCCGACGTGATCGTCCTCGACCTCATGTTGCCCGATCTCTCCGGCACCGAGATCTGCCGCCGCCTGCGCGAGCAAGAGCGCACGCGCGAGCTGCCGGTCATCATGTGCACGGCGAAGGGCGAGGAGATCGATCGAGTCGTCGGCTTCGAAGTAGGAGCCGACGACTACGTCGTCAAGCCGTTCAGCGTGCGCGAGCTGATTCTTCGCGTGCGCGCCTTGCTTCGCCGCGTCCAGCGCACCGAGGGCGAGCCCGCCCTGCTCCGCTTCGGCCGGCTCAAGATCGATCGCGACGCGCACCGCGCGTGGGTCGACGACGGCGAGATCGCGCTGACCGCGCTCGAGTTCCGCCTGCTCCACGCGTTCCTGTCGCGCCGCGGCCGCGTGCAATCGCGCGACGCGCTGCTCGACGAAGTCTGGGGCATGGACGCCGACGTCACGACGCGCACGGTCGACACGCACGTCAAGCGCCTGCGCGAGAAGCTCGGCGATGCCGGCACGTACATCGAGACGCTGCGCGGCGTCGGTTACCGGTTCAAGGGCGAGCCGGACGAGGCCGGGAGCGCCGCTTGATCGACGTCGCGATCGCGGTCGCGCTGGTGCTCGTCACCGCGCTCGTGACCGCCGCGATCGCGCGCCGACCGCTGCACCGCCTGCGCGACGCCACGCGCGACATCGTGCGCGACGGCAAGAACCGCATCCCGCTCGCGTCGCTCGACGGCACGGCGCGCGACCTCGCGACCTGGATCAACGCGCTCGCCGAGGATGCCGCGCAGCGTCGCGACGCGCTCGGCCGCGAACGCACGCTGCTCGCGTCGGTCGCCGACGGGCTCACGCAAGGCGTGATCGCGATCGACGGCGAGCGCCGCATCGAGATGCTCAACGATGCCGCGCGCCGCATGCTCGGCATCCAGTCGTCGATGATCGGCGAGTCGCTGCTCGAGCTCGTGCGCGTGCCCGAGCTGCGCGAGCTGATCGAGCGCGAGCGCGACACCACCGCCGAGGTCAAGCTGCCGAACGGCCCGCGCACGCTGATCCGCACCGCGCGCACGTACGGCCGCGCCGGCTGCGTGCTGCTGCTCGAGGACGTCACGAACGTGCGCCGGCTCGAGACCGTGCGCCGCGACTTCGTCGCGAACGTCTCGCACGAGCTGCGCACGCCGGTCGCCGTGATCCGCGCGAACGCCGAGACCCTGCTCGCGGGCGCGAAGGACGATCCGGTGATGTCGGCCAAGCTGATCGAAGGCCTGCACCGCAATGCCGAGCGGCTCGCGCGCATCCTCGCCGACCTCCTCGATCTCTCGCGCCTCGACGCCGGCCAGTACCGGCTCGAGCTCGCGCCGGTCGCGGTGCGCGCGGTGACCGAGCAGTCGCTGACCGCGGTCGAGACCCAGGCGCAGAAGCGCGGCATCGAGGTCCACGTCGAGGTGCCGCCCGCGATCTCGGTCAAGGCCGATCCGAAGGCGCTCGATCAGATCCTCGTCAACCTGCTCGACAACGGCGTCAAGTACACGCGCGCCGAAGGCCACGTCTGGGTCGAGGCGCGCGAGATCGGCGAGGCCGTGCGCATCGAGGTCCGCGACGACGGCCCGGGCATCGCCGACAAGCATCGCGAGCGCGTGTTCGAGCGGTTCTACCGCGCCGATCCGAGCCGCTCGCGCGAAGCCGGCGGCACCGGGCTCGGGCTCTCGATCGTCAAGCACCTGGTCGAGAGCATGGGCGGTGAAGTCGGCGTGGAACCGAACGCGCCGCGCGGTAGCATCTTCTGGCTGAGGCTCCCGCGAGCCACGACTCCGACGAACCAGGTGGCGGCATAGACATGATGAACACGCACACGAACAAGGAATTCGACTCCGAGCTGCGCACGCTGCGCGAGCGTCTCGCCGAGATGGGCGGCCGCTGCGAGCAGCAGATCACGCTCGCGATGCAGGCGCTGACCGAGCGCGACGACGACATCGCGCGCAAGGTGATCGACGCCGATCATCTGATCGATCGCGACGAGAACGAGATCGACGAGCTCGCGCTGCAGATCCTCGCGACGCGCCAGCCGGTCGCGAGCGACCTGCGCTTCATCACGATGTCGCTCAAGTTCGTGACCGACCTCGAGCGCATCGGCGATCTCGCGGCCGGAATCGCGAAGCGCGCGCTCGAGCTCAACCGCCTGCAGGTGCTCGAGGCGCACACCGATCTCGCCGGGCTCGCCGGGCTCGTGCAGAAGAACCTGCGCGCCGCGCTCGACAGCTTCGTCGCGCGCGATGCCGACCGCGCGACCGCCGTGATCACCGCCGATCGCGAGATCGACAAGCGCAACGCGAGCCTGTTCGCGGAGCTGCTCGCCCACGTCGCGACCGATCCCGCGACCGTGACGCGCGTGCTCCCGCTGACGTCGGTCTGCCGCTACCTCGAGCGGATCGGCGATCACGTCAAGAACCTCGCCGAAGAGGTCGTCTACATGGTGAAGGCGCAGGACGTTCGCCACCGTCCGCCGGTGAAGCCGAACTAGTCCAGCTAGTTCCGGGCTCGTCGCGCCGTCACCATCCCGTCACACACCCTCCTCGGGCGGTCGTTAGTTTTCGGTCATGAAGCTCACGCCCTGGATCCTGGTAGCCGGAGCCGCGCTCGCGCTGTCGTGCGGTGGCAAGAAGAACGACGAGGGTGGCGGCGGCGCCACGAAGACGACCGAGGGTGGTGGCACCAGGTCGGCCGACCACGGCGGCGGCTCGGTCACGCTCAACGGCAGCGGCTCGAGCTTCCAGAAGGCATTCCAGGAGGTCGCGATCGAGGCCTACACGAAGGCGCACGGCAACGTGAAGATCAACTACGGCGGCGGCGGCTCGGGCAAGGGCCGCCAGGACCTCGCCGACATGGTCGTCGACTTCGCCGGCTCCGACGCGCCGTACAAGGACGCCGACAAGGCCAAGATCAAGGGCGGCGACGTGCTGTACTTCCCGATCCTGCTCGGCGCGGTCAGCGTGAGCTACCACCTCGACGGCGTCGACAAGCTGCAGCTGTCGCCCGAGACGGTCGCGAAGATCTTCCAGCGCGACATCAAGAAGTGGAACGACGCGGCGATCGCGGCCGACAACCCCGGCGTCAAGCTACCCGACACCGACATCACGGTCGCGCACCGCTCCGACGGCTCGGGGACGACCGACATCTTCACCCACTTCCTCGACGGCGGCTCGAACGGCGTGTGGAAGCTCAAGGCCGGCGGCACCGTCGAGTGGCCGGCGGACACCCAGGCCGGCGCGCAGAACAACGGCGTCGCGCAGATCGTGACCGCGACGAACGGCGCGATCGGCTACGTCGACCTCTCCGACGCGAAGGCCGCGAAGCTGACCTACGCCGCGATCAAGAACAGCGCCGGCAAGTACATCACGCCCGACGCGGCGTCGGTGTCGGCGGCCGGCGAGGGCATCGACGTCAAGGACGACCTCACGTTCAGCGCGGTCAACGCGAAGGGCGACGCCGCGTATCCGATCACCGGCCAGACCTGGGTGATCGTCTACGCGAAGCCGTCCGACAAGGCGAAGGCCGCCGCGCTCAAGGACTACCTCGCGTTCCTGCTCGGCGACGGGCAGAAGCTCGCGCCCGAGGTCGACTTCGCGCCGCTGCCGAAGTCGCTGCAGGACAAGGCCATCGCGCAGCTCTCGAAGATCCAGACCTAGATGCCCGAGGTCATGATCGATCTCCGCGGTCGTCCCGCTCGCGCCGACGCGACGTTCCGGTGGCTGGCTATCGCCGCCGCCGGGATCGTGCTCGTCGTGCTCGGCATGATCGCGATCATCATGACCCGGCGCGCGCTGCCGGTGATCGGCGACACCGGCCTCGACTTCTTCACGACGAAGCGGTGGGCGCCCGCCGACGGCGCGTTCGGCTCGCTCGCGTTCCTGTGGGGCACGCTGTACACGTCGGCGATCGCGATCGCGATCGCGCTGCCGATCAGCCTCGGTGTCGCGCTGTTCGTCACGCAGGTCGCGCCGCCGAAGCTGCGGCGGCCGCTGATCTACGTGATCGATCTCGTCGCGGTCATCCCGTCGGTCGTGTTCGGCCTGTGGGGCATCCTCGTGCTCGCGCCGCACCTCGGCCGCTCGTTCCTGACCGCGGGCATCATCCTCGCGATCATGATCATGCCGATCATCACGTCGCTCGCGCGCGAGGTGATCGAGACCACGCCTCCCGGCGAGAAGGAAGCCGCGCTCGCGCTCGGCGCGACGCGCTGGGAGATGATCGTCGGCTCGGTGTGGCCGCACAGCAAGAGCGGCCTCGTCGGCGCGGTGATGCTCGGCCTCGGCCGCGCGATGGGCGAGACGATCGCGGCCGCGCTCGTAATCGGCTCGGCGCTCGGCCAGACCACGTGGAACCCGTTCGCGTCGGGCAACTCGATGCCGGCCGTGATCGCGAACGAATGGGGCGAGGCCGACGACATGCACAAGTCGGCGCTGATCGCGCTCGCCGTGATGCTGTTCGTCATCACGATCGTGGTGAACCTGATCGCGACGTCGATCGTGCGGCGCTCGGTCGCGAGGAGCCGCGGCAAGTGAGCGCGCCGCAGCTCGCCGACCTGCGCGCGCGCCCGAGCTGGCGTACGACGAAGAACACGATCATGTTGTGCGTGCTCGGCGCCACGCTCGTCGCGGTCGCGATCCCGCTCGTGCTCGTCCTGTACGCGGTGATCGCGCGCGGCGCGCACGCCGCGTTCTCCGCTTTCCCCGACTTCTTCACGAAGGAGATCCCGGTCGTGTCGCGGCGCGAAGGCCCGGGCATGGGCCCCGCGATCCTCGGCACGCTGCTCGCGACCGGCGGCGCGACGCTGATCGCGGTCCCGCTCGGCGTGCTCGGCGCCGTCTACCTGAACGAATACGGCGGCACCTCGCGATTCGCGCGGCTGGTGCGGTTCATGAGCATGGTGATGACGGGCGTGCCGTCGATCGTGATGGGCCTGTTCGTCTACATCGCGTGGACGATCCCGTTCGGCTACTCGGCGTTCGGCGGCGCGCTCGCGCTCGCGTGCTTGATGCTGCCGGTCGTGATCGGATCGACCGAGCAGATGCTCAAGCTCGTGCCGAGCCAGCTGCGCGAGGGTTCGTACGCGCTCGGCGCCACGAAGAGCCGCACGATCGTGACCGTCGTCTTGCCCGCCGCGCTGCCCGGCATCGTGTCGGGCGCGCTGCTCGCGGTCGCCCGCGCCGCCGGCGAGACCGCGCCGCTCCTGTTCACGGTCGGCGCCGCGACTGCGTACAACGGCCACTTGTTCTCGGGCGCGAATACCGCGCTGTCGGTGCAGATCTTCGGTAACGCGACGTCGGCGTTCGCACCGGCCCAGGATCGTGCGTGGGGCGCCGCGCTCACCCTCGTCCTGGTCACGTTCCTGTTCACCCTCGTCGCTCGGGTGTTCACCGCCCGGTTCGCGACCAAGAGGTAATCGTGGAGGGCAAGCAGATGCAGGTCACCGAGCAACAGGACCAGGCCGTCCGCCCCAGCCAGCGCAAACTGGCGTACGTTCCTCCGGATCACGCCGTGCCAGGGACCGAGTCAGCGCCCGTCGTCTTCGAGCTCGAGAAGCTGGCGGTGTTCTACGGCCCGGTGCGCGCGGTCCGCGACGTGACGATGCAGATCCGCTCGAAGGAGATCACGGCGTTCATCGGCCCGTCGGGCTGCGGCAAGACGACCGTGCTGCGCTGCCTGAACCGCATGAACGACCTCATTCCGGGCGCGCGCGTCGCGGGCAAGGCCGCGTATCACGGCACGGACCTGTACGGACCCGAGGTGTCGGCGACCGAGGTGCGGCGGCGCATCGGCATGGTGTTCCAGAAGCCGAATCCGTTCCCGAAGAGCATCTACGACAACATCGCATACGGGCCGCGCCTCAACGGCATCCGCGACCGCGGCAAGCTCGACGAGATCGTCGAGAAGTCGCTGCGCGCGGCCGCCCTGTGGGACGAGGTCAAGGACCGCCTGAAGTCGTCGGCGCAGGCGATGTCGGGCGGCCAGCAGCAGCGCCTGTGTATCGCGCGCACGATCGCGGTCGAGCCCGAGGTCGTGCTGATGGACGAGCCGTGCAGCGCGCTCGATCCGATCGCGACCGCACGCATCGAAGACCTGATGCGCGAGCTCAAGAAGACGTTCACGATCGTGATCGTCACCCACAACATGCAGCAAGCCGCGCGCGTCAGCGATCGCACCGCGTTCTTCACCGCGGAGCTCGACAAGCAGACCGATCAGCGGACCGGGTTGCTCGTCGAATACGACGTGACCGCGAAGATCTTCTCGAACCCGAGCGAAGAGCGGACCGAGAACTACATCACCGGCCGGTTCGGATAGCTGAAGTCCGCGGCCGGTGCGGGCGCGCTGCCGCGCGCCGCGTGCCGGTGCCGCGTGCCGAGACCGCTGCCGCCGCGGCGAGCCGGTGCCGGTGCCGCGAGCCGGTGCCGCGACCGCTGCCGCCGCCGCGAGCCGGTGCCGCGAGCCGGTGCCGCGAGCCGGTGCCGCGTGCCGGTGCCGCGAGCCGGTGCCGCGTGCCGGTGC
>DATJXL010000204.1:0-9235 GCA_035500135.1 Kofleriaceae bacterium
AAGCCGCAACTCCTTCGCGCGCCGCGCCGCTTCGGCCTCGGCGCGCTGCCGCTCGGCGACGAGCTCGGCGATCCACTCGCGCAACGCGTCGCGCCCGCGCTCGGCGATCGCCACGGCGCGCGGCACGAGCTCGCGCACCGAAACGACGAATCCGAGCTCGCGCGCGAGCGTGCCGCCGAGCGCGACGCCGAACGCGACGCGCAGCGAGGGTGCGACGCCGCGCAGCGCGCCGATCGGTCGCCGCTCCTCGAGCGCTCGTCGCGCCTCGAGCTCGGCATCGTCTTCGAACTCGAGCGCCTCGAACACGAGGTCGCCCGAGTGCCACCGCCGCGCGCAGGCGCGCGCGAGCGGCGGTGGCTCGTCGTCGGGCGGTAGCGCGACGCGCGCGAGCTGTCGCCCGTCGACGACGATCCAACCATCGACCCAGTGCCCACGAATGCGTGGCAGCGCATCGAGAGGAGCGGGCGATGACGGCTCGACCGGCACCGCCCGTCGCCCCTCGACGCGAAACTGCCACCATCCGATCGCGAGCCCATCCTCATCGATGCGCAGCCGGCGATCCGCCGCGTCGACCCGGGTGCCGCCGAAGTACGGCAGCACGATCGGCTGCTTCGCAGCCCGCGATCCACCTGGCGCGCCGAGGAACTCGCGGAAGTCGGCCACTACACCACCTCGAGCAGCTTGGTTGCCATGACCTTCTCCACGAGCCCCGGCATCGCGACGCCGGCCGCGACCGGTGCCTCGAGCAGCGCGCGCAGGACACGCGGCACGTGGTACGGGTCGTCGAACTGCGAGACGTGAATCTCGCTGTACGGAACCCGCAGCTCGCGCGCGCAGTCGCGCACGGTCGCGCCCGTGCCGCCGGCCTGCAGGAACGCCATCGCCGCGACGTCGTAGCCGAGCGCGCGGAACACGCCGGCGAGCTGGTTGCCCGGCTCGCCCTGCGCGTCGCCAACGACGATCACGATCAGCTTCGCCGTAGCCGGCACGCGCACGCCGTCGCGATGCAACGCGTGCACCGCCGCGCCGTGGATCGTGCCGCCCTCGCCCTTGAGCGGCGCGAGCATGTGCTCGACCGCCTTGCGGCTCGCGGCCTTCGGCTTGAGGACCTGGCCCATCGTGTCGAACGCTGCGACGTGGAGCTTGTCGAGCGGAAAGCCCGCGAGGATCTTCGCGAGCGCCTCCTTCGACGAGTCGATCGCGTTCTGCATCGAGCCCGACTTGTCGACGAGGAACATCACGCGGATGTCCGCCTCGGCGCTCGCGGCCGCGACCGCCTTGCGGGCCGCGTTGTCGGCCGACTCGGCGAGCTTGTCCTTGAGCTCCGCACTGCGCACGTTCTTGGCGATGTTCATGCCGCGCTGATCGGTCGAAGACGCGATCGCCTTCTCCCACTTCGCGCGGATCTCCGGCACGACCAGCAGCCCGAGCTCCTCGAGCGTCGGCGTGAGCTGGCGCAGGTCGCGATCCGACAGCGTCGGCAGCAGCGCGACCATGATCGCCGGCGTGAGGCCGATCTCCGACGGCAGCCGGCCGACCGCGTCCTTGTAACGCAGCCGTTGCGCGACGATCGTCTCGCAGATCTCGGCCTCCGACAGCCCGTCGAACCGGTCCGACTTCGCGAGCTTCGCGTTGTCGAGACCGATCGCGCGGCGACCGTCGGCGGCCTGCTTCTGCTTCCAGCCGAGCACGCCGAAGAACTCCGGCGACTGCGGCTTGTAGCCGAGCTTGCGCGCGAGGTTCTTGATCGTGTCCTTGTAGCCGGCGCGCACGAGGCCCTCGAGCATCGCGCGGTTGGTCTCGCGCATCGCGAGCCACTTGGTCGCGGCCTTGGTCCAGCGCCCGAGCGGCGCGCGCTTCGCGGCCGGATCGCCGAAGCCCGCCTTGCGGTTGAGCGCGGCGATCTCCGGCGTCTCGAGCAGCTCGGCGACGCGCAGCACCGCCTTCGGCGTCAGCATGCGCGCGCTCTTCTTCTGGTACCACAGCACCATTGCCTCGCCGATGCGGCGGTAGTCGTCGTCGTAGAACGCGACCGAACCGTCGTCGTCGTGGACCGGAGTGCCGGCGCGCGCCTGCACGAGCATGAGCGCCGCGCACGCGACCTTGAGATCGCGCCAGTCGGTCTCGACGAGCGCGTAGCTCGCGAGGTGCGCCATGAGATCGGCGTTCAGCTTGTGGATCTCGAGCAGCCGCGAGTACAGCGCGACGGCTGCCGGGACGAACAGGCCCGGCTTCACCGGCTTGCCGGCCGCTGACTTCTTCGCGCCCTTCGCCGGCTGCCACGTGCCACGGACGTCGAGGCCCGGACGGTTGTGCCAGAGGTGGGCCGAGCCGTTGAGCACGACGTCGAGCAAGCGCTCGGCCGGGCCCATCTGCGACTCGGGAAGGGGCGTACGTGCGGTCATGGCGTCCTCCAATGTAAAAGGTTTCGCGCCCGAGTGAAGTAGCCGCCATGTCCATCTCGAATGGAGCGTTCTACCGCTGAACTACACACGAGTTGCCTCGTGCGGCAGGATTCGAACCTGCGACCTCTCTTGCGTGTTGGGCTGCTTCGGTTAGGCGCGAAAAAATATGCGTGTCCGAGTGTGCGGAGCGTGTTGTTGTTTGGGGGATTTGAACCCTCCGCATCGGTGTAAGCCGATGCTCACCAGATTGCGTGTTAGCTCTGCTGCGTTGGACACGCGAAAAATGTTCGCGCGCCCGAGTGTCGAAGCCACGAGGAGTGTTTCCTTAGGAGGGAAGTGCCGGCCATCGGCGTCGCTCCGGGGAACAAGGAACGCCATCGGCGGGATGGCCGGTAGTCGGAGCGCTTGGAATCGAACCAAGTGACTTGCGTGTAGGGCTTCGTCGGCGGGGCGCGCGAAAGCGAAAGGGTTGCACGCTCGAGTGCGGCGGGCGCGAGGCCTTTTCAGGGCCAGCGTGACAAGCTGATGTCGGTTGCCCGACGGGCGTGTGGGCTCGTCGCGATGGAGCGTGCGAAATCGAAAGGTGGGGAAACGAAGAAGGCCGCCTCTGCAGGCGGCCTTCGAGGACAATCCTCTAGCAACCTGCGGTTAGATGTTGTCCTCGGAGGGCGTCATTGGGAGAGCCATACTAGTCATTTCGATCAAACGGTCAAGTACGAACTTCGATCTATCGCGGAAGACGGCGGAGTCGAACCGCAACCCGGTGAGAGATCCATCCGTTTAGCAAACGGCGCTCGCGCCACCGCGAGATCGATCTTCCAGCAGCGGAAGGTGCAGGAGTCGAACCCGGACGCTTTCGCGCCTCCCGGTTTTCGGGACCGGTGTCTGCACCACGCAGACCTCACCTTCCATGAACAAAGGGACGCCATCGGCGGGAGGGTCGTACTCGCGACGGGAATCGAACCCGTGCTTGCGCCTTGAAAGAGCGCCGTCCTTGCCGTTGGACCACGCGAGCATTCGTCGGCCGAGCTGTCGAGCATCGGGCGGGAATCGAACCCGCGCTGCGCGCTTTGCAGGCGCGTGCCTTGCCGCTTGGCGACCGATGCACGGTTCAGGTGCGAGGACTCGAACCTCGATAGCTGGTCCAAAGGCCAGCGTCCTGCCGTTGGACGACACCTGATCGATCGATGCCGGGCCGTCACTCGGGGTCGAACCGAGCCCTCTCGCATACCAGGCGAGCGTGCCGCGCCGCGGTCACCATGACGGCGTCTGAGTGGAGAGGACCGGAATCGAACCGGCCGCAGCCGCATTGCAAGTGCAGCTCGCCCCCATGGAACATGCCTCCCCGATCCAACCGCACCGCCATGCGGCGGTGCTGCTCGCCGGGCCAGGTCCCGGCTCGCGTCGCGGTCCCGACGAGGATCGAACTCGCCTATCGCGGTAGACAGCCGCGCATCCTCACCAGAGGATTTCGGGACCAGACGAGCACGCTCACACGTGCTCGCGTTCAGTCATGCTCGAGCTCGCCGGTCCAGTACAGGTAGTCGCGCCAGGCATCCGGCATCGACTCCTTGCTGACGGTGATCACGAGCGACGGCATCGCCTTCGGCTGCACCGGTTGCGCGAGCAGCCGCATGCCTGCCTGCTCCGGCGTGCGATTCGCCTTCTTGCGGTTGCACGTCTCGCACGCCGTCACGATGTTCGTCCAGGTCGTCTTGCCGCCCGCCGAGCGCGGCACGACGTGATCGTACGTGAGCTCGGCGATTGCCTTCCGCGCACCGCAGTACTGACAGGTGTAGCGATCGCGGCCGTAGATGTTGACGCGCGAGAACTTCACCGGCTGCTTGTGACGACGGATCGCCGCGAGCAGTCGGACTACCGCCGGGATCTTGATCACGAGGGACGTCGACTTGATGTCGCGGTTGTACTCCTCGATCACCTCGACCTTGCCGAGGAATAGCAGCGTGATCGCGCGCTGCCACGAGACGATCTTCACCGGCTCGTAGCCCGGCGACAGCACCAAGGTTCGATGATTCTCCAACATGGCTAACTCCTGCGTAGGGTGTGCGAAGGGAATCGAACCCGTTCCTGCGAGAGTCACATTCTCGCGTGCGACCACTACACTACGCACACCATGAGCGATCGTGCTGATCGTGCTCCGTGAAGGATTCGAACCTTCCTCGGTCGCTTATCGGGCGACTGCACTACCGCTGTGCTAACGGAACGAGCTCGTAGCGAGCCAGGGAATCGAACCCTGCGCGTGCAGCTTGTAGGACTGCGATCACCCCCAGGTGGTCTGCTCGCCATCGTCGAGGTGAGTGGATTCGAACCACCAGTCTCGCGGTCCCGAACCGCGCGCTCTAACCAGGTTGAGCCACACCTCGCAAGAATCGTCGTAGCAAGCCAGGGGATCGAACCCTGCACGCTCGGCGTATGAAACCGATCTCGCCACCAGGTGAGCTGCTTGCCGCGCTCGCAGGCCGTCGAGGAATCGAACCCCGCTGGTCGGACTTGGAAACCAATCTGATCCCAGATCACGGCCCACGTGGTGACTCCGGGCGGACTCGAACCGCCATCCTGAGATTCGTAGTCTCAGATCCTGATCCGTTAGAAGACGGAGTCGGTGTCGTGTACGGGAATCGAACCCGTGTCGCCGGATCGAGAGCCCGGAATCCTCGGCCAGCTGGACGAACACGACCTGGTGCGCGCGGCTGGGATCGAACCAGCGATCTCCGGCACGTCACACCGGCGTTCAACCGCTGAACTGCGCGCGCATCGAGCGGGCGACGAGAATCGAACTCGCCTGGAACAGCCCGATCATCAGTGTGCCTTGCTAGCAAGGCTGCCGCCTCGCCAGTCGGCCTCGCCCGCACGAGCTCCAGTGCAGGACTCGTATGCAATGACCTCGGTTAACAGCCGAGCGCAATGCCGGTTTGCTACGCTGGAATGATCGATGCGCGATCGAGCCCTCGGTCGGAATCGAACCGACGCCCGCGGTTTACGGAACCGCCGCACGACCTTCGTGCTGCGAGGGCGCGTCGAGCGGACGACGGGATTCGAACCCGCCTGATCTTCGTTGGCAACGAAGTGCCGCGCCAAGCGGCCTCGTCCGCATAGGTGCCCCCGGATGGAATCGAACCAACATCGACCGGGTAAGAGCCGGCTACTCTGGCCGTTGAGCTACGGAGGCAATGCAGCGGCGATGCGTCCGCGAACGGACACGGCGCGCACTTCACGTGCCACCCCCTGGAATCGAACCAGAACCTCCCGGTTTTCAGCCGAGCGCGCAGACCTTCTACGCAAGAGTGGCATCACGAGGCGTGGATACGCCTCGTCGTCGTCATATTCGGTTGTCACGCCCCGTCCGCACCGTGTCGCTGGCGTTCCACTGTGAGCTATCGCTCGGGAAACCGTCGATGCACGTGTGCTGCAGTCGGCTGCAGTTCGGGCTGAGAGGGTCGAACTCCCATTTCCAGAGTCAGAGTCTGGTGTTCTGCCGATTGAACGAAACCCGATCGTGGTGGGTCTGGAGAGATTAGAACTCTCCTACCCCAACACCCTTCTATCCCTCACGGATTAAAAGTCCGGAACGCTGCCGTTACGCCACAGACCCGGAATCGGGTGTGCGGTCGAGCGTTTGAGTCTGTTCAACATGTCGTGGGCGAGCTGAGAATCGAACTCAGATGGGCACGAAGGCCACGTGGGTTACAGCCACGCCAGGAGCCACGCCTGTCTGCTCGCCCCGAAACGCCCAGGAAATCGAAAAGCCCGCCGAGGTTCTTCCTCGACGGGCTCCCAATCGTTTCGGCTTTATTAGCCTGATTTACGAGTCGGGATCCCTCCGAGGATTCGCCTGCTTGCGCTCACTACCTTCGATCGCAAACGAGTAGGAGCGATACGGGGCGGCCATATGACCATCGACGACAGACCACACCCGCCCCATGCGCAGCGATGCACATAGGCGCGTTGGTTGGAGTCGGGTCACGATCAACATTGGAACGACCTGAAGGATACGTGTCCCGAACGCGATCGTCAAGGTCGTCGAAGATTACGGATGGGTGAGATCGCGAATCGCGCGAGAAGGACCAGTACCACCGGCGAGAATCGAACTCGCAACTTCCCGATCTTGAATCGGACGCCTCTACCACTTGGGCCACGGTGGCGCGCGTGCCATCGGCGGGATTCAAATCTGTGGCCGCGGGCTCTAAGACCGCTGACTCCTTCCGGTTGGTCTACGATGGCATCGTGCCGACGGACGGATTCGAACCGTCACTGAGCGCGCTCTGAACGCGCTGCCGCTACCAGTTGGGCTACGTCGGCTCGTCGGTGTCGCGGGCGGGATTCGAACCCGCACTGGATGGCCCCTCAGACCACTGCCGCTACCAGTTGGGCTGCCGCAGAGCTACGCCTGCCGCGCCGGCAAGCGTAGCGAGCGAAGTCGAGCGGATAACCACAGGGCGAACATACCGAATGAATACATAACATCCGAGATGCGGAGTGTCGAGTACGAACATTATCGCTTGACGATTCCGCGCGGATACCTCATTGATATGTGCTCCATGTGCTTCTGCCTGTCGTCGTCATCGCGTAACTGCGGCTCGGTCCGAGCCGCGTCGATCTCCCTTTTGGGGGACGCGTCCGCCGGCAGGTCGATCTACTGACCTGCGCAACCGCGATCGAATCGATCAAGGGCCCCGCGACGCGCGTCGCGGGGTTTTCTGCTTTCGGGGCCCGAGGAGATTGCATGTGTCATGGAGAAGAAGCTCGTTAACGTCGGAACGATCGGTCACGTCGACCACGGCAAGACCACCTTGACGGCCGCGATCACGCAGGTGATGGCGCGCCGGCACGGCGGAGCCGCGCTCGCGTTCGCCGACATCGACAGCGCACCCGAGGAGAAGGCGCGCGGCGTGACGATCAACCTCGCTCACGTCGAGTACGCGTCGACGACTCGCCGCTACGCGCACGTCGACTGCCCGGGCCACGCCGACTACGTCAAGAACATGATCACGGGCGCCAGCCAGATGGACGGCGCGATCCTGCTCGTCGACGGCACCGAGGGTTCGCAAGATCAGACGCGCGAGCACGTCCTGCTGGCGCGCCAGGTCGGAGTCGAGCACCTCGTCGTGTTCGTCAACAAGCTGGACGTCGCCGACGCCGAGCTGGTCGACCTCGTCGTGCTCGATATCGGCGAGCTGCTCGGCAAGTTCGGCTATCGCGACGTGCCGGTCGTGAAGGGCTCCGCGCTGCGCGCGCTGTACGACGCGTGCGAGGGGCACGACACGCCGTGGACGGCGGCGATCGAGGAGCTGGTCACTCTAATGGACCGCGCGATTCCGGATCCGGTGCGCGACTTCGCGTCGCCGTTCTTGATGCCGATCGAGGGCGTCCACGTGATCAAAGGCATCGGCACGATCGTCACCGGTCGCGTCGCGCGCGGGGCTCTCGCGGTCGGCGGCACGGTCGAGGCGTTCGATCGCGACGGCGAGCCGCGCGCGATCGTCGTCACTGGCGTCGAGTCGTTCCACCGCGAGCTGCCCGAGGCGCGCGCCGGCGAGAACGTCGGCCTGCGCCTGCGCGACGTGAAGC
Organism: Kofleriaceae bacterium; assembly: GCA_035500135.1. Classification (GTDB taxonomy): domain Bacteria; phylum Myxococcota_A; class Polyangia; order Haliangiales; family Haliangiaceae; genus JABFXX01. The sequence goes on from DATJXL010000204.1 coordinate 7,995, forward strand.
GCGACGAGCTCGTGCGCGGTCAGGTCCTGGCCGCGCCGGGTTCGATCGCGCCGCACCGCGCGGGTCGTGCCGAGCTGTACCTGCTGACGGCGGGCGAGGGCGGCCGTGCGACGGCGATCCACAGCGGCTACAAGCCGCAGCTGTTCGCCGGCGCGACGCACGTGACGGCCACGCTCGACTTCGGTGACGGCGCGCTCGCGCCGGGCGCGCGCGCCGACGTTGGTTTCGAGCTCGCACGCGCGATCGCGCTCGAGCCCGGCGTGCGGTTCGCGCTCCGCGAGGGTCGCAAGACGATCGGTGCGGGCGTGGTCACGCAGGTGGCGTAGATGGAAGAAGGCCCCGCGTCGGAAACGGCGCGGGGCCTGGACGGATTCGAACCCTCACTGAACGCGCTGCCGCTACCAGCTGGGCTGCGTCGGGCTACTCGAGAAGGTTATTAGGTAACACCGGATCTCGAGATTCGAGAACGTCAATGTGAGTGTCCCTGTGGGGATGGTGACGCCATATCGAACTGACCGGGTGCCGTGCGTTCACGGTTCCGCGATGAACGTCGCGGTTGCTGCGTCCCAGTAGTTTCCGCTGTGCGGAACCGCGATCGTGTACGACGATGGGCCAGAGCTGATCGTGTACCACTCGAGCTGCGAGATGTTTCCATCGCCCAGACCGCCGAGCGCGGTCCACGCGCCCGGTGATGGCGTCCCGAACGTGCTGCCAGTCGCGTCGACGACGCACGCGTAGGCGAGCTCGCGTCCCGCAGTCGTCGTCGCGATCCCGATCGCCACGTCGAGTGTGGACGAACCCGAAGCGGTGTGGGTCGTGTCGACCGAGCCCGCGACACCGGACCACTCGCTGACCTGCCCCCACAGCGAGCGCGTGGTGCCGGTGCCGTCGACGACGATCGTGGTCGTTGCGGTGGTCACGGTCGTGTACCAGATGTCGACGTTGTCGGTCCCACCGTCATGAACCGCCTCGACCCACGTACCGCCGCCGGAGACGCCGGTAAGATCGACATCGTAGCTCGCGCCGCACATCACGAGCAGATCGCCGACGCGCGCTGGTGCCGGCAGCACGATCGAGAGCAGCGGCATGTCGTAGGTGGTCTGACCTTGCTGCTGGACCAGCGCCGGCGTCGCCGGTGAGTCCGCATCCGGTGTCGGATCGAACCCGATCCGGCCACAGGCTGTCGCGACGAGGAACAACCCCGCTCGTCTCACCGGGCGCGTCTCTTGCCGCGGGACGTT
>DATJXL010000205.1:0-46690 GCA_035500135.1 Kofleriaceae bacterium
CCGACGAGGCGAACCGCGCGCGGCGGCGCCCCGTCGAGCGCGTCGGTGACGGCCGCCGCGAGCGCGACCTTGCCGCGCTCGCGCTCGAGCATCGCGAGCGACGCCAGCTCGCCGCGGCCGAGCGCCTCGTTCCAGTCGCCGATCGCGCGCGCGAGGCGCGCGATCGCGAGCGCGGGCTCGCCGACGAGATGGACCGCGTACAGCGCGGCGAGCGCGCGGCGCGCGGCGGGCGGAAGCGCGAGCCGGTGCGCGAGCTCGCCGAGCTCGCCGTCGTTCGGCAGGCTCGCCGCAGCGGCGTCGCTCGACCCTGCGCCGCGCACGAGCTCGTGGCCGTATGCGGCGAGCGCGTCGCGCCAGCTCGCGGTCGCCTGCGACGCGACCGGAGCTGCGCGCGGTGCGTCGCGCGGAACGTCGGCGTGATCGCGGCTCGCGCGCAGCGCGCGCAGCTTGTCGGCGGCGGTGACGAGCGGCGCGGCCGCGGGCTCGTCGTTGCCGGCCGCCGGTGCGGGCGCAGCCACCGCCGCGCCGGTCGTGCCGAGCGCCACGCGCCATGGCGCCCGCGAGCCGGCGGCCACGCCGACGAGCGCGATGTCATCGCCGGTCACGAGCTGTGCGAGCGGCGTGCCGGGCTGCCAGGGCGCGTCGTCGACGAGCGTCAGGCTGTGCGCGTAGCAGTGCAGGCGCACGAGCCCGCGCGGCGTGACGAGCACGAGCACGGGCGACGCCGGATGGCACACGACGTCCTCGACCGCGGCGCCGACGTGATGCCGGAACGGCCGGCCGTCCGATAGCCGGTACACGAAGATCTCGTCGCGGCCGGGCTGGATCGCCCACAGGTGGCCGGCCGCGGCGCCGAGCGCGCGCGGCGCGGGCGGCAGCGGAAACTGCGGGCGCAGCATCGGCCGGCCCGACACCGCGTCCCATACCTCGATCCGCTTGTGCAAGGCGAACAGCACCTGGCTCTTCTCGAGGCCGACCGCGAGCTCGACCGGGCTGCCGACGTCGATCATCTGGTGCGCGAGCGCGCGCCCGGCCGCGCGCACGATCGCGACCTGGTGCACGCCCGGCGCGACCAGCACGAGCCGCGTGCCGGTGATCGCCGCGAGCCGCGCGGGCGTGTCGAGCTCGAGCCGCGCCGCGACGTCGAGCGACGGCGGCTCGTACAGCGCGACGCGCGCGCGCGCGTCGCCACGCGTGCCCCGGGTCATCGAATCGCTCGAGGGCGGCGTGCCGCGCTCGATCACGACCAGCGCGTTCGGCGGGCCGACCAGCGCGATGTCGACGTCCTCGCTCGCGAGCTCGGCGCGCGCGAGCTCCGGCGGCGCCGCGCCGGCGAGCATCACGAGCTCGCGGCCGTCGCGCAGCGCGGCCCACTGGCCGTCGGGCGACGTCGCGAGCGCGCGGGTCATCTTATTCCGCTCGCTCGCGCCGGCGGCGCTGTCGCTGGCTCCGCGTCGACCGGCGCGCGCGCTCGCATTCGGTCGCGGCGGTCGCGGTCGCGGTGCGGTTGCGTCGCTCGCTCATCGCCTACTGCTTCCCGAACTCGCGGATGATCTTGACGAGCCCGTCGAGCGTCGCGTCGTCGTACTCGGGATGGCCGGGCATGAGCTCGCTCTTGCCGGTCTTCTTGCCGCCGAGCTGGATCACCCTCTTGAGGTCGTCGTCGGTGACGCTCGCCTGCCACTTCGCGTCGTGATAGTTGCGGGGCTTGATGTTGAGGTTCTCGGCCGCGGCGCCGTCGCCGTGGCCGTCGGAGCCGTGGCACGGCGCGCAGGTCTCGAGGAAGATCGTCATGACGTGATCGCTCGTGCCGTGGCCGCCGGGCGGATGCACCGGTCGCGGCCCCGATTCCCGCTGCGCGTTCGGCACGCCGCTCGACGGCGGCGGCGGCTCGTGACCCTTGCCGCACGCGAGCACGGCGAACCAACACGGCGCGATCCAACGCAACATGACGCGATTCTACTCCTCGCGCACCCACGTGCGCTCGACCGCGCTGCCGGTCGCGAGCACGTGCAGCTCGATCCGCGACGGGTGGCCGTCGCAGTCGAGATCGGCCCGTGCGCGGATCACCGCCGACGCGCCGCTCGGGTCGGGCACGTATTCGTAGACATAGCGGAAGTCGCCGTCGATCGTGAACGCGAGCGCGCGCCAGCCGGGGGTGTCCCACAGCGCCGCGTCTTGCGAGCACGTGCCGCCTTGGTCGCAGCACGACGGCTCCGGGGTCGGCCCGGCCGGCAGCGGCGGCACCTTGCCGGTCGCGGCGACCGCCGCTGCGACGCGGTCGCCGAGGTACGACAGCAGCTGATCGGCCTCTTTCGCGCGCTGCTGCGCCGTGCACGCGCGCTTCGCGGCCGGGCAGGTCGCGATCGCGCACAGCGCCGCGAGCGCGAGCGCGTAACGGATGCGCGGCCACCACTTGCTCACTTGGTCGTCTCCGTCAGCGCGCGCACGAACGCGCCGAGCTGCGCGCGCTCGTCGGGCGCGAGCGCGATCTTCTTGATGTCGACGATGCTCGGATCGGCGCCTTGGCCGGCGCCGCCCGCGAGGTGCCAGTCGATCGCCTCGTCGAGCGAGTGCGCGCTGCCGTCGTGGAAGAACGTCGCGCGCGCGGCCGCGCCGCGCAGGGTCGGCGTCGCGAACGCGCCGCGCAGGCTCGGATCGACGCGGCCGCGGCCCTCGTCGGCGACGGCGATCAGGCCGAGCCGGTGGTAGCCGAGGTCGGTATACAAAGGCGGCGTGTGGCACACGCCGCACTGCGCCTTGCCGGTGAACAGCGCATAACCGGCCTTGAGGTCGGCGGGCGCGCTCGGCGAGCGCTCGACGCGATCCCACGGCGCGTCGCCGGAGTAGCGCGTGAGCACGAACGCGCGCAGCGCGGCGAGCACGTCCGCGGGGCTTGCCGGCACCGCGCCGAGCTGGCCGCGCGCGTGCGCGGCGAGCTGCTCGTCGAGCGTCGCGTAGCGGCCGTCCCAGCCGTACTCGTGCTTCCAGGCCAGATTCACGAGCGGCTGCGCGCGGCGCAGGTTGGGCTGGCCCTCGGCCGTGTTCTGGCGGCCGTTGCCGGAGAACCCGTGCGCCGGATCGTGGCAGGTCGCGCACGACGTCTTGTGATCGACCGCGAGCGTCGGGTCGCGGAACAGCTCGGCGCCGCGGGCGACGGCCTCGGGCGTGATGCCGTCGCGCGGCGACGTCGGCGGCAGGCTCTCCGGCACCGTCGGCAACGCCGCCGGCCGGGCCGACGCCGCCGCGTCGTCGTTGCCCTTCGCGGCGCTGTCGTGGTGGCGATTGCCGCACGCGGCGAGCGCGATAACCCCGAGGACACCGCGGCGGATCACGCCGCGAGACTACCAAATGCCGGCACTTCGTCGAGCACGCGCAGCGCGTTGCCGCCGAGGATCTTCTCGAGCACGCGCGGCGCGATCCCGCGCCGCGACAGCGCGACCGTCAGGTTCGGCAGCGCCGCGATGTCCTCGAGCCCTTCCGGCGGCACGACGAAGCCGTCGAAGTCGCTGCCGAGCGCCGGCGCGTCTTCACCCGCGACCGCGATCAGGTGCTCGACGTGCGCGACCACGTCGTCGATCGACGCGCCGCCGAGGAACTGGCGCGCGAAGATCACGCCGACGCAGCCGCCGCGCTGGGCGACCGCGCGCAGCTGGTCGTCGTCGAGGTTGCGCCACATCGGCGTGACGCCGGCGACGCCGGTGTGCGTGACCATCACCGGCCGCTTCGTCAGCTCGAGCACCTCGTAGTAGCCGCGCCGGTTGATGTGCGCGAGATCGACGATCACGCCGCAGCGCTCGCACTCGCGCACGACCTCGCGGCCGTGGTCGGTGAGGCCGACGTCGACGTCCGGCTTGCGGGACGTCCCGCCGAGCGCGTTCGGCCACAGGTGCAACGGCCCGAGGTAGCGCACGCCGCGCCGCGCGAACATCTCGATCGCGTCGACGCGGCCGCCGAGCGCGTGACCGCCCTCGATGCCGCCGAGCACGGCGACCTTGCCGGCGGCCTTCGCGGCGCGCACGTCGGCGCCGGTGCGCGCCCACGCGAGGTCGTGCGGGTTGGCCTCGATCGCCTGGTCGAGCGCGTCGAGCTGGTCGAGCACCGAGCGCATGTGGTCGGGTTGGCCGGGCAGCTTCTTCGGCCACGTCCAGAACGCGAAGAACTGGCCGGCGACGCCGCCCTCGCGCAGCCGCGGCAGATCGACGTGGCCGATCAGGTTCGCGCGCCTGGGCACGACGCGCGAGTGCCGCGCCGCGAGGTCGTAGCCGAGCTTGTCCATCAGCTTCGCGGTATCGGCGTGGAGATCGATCACCGGAAATTCGGCGTGCAGCGCGCGCGCCTCGTCGAGCGTGAGGGCCATCGCGCGGATGGTACTATGCGCGGACATGCACGTGTCTCGGCGTCTGCTGGTCGTCGCGCTCGCTGCGAGCGCGCTCGCCGTCGGCTGGTACGGCCGTGGTGCCCTGGCGCCGCCACCCGGCGACTTCGACGCCGAGTCGCTCGCGCGCACGACGCGCGAAGCGTTCGAGCAGATCTACCAGGAGAAGCGGTGGGGCACGAGCGGGACCGGCGACGGCACGTCGGGCGCCGGCTCGACGCTCGGCGCGACGATGTGGTGGCGGCTGTACCTGCAGCGGTTCATGGCCATCTACGACGTGCATTCGGTCGTCGACGCGGGCTGTGGCGACTGGGAGTTCTCGCGCGCGATCGACTGGTCCGGCATCGACTACAAGGGGTTCGACATCGTCGACGCGGTGATCGCCGAGGACCGCCGCCGCTTCGAGGCGCCGAACATTCACTTCTTCACCGCGAACATCGTCGACACCGATCTGCCGCCCGCCGATCTGCTGATCGTCAAGCACGTGCTCCAGCACCTGCCCAACGCCGATGTCGCGAAGTTCATCTCGCAGCTGTCGAAGTACAAGCACGTGTTGATCGTCGACGGGGTCGACCGCCAGACGCTGTCGGCGCTGAACACCGACACCGTGCCGGGCGGCTACCGCCAGCTCGATCTGACCGCGCCGCCGTTCAACCTGCACGGCACGAAGGTGTTGACGTATCTGGGCGACGACCAGGCGATGCACCAGGTCGTCCACATCATCCACGGCGGCCGCTGAGCGCGAAACCGGTCTGAGGTCGCGCGGGTTGGCCTCGATCGCCTGGTCGAGCGCGTCGAGCTGGTCGAGCACCGAGCGCATGTGGTCGGGTTGGCCGGGCAGCTTCTTCGTCCGCGTACAGCGCGCGCGCTTCGTCGAGCGAGAGGGTCACGCGCGGACTGTATCGGGGAGCGGCCGGAGCAGCCCGCGTGGTTTGCCGATGTGACGCCCGGCCAGCAACCCTCCCCGGCTAGGCCAGCGCTCGCAACGCGTCGCGAAGCGCGCGAGGGTCGGGATACCGATCGTCACGCGCCTTCGCGAGACAGCGCAGGACCACGTCGTCGCAGGCCGTCGGGATGTCCGGAATCACGCAAGACGGCGGCGCCGGCACTCGCTTCAGCTGCATCGTGATCAGCCCCGCCGGTCCCACGGCCTCGGCAAACGGGCGCCGCCCGGTCAGGAGCTCGTACGCGACCACGCCCGCGGAGTACACGTCGCTGCGTGCGTCCAGGCTCTTGCCCATCAACCGCTCCGGCGACGCGTACTCGAGCCACGACGCCGGAATCTGAACGCCGGGCCACCAGCGCCGGACGCCTTCGCCGGCGTCGGGCGCGGGAAGATCGCGCCCGTCGAGCAGCAGGCCGACCGCGTCGAGCTTGGCCTGCTCTTCGCTGCCCGACCAGTACACCTTCGTCGTGTCGAGGCGCCGGTCTGCGATGCCGGCGGCCTGCATCGCGTCGAGTGCGCCGCAGATCCGCATCATGATCGCGGCGACCCGCTGCCAGGGCACGGGCGCGCCGACCACGCAGCGCGTCTCCATGAACTCGGTGGCGACGAACATCGTGCCGTGCGTCGCGCGGCCGGCGTCCTCGATCGCGACGACCTCGTCGCGCAAGCTCCGATATTGCGCGATGCTTTGGTCGAATCGGTCCGCGAAGGGCGCGAAGTCCGCGAGCGAGTCGTGAATCAGTCGCAACGCCACGCGGCGCGCGGTCTCGACCCGGACCGCCTCGTACGTTTCCGCGGAAAAGCTCGTGCCGAGCGGACGCACGATCCGGAACCTGCGGTCGAACATCGTCCCGGCCGCCAGGGCACGGATCATCTCTGAGGCTTCCAGCGGTCGCGCGCGACCTCGAGCACCGCGAGCGCGGCCTCGACGCGGTTGAACGGCGGCATGATGTACACGCCGGCGACGCGCTGCAGGACCGCGGCCAGCGCCTCGCGCGCGATCGCGATGCCCTCGGCGCGCGCGGCCGGGCCGTGGCCGACCTTCGCCATCCGCTGGCGATACTCGGCCGGGATGCTCATCCCGGGCACCTCCGAGTTCAGGAACTCGGCGTTGCGATGCGACGCGAGCGGCAGGATGCCGACCATCACCGGCAGCCCGAGCGGCGCGGCGTCGTCGAGGAAGCGCTCGAGCGTGCGCGGGTCGTAGACCGGCTGCGTCATCACGAGCTCGGCGCCGGCGCGCTTCTTGTCCTCGAGCCGGCGCAGCTCGCGATCGCGGTCGTGCGCGGCGGGCTCGGCGCCGGTCGCGAGCACGAACTGCGTGGGCTCGCACTCCTTGCCGGCAGGATCGACGCCGGCGTTGAGGCCAGCCGCGATGCGCAAAAGGCCCACCGAGTCGACGTCGTAGACCGGCGTCGAGAACGGATAGTCGCCCATCTTCGGCGGATCGCCGGTGATGATGACGAGGTTGCGCAGGCCCAGGCCGTGCGCGCCGAGCAGGTGCGCGACCAGCCCGAGGAAGCTGCGGTCGCGCGCGCACACGTGCAGGATCGGCTCGACGTGGGTCTCGGCGACCAGGCGGGCGCACACCGCGACGTTGGCCATCCGCGCCGACGCGCGCGGGCCGTCGGCGATGTTGACGACATCGACGCCGCCCTCGAGCAGCTGCGAGACCGCGGCCTTGGTCTTGCCGAGATCGAGCCCGGTCGGCGCGGTCAGCTCGCACGACACCACGAACTCGCCGTGCGCGACCCGCGCGCCGAGCCGGCTGCGCTCGGCGAGCGCGGTCTTCGGCGGCGGCGGCGGCGCGAGCTCGTGCGGGACCGGGCCGACCTCCTCGGTGCGGGCGCGGACCTTGCGCTCGTCGAGCTTCTCGCCGCGGAGCATGCGCACGGCGCCGAGCATCGCCTTCGTGTGCTCCGGCGTCGTGCCGCAGCAGCCGCCGACCAGCCGCACGCCGCTCTTCAGCATGCGGCGCGCGAACACGCCGAAATGCTCGGGGTTCGCGACGTACAGCGTGCGGCCCTCGACCGACGCCGGCAACCCGGCGTTCGGCTGCGCGATCACCGGCTTGCCGCGGCCGACCATGCTCGTCACGACCTGATACAGCTCCGACGGGCCGATGCCGCAGTTGCCGCCGACGACGTCGGCGCCGGCCGCGATCAACCGGTCCGCGATCTCGGCCGGGCCGAGCCCGCCGTCGCTGCGGCCCTGCGCGTCGAACACCATCATCGCGATCACCGGCACCTTCGGGCCGCGCTCCTTGGCGACGTGGATCGCCTCCTCGAGCTCGAGGATCGACGAAAACGTCTCGAGGACGATCGCGTCGACGCCGGCGAGCACGAGCGTGTCGATCTGCTCGGCGAGCGCGAACCGCGCGAGCCGGCGCTCCGCGGCGGTCGCGATCCCGAACTTCACGCCGGTCGGGCCGACCGCGCCGCCGACATACGCGCGCCCGGAGCTCGCGGCGCGCGCGAGCTCGACGCCCGCGCGGTTGATCGCGGCGGCCTGATCGGCGAGCCCGTGGCGCGCGAGCGCGATGCGGTTCGCGCCGAACGTGTTGGTCTCGATGATCTCGGCGCCGGCCTGCACGTAGTCGCGATGCACGGCCTTGATGAGGTCGGGCTGCGAGAGGTTGAGCTCGTCGTAGCTGCGCGTGTGCAGGACGCCGCGCTCGTACAGGAGCGAGCCCATCGCGCCGTCGACGAGCAGCGGCCCGCTCGCGATCGCTTCGCCCAGCGTGCGCTCGGGATCCGTCATCCCCGAAACGCTCGCCCCGCCAGGCCGAGCCCCCCCAGCGCGCGCCGCACCGTGCGCAGCGCGTCGCCGCGGCCGACCTGCGCGAGGTGGCCGCCTTCGAACCACAACGGCTCGATCGCCCAGTGCGCGGCGAGCGACGCGGCCTGATCGGGCGGCGTGATGCGATCGCCCTTGCCCGCGATCACGAAGCGCGCGTCCGGCGCGACGCGCGGCGCGCGGGTCAGCGGCGCGTGCACCGCGAACACGTCGCGCATCAGCTCGCCGGTGATGCCGGCCTTCTCGGCGCGCCGGCGCGCCGGCGAGCTCTCGCCGTGGCGCCACATCAGATCCGCCATCGACACGGCCGGGATCATCGCGACCGCGAAGTCGATGCCGCCGACGTCGGCGGGACCGGCCACGCCGGCCCACAGCGCGGTCGTGTAACCGCCCAGGCTCATGCCCATCGCGCCGACCCCGCTGGCGCCCCGCGCGCGCAGAAACCGCGACAGCGCGCGCAGGTCGTAGATCGCGTGGCCGAAGCCTTCGTTCGTGCGCAGCGGGTTCGGCGACGGCCAGTTCGGCAGCGTCTGCGTGCCCTGGGCGCGTTCGCCGTGAAATGGCAGCTGGAATGCGACGATGTCGTAGCCGTGGCGCAGCCAGTACGGGATGACGAACGCGCGGGTCTCGAGCCAGTAGTTGCCGCCGCCCCAGCCGTGGAGGAGCACGATCGTCGGCCGGCCGCGGTCGCTCGTCCACCACCGTGCGTGCGCGGTCATGTTCTCGGTGTGCGCGAGGTAGCCGTCGCGCGCGGCCGGCAGGAACGGCACGTAATCGGAGCGGAACGCGAGGTCGACGACCTGGGTGCCGAGCGGGCCGTCGCCGGCGGCGCGCAGCTCGACGCGCGGCACGGCCGGCTCGGGGAAGAACGGTGACGGATGGCCGAGGTTGCCCTCCGAGTACGCGCGCGCGAGGTCGATCATCTGACGGCGCGCGTCGCTCGGGTCGAGCGTCGGCGTGCGCGGCGCCATCCGGCGCTCCATGAAGCGCACGACCCCCCGGTCGATCGCCGCACTCGCTCGCGTGAACATCGAACGCACGGGTAAGACCGTACCACGACGGGCGAAAGCGTGAAGGTTGCGCTATGACCGTGGCATGAGGCGAATCCCAGTCGCGCTCGTCTTGCTGGCTGCTCCCGCGGCCGCCGAGACGTTCGCCGGGTTCTCGGGCGTCGACAAGCCCTACCTCGTCGATGTCGATCGCGTGTGCGCGCCGCTCGCGGTGACCGACGCGAAGGCGACCGGCATGCCGAGGTGCGCGAAGCAAGATGCCGACGCGATCGCGGCGCTGCGCGTGAAGAAGCCGATCGAGCAGCGCGGCGCGAAGGCGACGTTCGCCGCGACCGCGACCGGCACGACCGTGACCATCACGCGCGGCGGCGATGTCGTCGTGACGTGGGACGCGCCCGATCCGGTCGAGAAGATCGTCGCGGTGTACGGGAGCGAGTACGAGGATCGCGTCGCGATCGCGTACGTCGTGAGGCGACTGGGTCGAGAGGTGACGGACGTGGTCGGGTTCGAGCTGATCGGCAGCGCGAAGACCACGACCACCACCACGACGACCACGACGAATCCGGGCACGACCACGACGGTGGATGACGCGGCCGTGGCCAAGGCCGTCGCCACCGCGAAGCGCGCGGGCGCGGCGCACGCGCTCAAGGCCTGGCACGACGTGCTCGCGCTCGACGCCCAGCATGGCGAGGCGCTGTATCGCGTCGCGGTGCTCGAGGCGTCGAAGCAGCGCGCCGACGCGGTCGCGACCCTCGGCAAGCTCGCCGCGAGCACGCGCGCCGACGCCGTCGAGTGGCTCGTCGAGGCCCGCTTCGATGTCGCGTTCGCGCCGCTGCGCGCGGATCCGAAATTTCGCGAGGCGGTCGGGCTCGATCGCAAGCCGCAGACGCCGTACGAGCACGTGATGGGCTTCGGCGGCCAGTGGGAGCAGGCCGGCACGAGCTGCGAGGTCGCGACCGTGCACGTGACGTTCGCGCGCGATCGCGCGGTCCAGCTCCACGTGAGGTCGTCGTGCGAAGGCGGCGGCGACGATCTCGTGTTCAAGGGCACGTGGCGCCTCGACGGCGATCACGTCGTGCTGAGCCTGCCGCACAAGGGCCAGAAGGCGAGCGCGAAGGACGAGGCGCACTGCGACATCGTCCCGGCCGGCGACGAGGACTCGCTGCACTGCTCGCTCGGCAACGACCTCGACTTCACGGTCCTGCCGACGCGGCGCTAGGTTGGATCTCCCGCAGGATGCGTCCGGCGTCGGGCGCGCGATCGGGCGGCACGAGCACCATCATCGGCACGTGGGGGCCGAAGAACCACAGGAGCGTGCGGAGGCGGACTGCCTGCACGTGATGGGCGATGCCGGCGGCGTCCAGCCGTTCGCGCACGCGGTCGACCGCGAGCGGCGCGTGCAGCGGCCACACCGGGACGAGGCCGCGGCGACGATCGCGGAGCTCGTCTCGTAGATCGAGCACGGTCGCGGTCGCGACGAACACGAAGACCGGGTTCGCGAGCCCGACGTCGCCCGCGCTGCGCGCGGTCGCCGCGAGCAGCTCGCATGCCACGAGCACGAGCGCGCTCGCGACGGTCGCGCGCCGCCATTCGGCGGCCGTCGCGCCCGACAGCGAGGGCCGCGCGAACACGAACGACCACAGCGCGGCGAACGCGACGAGCGTGGTCAGCGTGATGCCGAGCTGCGAGTCGAGCGTGTGCGTCAGGCTGAAGAACCACGGCAGCGACACGCCGAGTGCGGCGAGTTGCACGAACAGCATCACGAACGACGATGCCTCGACGAACGGGCTCGTGCCCGAGGACGGCAGCGGGATGCGTCCGACGCGCACCCCGAGCGCGGCGGCCGCGACCAGCGCGATGCTCGCGGCCGACACCAGCGCGACCACGGCCGGCAACCCCGACTGCACGAGGTGGAACCACGGCACGTCGAGCAGCCAGATCACGAGCAGCACGACGGCGTAGCCGTTGCCGATCCCGCGCTGGCCGATGATCGACACGAGCCACGCCATCACCGCGGTGCCCGCGACGAGCGTGACCACGATCATCGATCGCGTCTTCCAGCCCGGCGCGACGACGTCCGCGCCGCCGCGCGACATCGCTTCGAGGTACGTCGCGACGAAGTAGCCCTGCACGGCGGCGAGCACGAGCGCGAGCACCGCCACGGCGCGTCCGAGCTTGCGCCGACCCTCGGGGCCGCCGTGGCGCAGGTGACGCCAGCGCGGCACCACGAGCGCGACGATCTCGACGACCGGGAACGCGGAGAGCAACGGGCCGGTGCCGAGCGCGAGCACGCTGACCTGGCGCGTCGCGGTCAGGTCGAACATGTTGAACATGCCTAGGAACGAGCCCGAGCCGCCCTTGAGGATGACGTGCGCGAGCTCGGTGTCGTCGACACCGGGCAGCGTGACCTTCCAGCCGGCGATCATCACGACGATCACGCCGATCGTCCACAGCACGCGCGGCCACACGGGCGCGTCACCCGTGAGCCGCCTGCGCGGCCGGCGGACCGGCGCGATCCAGCGGACGGCGAGCCACACGGCCGCGAACGCCGCGAGCCCACCGGCGAGCGCGATCGCGAGCCGCACCAGCCACGCGCGTCCGACGTGCGGCGCGGGCGCGACGTGATGGACCTCGCGCACGTCGCCCGGTCGCACGCCGATGCCCGCGCGCAGCGTCGCCGACAGCGCGGTCGCGAGCCGCTCCTGCTCGACGGGATCGGACCCGCCCATCGCGATCTGTGCGCGCCCGCCCCGGATCGCCGACACGATGACCGGCGCGCTGATCACCCAGTCACCGATCACGATCGCGAGCTTGTGCCCGCGAATGCGCTCGGTGAGCTCGCCGAAGCGCCGCGCGCCGTCGCTCGTGAACGTCACCATGACGATCGGGCGATCGGTGTAGCGGTCGTGGTCCACGCGCGCGTCGGAGATCGCGCTGCCGTCGAGCGCGGGCGGCGTGTGCACCACGTACGTGCGGATCTTCGCGCCGTGGCCGGGCCGCGGATCGTGCATCTCGCGGCTCTCCGCGGAGATCCGCTCGTACACGAGCCGCGTGCCGGGCGGCGGTGTCCAATCGGCGAGCTCGGCATCGACCTCCTCGCGCGTCGGCGCGACGACGTAGGAGGCGCTGTAGCGAAGGCCCTCGTCATCACTCCACACGTCCTCGCTGCCGCCGGGCGGCATCCGCTCGGCGCCGCCATCGGCGACCTCGGTGAACGCGATCCCACCTGCCGCGACGATGCGCTCGACCTCGGCGGCTTCGTCCGCGCCGACGCCGGGGACCTCGACCGTGCCGCCGGTTGCGGTCACCAGCACGATGCCGCCGTGCCGCTCGAGCTCGGTGTCGCCGACGAGGGCGTGCGGCAACGGCAGCGCGACGAACACGACGACGAGCAGCACCGCCGCGACCGCCGCCGCCACCAGCGCCACCGGTTTCGGCGGGACCGCGATCATCCGGATCGCTCGGCCTCGCTCGCCGCTGATCTGACCAGATTGCTAGACACGGTACACGTCGATCCCGCCGATGCCGCCCTCGATGACGAAGTGGATCGTGGTCTCGGCCGTGGGATCCGGAGACGGCACGGACTCGCTCGGGATCGCGGTCATGCCGAACAGCTTCTGCATGCGGCGGTACGCCCGCGTGTACCAGGGCAGGCCGTCGTGGACGTCGTAGCCGCCGACCAGCGCGCCGCCTTCGACCGTGAACTTGACGTGCTTGGGGACGTAGATCTCGATCCCGCCGATCGTGGCCTCGATCTCGAGCTTGTGATGGCCGGGCTGGATCGGGCCGCTCGCGAGATCGATCTCGATGCCGCCGATGGTGGAGCGAATGGGATGGTCGAACAGGGCCATCCCGCTGTGAGCGATCGAAAACATGGCGCGCCTCTATACAACGCCAGTGCCAGGTCGCGCCTGTGCGATCTCGCTGACTTGCGCGGGCCCTGCGACGTCGCATGCGGCGTCCCGCGTCGCCGGCAAGTCTGTACGCCGCCGCACAGATCGGGTGAACGCGCAAACAACGCACGGTCACTAATCCGAGACCGCACGTTATGCTGCCGAGGGTGAAGCGCGACACCGGGTCGCTCGCCGTGCTCGATCCCGCCGACGAGGCGGACTTGATCCAGCGCTGCCGCGCCGACGAGCGCGCCGCGCACGACGAGTTCTATCACCGGTTCCGCCGCCAGGTCGCCGGCAACCTCTACCGCGTGCTCGGCGATCGCACCGACCTCGACGACCTCGTCCAGGAGGTGTTCGTCATCGCGTTTCGCGGGCTGTCGCGGTTCCGCGGCGACGCCCGGCTGTCGACCTGGCTGTACCGGATCTGCGTCAACGTCGCGCTCGGCCGCATCCGCACGCGCAAGCGCCGGCCGGCCGCGTTCGGCGTCGCCGATCTCGACGCCGCGCCGCACGATCCGAGCCTGACCGAGCGGCCCGAGACGCCCGACAAGAGCCTCGAGCGCCGCCAGGAGCGCGAGCGCGTGTACCGCGCGCTCGAGGTACTCGCGCCGAAGAAGCGCATCGTGCTCTACCTGCACGAGATCGAGGGCATGGATCTGAAGGAGATCGCGTACCTCGTCGACTCGAACCCGGTCACCGTGCGCACGCGCCTGTTCTACGCGCGCCGCGAGTTCTATCGCGTGCTCGCCGGCGAGAAGGGCGACCCGGCGTGAAGCACGTCGCGCCGCATCGCTGGGCCGACGCGTGGGCGGGCAAGCTCGCCGATGCCGAGGTGCAGGCGATGGATCGCCACGCCGAGAGCTGCGCGCGCTGCGCGAAGGCGCGCGATCGGATCACGCGCGCGTCGTCGCAGACGTTCCCGGCGCTGCGCGCGCAGTCGGCGCCCGAGCTCGCGTGGGATGCGGTGCGCGCGCGCGTGCACTGGTCGGTGTCGACCGAGCGGCGCGCGAAGGTGCGGGCGCGGCCGCGCGTGGTCATGTGGCTCGCCGGCGCCGCGGCGCTGGCCGGCGGCGCGGTGTGGTGGCTGCACTCGGCGGCGCCGAGCGAGCCGGCGCAGGTCGCGCGCGTCGTGACGCCGCCGCCGGCAGCACCGCACGCGCTGTCCGGTCTGGTCACGCGGCTCGCCGGCGACGTCCTGTTCGACGGGCTGCGGTCGGGGCATGCATTCGATCACCGGATCGCGGCGGGCGCGGTGCTCGCGACCGGCAACGGCCGCGTCGACGTGCAATTCGGCGACGCGAGCGCGCTGTCGCTCGCGGCCGGCAGCAAGCTCGAGGTGCGCCGGTTCGACGCCGACCAGATCGAGCTCGCGGTCGACGGCACGGTCGACATCGAGGTCGCGCCGCGCGCGGCCGGCCAGCGCTTCGTCGTGATCGCGGGCGCCGAGACGATCGAGGTGCGCGGCACGCAGTTCCGGGTCGCGCGCGACGCGGCCGGCGTGCGCGTCGCGTGCCGCCACGGCAAGGTCGCCGTGCGCGACGGTTCGGGCGAGCTCGAGGTCGCGGCCGCGCGTGCGGCGCTGGTCCATGCCGGCGGCGCCGTGGTCGACGCCCGCGCGGTCGAGATGTCGGCCGACGAGCTCGCGCAGCTCGCGGTCGCGACCCCGGTGACGACGCCGGCCTGGACCGACGCCGACACCGCCGCCGCGGCGACGACCGCGCTCGAGATCGGCGCGCAGGCGCGGCGCGCGGTGCGGGTCGACGGCGTCGAGCTCGGCGAGGCGCCGCTCGATGTCCGCGTGCTGCCCGGCCGCCACACGGTCGAGGCCGCCGATCGCGCCGGTCGCTATCACCGCGCCGGCTGGGTCGACACGTCGGCGGATCACGTCGCGCACCTCGACGTGCGCGGCGAGGTCGATCCGGGCGCGGTCGCGACGCCGAGCGCGGCGGCCCGTCAGCGCCAGCTCCATGCCGGCATCGCCGCGCACCACGCCGACCTCGCGCGCTGCACGCGCGCGATGACCAAGGCCGGCGTCACCGACGTCGCGGTCGAGCTCGAGATCGCGGTCACCGCGACCGGCGACGTCGATCACCTGAACGTCGACACCGACTTGCCGGCGTGGACGCGCGGCTGCATCGAGGACGTCCTGCACGACGTGCGGTTCGGGCCCGGTGACGCGGCGGAGTGGCGCGAGAAGCTGCCGCTGTAGCGAATCGCGACAGGACGCGAGCAAGTCGAGATCGGCACGGGCATCGACTACCGCCCGCGTGGCTACGCGGCACGGTCAGCGCTTCGCGACCTTCGCGTGATCGACATCGGCCTCGGGCGCGATCGCGTGGTACGCGGCTTCGGGCTGGAAGCGGATGCCGCGGAACTGGACGAGTGCGTCGCGCTTGTCGTGCACGCTGATCACGAGCCCCGTGCGGTCCGCGCCGACGATCACTGCCACGTTGTCCTTCGCGCGCAGCGCGCGGGCGTCAGCGGCCGGCACGCGCACCGGCGACGTCGGTCGGCGCTCGACGTGCGTGCCGACGACGCGGCAGTTCTGGCGGTACTCGATGCGGCCGTCTGACGTGATGCGATCGACCTTGTCGGTCTCGACGCAGTCTTCTTGGTCGTACGTGATCACGTTGTCCTCGAAGCGGATCTCGGAGAGCGCGCCGTGCGGGACGATCGCGGCGACGATGCCGCCGGTCGACGTCAGGCCTTCCTGGTCGAGGCCACGCAACAGGTTCGGTGCTTCGTCGTCGGCACGCCAGACCTGACCGGCATACACCTCGGGCGGAGGTCCGCCGCCGAACCGCGCGGCGAGCGTGTCGCGATCGGCGCCGTCGCGCCGCGCCTGCTCGTAGTCCTTGGCCTGATTCTCGAGCGCGCGTGCGGGGACGAACACCGTGCGGTACAGCATCGGGCCGTACGTGTTGCGCAGCGCGCCGTGCTCGCTGAACAAGCTGCCTTCCGCCGCGGTCCGCACGGTATCGTGAGTCGCGAGCGCGACCTGCACGATGCGCTTGGTGGCCTCGATCGGCAGCGGATCGAACCGGCAATCGGGCGACGCGCACGTGGTGAAGTACGACACGCGCACGTCCTCGAGCGCGTGCAGCTCGGCGGCATCACGGGTCGGCCGGATCGCGTCGAGCGCCGCATACTGCTTCGCGTGATCGCGGTAGTAACGCGCGCGCTCGGCGTGCAGCTTGCGCGGGAGCTCGACCGCGATCGCGCGCACGCGCGGGTCCAGCGCCGCCGCGCGATCGGCGAGCAGCTTCGCCGCGTCGTGCACGCGCGCCACGTAGAACGTCTTCTGCTCGTTCGGCCATGCGAGCGCTCCGACCGCGCGCGTCAGCGCGGCGTCGTCGATGGTCTCCGCGAGCTCCGCCGCGAGCCCGACCGAATACATGTCATTCTGCTGGTCGCAGAAGCGCGCGCAGGTCAACACGATCACGCTCTGCAGCAGCGCATCCGGCTTGCGATCGTCGAGCCGCGCGTTGCGGTCGGAGAGATCGAACCCGAGGTCGACGCTCTGCCCGAACCCCGACCAGTCGTCGCACACGAGCACGCGCGCACGATCGGCGTCGGCCTCGCCGCGCTCGAGCGGCTCGCGCATGTTGCAGTCGGGGCCGTTCCACAGCCAGCGCGCGGCCTCGGCGCTGGGTGAGCGGACGGGTTGCGACGTCCCCATGAACTGATTGAACCCACTGCAACCGACGACTGCGATCGCGAACCAGAGCTTCCACATACCCACCAGACGCAGCGAGTCGCGACGTAGTCTCGAATTCATGCGCGAGTGATTACGTCAACTTGCTGCGCGCGGCGCGTTACAGCTCGGGAACGCTTCACGCCAGCGCCGCCGCGATCTTCTCGGCCGCGCGCGTGGCGAGCGCCATGATCGTGACCTGCGGGTTCACGCCGAGCGAGGTCGGCACTGCGGAGCCGTCGACGACGTACAGGCCGCGGCAGTCGTGGAGCTGGTGGTTGGCGTCGACGACCGAGTGCGCCGGATCCGAGCCCATCCGTGCGGTGCCGAGCGGGTGATACGCCGACAGGTCGAGATCCCACGCGCGCAGCTTGGCGCGGCGCAGCTCGGCGAGGTCGGCCTCGGAGCGCAGCACGTCGAAGCCGGCGACCGGCACGTGGACGGCGCGCGCACCGGCGGCGAAGTAGACGCGGGCGAGCACGTCGAGGCCGCGCTTGATGTGCGCGACGTCTTTGTCCTGCAGCCAGTAGCGGATCAGCGGCTGGCCCATCACCTCGCTCACCGAGCCGCGCGAGGTGTCCTCGACGAGGAAGCCGAAGCTCGCGACGTGATCGAAGCTCTCGGCGAGCCGGACCAGCTCGGGCCCGATCAGGTGGACGAACGCCACCGACATCTCGAGCGGCACCATCGCGCCCTCGTACAGGATGCCCTCGTCGTGCAGCTCCTCGATCGCGTAGCCCTGCGGGATGCCCTTCCACGGCAAGATCTGCTCGTCGAACTCGGCGAGCGCGCCGCACGCGGGATGGATCGACAGGTTCTTGCCGAGCTGCCCCGACGCGCCGCCGAGGCCCTGGCGCGCGAGCAGCAGTGGCGTCATGATCGAGCCGCACGCGATCACGACCGCGCGCGCCCGGATCGTGAGCCGGCTGCCATCGGCCGTGCGCGCCACCACGCCCCGCGCGCGGCCACCGTCGACGATCACGCGCTGCACGGAGGCGTTCGCGAACACCTCGGCGCCCGCCTTGAGCGCGAGCGGGATGTACGAGACGTTCGTCGAGCGCTTCGCGTCGGTCGGGCAGCCGAACACGCATACGCCCTGGCCGTCGCACGCCGGCGCGTTGCGCTTGAGCGGGCCATGCTTCGTGAACCCGAGCGCGTCGCAGCCGCGCGCGATCACGCGGCCGTTGCCGCCCATCAGCTCGGCCTTCGCGCGCTCGACGCCGAGCACGCCCTCGACACGCTCGAAGTACGGCGCCAGCGCGTCCGCCCCGAGCTCGTCGAGCCCGAGCTCGTCCTGCCAGCGCCGCAGCACGCGATCGGGCGTGCGGTAGCACGTGCCGGAGTTCACCGTCGTGCTGCCACCGACGGTCTGGCCGAGCGGGATCGGAATCGCGACGTTGCCGACCGAGAACGTTCCGCCGGCGCGCCGATACATCTTCTGCTGCATCGAGAACGCGCGCGAGTTGAAGTCGCTGCGCTCGAAGTAGCGGCCCTCTTCGACGAACACGACCGCGAGGCCGGCCTCCGCGAGCTCGCGGCCGACGACCGCGCCGCCGGCGCCGGTGCCGACGACGACCACGTCGCACTCGAGCGCGAGGTCGCCGCCGAGCGCCTCGCCGCGGTGCACGCGATCCTTCATGTACGCGGGCTTCGCCTCGGCCTTGACGTGGGTCTCGTAGACGCAGCCGAGCTGCTTGTAGAGCTTCGGATCGTCGAAGTGTGCGAGCTTGAGCGGGCTGATCAGCGCGCGCAACATCAGCCGGCGGATCGGATCGCCGCGCCGCCAGCCGTCGAGCAGCGCGAGCCGGCGATCGGGCGCGACCCGCGCGAACGATCGGCGCTCGCCGAGCCATGCCGCCGCGTCGAGCCCGCCGAGCAGGCCACCGAGCCCGCGCTGCAGCGGCGAGGGCAGGCCGTCGACGAAGCGCTCGACCTTGTCGACGGTGCCCGCACCGGCCGCCGGCAAGAACCGCCCGGCCGGTAGCGCCGCCTCGGCGACCGCGATCAGAGTCTCGCGCTGGTGGTTGCTAAGCGCGCCCACGAAAACACCTTACGCCGAGTGGTCGGACCATTCAACCGTGAACTTGTATCATCTATATGCGGTTCGCTAACGGGCGAACGTGCCGTCGAGCAATCCATACGTGGCCTGCAGCGTCGCGCCGAGGAACAGCTCGCCGCCATCTTCGATCACGCTCGCGGCGAGCGTGAGCCCGCCGGCCTGATTGAGCCAGTACGTGAAGCCGAGATTGCCCTCGATGTGGAGCGAGGTCTGGCTGCCCATGAGGCCGTCGTTGGTCAGCCCGACCACGCCGGTGAGCGAGAACATGCCGAACGGATCGCCGTGCTCGCCGTAGGTGAACCGCTTCGCGCTCGCGGTCGCGCCGAGCGCCCACGGCGAGCCCTGCGGATCGGGCGCGAACAGCCGCGCGTTCGCGAACGCGGTGCCGGACAGCTCGAGCTTGTCGTCCTGGAGTTGCGCGCCGTAGCCGGCCTGCGCGAGCACCTGCTCGACCCGGCCCTGCTCGGCGCGCTGCGAGTACATGTTGCCGCTCGGCCGGGTGAGGTAGCCCTCGCCGAACGCGACCTGGATGTCGAGCCCGCTCGGCCGCTGGTACAGCCACGAGTCGCGGAGCACGTTCAGGATCTCGTACGACAGGCCGGCGTCGGGCTCGGACAGCAGCACGCCGGCGTCGCGCAGGATCGAGACCGTGACGACCAGCGCGCGATACGTCGAGCGCTCGCCGCGCAGCGACCACCACGCCAGCTGCAGCTTCTTCGACGTCGCCGCATCGATCGGCTTGCCGAGCGCGCGCGCGGCGTCGAGCGTGCGCGCGAGCCGGCGCACGCGGATCGCGCCGCCGATGTCGAGCAGCCGGCCGTAGCCGCCGCCGATCGCGACCTGGAGGTCGGCCTGGTTCGTCGTGAACTTGATCGGCACGCCGTTGTTGTCGCCGTCCATGGTCGGCTCGTCGGAGATGTAGTCGTACTGCGCGGCGATCGCGCCCTTGCCGACGCCGTACAGCTTGCCCGAGTAGATGCGCGCCTCGCCGTCGCCGCCGAGCACGAGCTCGAGGCCGCGCGTCTGGCCGTGCTCGGCGCCGGCGTCGTTCGTGAACTGATCGATCAGGCCCGACACCACGCTGGCGTTCAGGTCGTAGCCGTACGCGAACGACTCGCGCTCGACGCGATGCTGGTAGCTGCCGGCGACGTTGGCCTCGAAGTCGAGCCGCTTGACGAGCGTGTCGTAGGACAGGCTCGTCGTCCCGGTCGCGAACGTGACGCGGTCGTAGGCGGCGAGCGTGTCATCGGGGAGCTCGGGCGCACGCAGCGGCTCGGGCACGCTGACGCTGGCGTGCGACGGCTCGCTGCTGGTGTGCGACGGCTCGATGACCGGCGACTTCACCGCCTCGCCGGTGCCGAGCGCCGAGCCGCCGAGCGCACCGCCGCTGCCCTCGCCGCCGCCGGCCGGTGGCGGCGGAGTCGTCACCGGGACGTCGGCGCTCGCGCCGAGCTTGCCGAGCGCCTTCTTCGCGAGCTCGCGCTGGCCCGGATCGCGCGACGAATCGCCCGCGATCTTCTGCAGCGTCGGCACCGCGCTCGCATCGCCGAGCGCGCCGAGGCCTTCGATCGCGATCTCGCCGATGATGTCGAACGTCTCGTTCTCGGCGAGCTTCTCGAGCTCGGGTAGCGCGCGCTTGTCCTTGGACTGCACGAGCTTCTTCGCGGCGTCGCGCCGCTTCTCCTTCCACGCCGAGCGGTCCATGTCGGCCGGCTGGGTCTCGATCAGCTTGATGAGGCCGGGGATGTCGGCCGGCTGGGCGTGCGCGACCTCCGCCAGCACGCACAGCGCGACCGCCGCGATGACTGCGCCGCGCATCATTGATCTCCCAGCAGCAGGCACGCCATCGACTGGAAGTCGGGGTTGTTCGGCGAGCCGTCGACCTTGAGCGAGTCGCACGTCGACGCCGCGACGCAGTCGATCACGAGCCGCTGGCGATCGGGCGTGAGCCCGTCGATGTAATCGGTGCACTGCGTCCAGTCGAAGTTGTTCGTGGACTTGAGGTCGATCGCCTCGCAGTCGACGAGCCGCCAGCACGCGCCCTCGGGCGTGCGGTCGGCCTCGGGACAGTCTTCGAGCGCGCCGCCTTCGGCGCACTGACCGCGCGTGCCGTCGGCGTCACTGCACGCGGCGGCGAGCGCGCAGGCGCAGAGGATGAGCAACTTCATGGCCCGGCATCATACTCGGTCTTTCTTGCGGACCAGGTTTCCGACCGGCACATCCGGCAAACTCTGAGCGACCAGCTCCGCGATGTCGATCACCTGGATCTGGTCGTCGACGTTTCGCTGCTTCATGCCGTCGGTCATCATGATGTTGCAGAACGGGCACGCGACCGCGACTGCCTCGGCGCCGGTCGCGATCACCTCGTCGGTGCGGTTGACGTTGACGCGCTCGCCCTCGCGCTCCTCCATGAACATGCGGCCGCCGCCGGCGCCGCAGCAGAAGCCGAAGCGCTTGCTGCGCGCCATCTCGATCACGTTCGGCACGCCGACCGCCGCGATCACGTCGCGCGGCGCATCGAACTCGCGGTTCCAGCGGCCGAGGTAGCAGCTGTCGTGATAGGTGATGGTGCCGATCGGCGAGCGCTCGCTCTGCAGGCGCCCGTCCTTGTACAGGCGATCGATCAGCTGCGTGTGGTGCACGACTTCGAAGTTCCCGCCGAACTGCGGGTAGTCGTGGCGCAGCGTGTGGAGGCAGTGCGGGCAGCTCGTGACGACCTTCTTCGCGTTCGCCGCCTTCAGCGCCTCGACGTTCTGCTCGGCGAGCATCTGGAACAGCATCTCGTTGCCGGTGCGGCGCGCCGGATCGCCCGTGCACGCCTCGTTGTGGCCGAGCACCGCGTAGTCGACGCCCGCCGCGTTCAGGACCTTCACCATCGCGCGCGTCTGCTTCTTGATGCGCGCGTCGAACGCGCCGGCGCAGCCGACCCACAGGATGTACTCGGGATCGGGGTGGTCCTCGATCGTCGGGACGTCGAGGTCCTTCGCCCAGTCCATGCGCTCGTCGGCGGCGATGCCCCACGGGTTCGACTGGCGCTCGATGTTGCGGTAGGTGCGCTGGAGCTCGCCCGGCGTCTTCTCCTGCTCGAGCACCAGGTTCTGGCGCATCTGCAGGATCTTCAGCGGGTGCTCGATGAACACCGGGCACACCTCCTGGCACGCGCCGCACGTCGTGCACGCCCACAAGGTCTCGTCGGCGATGCGGCCGCCGGTCAGGCGCGGCATGGTGTCGAGCTCGGCCTTGGCATCGGCGAGCTCCTGCTCGGTGAACGCGAGGTCGGCCGGCGACTGGCCGTAGTCCTTGAGCCGCGCGACGTCGCCCTCGAGCTCGCCGATCTTGTCGCGCAGCTCGATGCGATCGAGCATCTCGTAGCGGATGTCGTGCACGAGCTGCATCGGCGACAGGTTCTTGCCGGTGGCGTACGCCGGGCAGTAGTTCGAGCAGCGCGCGCACTCGGTGCACGCGTAGCTGTCGAGCAGGCTCTTCCACGACAGCTGTTCGAACTTGCCGGCGCCCCACTGGTTCTCGTCCTCGAGGTTCAGCTTGGGCAGGTCCATGCGCCGGTCGCTGCGGTTGCGCAGGAAGATGTTCGGCAGCGCGCCCAGCAAGTGGATGTGCTTGGAGTAGGGCAGGTAGTTGAGGAAGGTCAGCAGGATCAGGACGTGCAGCCAGTAGCCGATGACCTGGCCGCGGTGCGCGCCGGCCGCCGGCAGCGCGCCCGCGAGCGCGTTCGAGATCGGCAGCCACGGCTGGCTCTCGCCCGAGCCGGCGATCTCGTAGGCGTGAAAGATGAAGTGCGTGATCATGAGCGAGCCGATCCCGCCGAGGATCAGGCCCGCGTCGAGGTTCATCGGGATGAGCGGCGGCTTGACCACGATGCGGCGCACGAACGCCCAGCCGATCGTGACCAGCACGACCAGGTTGAACACGTCGATGACGCAGTACAGCGGCTGGTAGATCACCGCCGGCAGGAGCGCGAGCGAGACGCCGTGGATGACACCCGAGACCACGACGTCGGCGGTCGCGATCGTGATGATCAGGAAGCCCCAGAAGATGAACAGGTGGTGCTTGCTGGTCTGATGCTGCGGGCCCTCTTCGGCGACCTTCTTCTGGCCGAAGAAGTAGATGCCGACGTCGACGAGGCGGGCGCCCAGCTGGTCCAACCGCGGGCGCGGATCGGGCGCGCCGGCCGCGACCGCGCGGCCGAAGATCCAGCACGTGCGGGCGAAGAACGCGAGCGACGCGGCGAGCAAGAGGATGAACAAGACCTGCGTCACATCCCGCGAGATACCACGCAGTTGACTGGTCTTGCCAGGCTGCGAGGCCTAGACGATCGCCCCGCGTCACGTCATGGTGAAGGGAAGGCGCAGTATGGCCGACGCCGCCAACCCTCGAGCGGATGCGGAGCAGACGCCATCGTCTCCGCAGCAGACGGATCGCGCGAAACGCGAGTCGGGGGTCTCCGCGCTGGCGAAGAACATTCTCGTTGTTTCGGATCTGCACTTCGGCGAGCAACTCCTGCCCGGTGCGTCGGCGGATCGGCGCCGCGCCGTCGAGCTCGGCGAGCAGGCGTTCCGGGAGTTCCTGCGCTATCACCGCGTGCGTCGCGTCGATGGCCGGCCGTGGCGGCTCGTGATCGCGGGCGATCTGTTCGACTTCATGTCGGTCGTGATCCCCGCGACGCGCGAGGTTCCGGCGAAGAGCGCCGACGAGCGCCGTCACGGGCTGTCGCGCGGCGTGGGCTCGGGGGTGCTGCGCATGGCGCGGCTCGGCGAAGCGCATCGCGAGCTGCTCGCCGATATGGTCGAGTTCGCGCGCCGCGGCCACTCGGTCGACGTCATCGTCGGCAATCACGACGTCGAGCTGCTCGCACCCGAGGTGGTGGCGGAGTGGGAACGCCAGCTGCGCGCCGCGTCCGACGCCGCACACGGCGCGGCCGCGGCCGGATCGATGACACGGGGCGGAGACGACGCCGCGCTCGCGCGCATCCGGATCGTGCCGTGGTTCGTGTACGTGCCGGGCGTGGCGTGGATCGAGCACGGCCATGTCTACGACGAAGGCTGCTCGTTCGAGTTCAACCTCGCGCCGTACGATCCGAAGGACGGCCGCCTCATCTACAACGCCGACTACGCGGCGGTGCGCTACCTCGGCAGCGCGCAGCCCGACCTCGATCCGCACGGCATCGAGGAGTGGGCCTTCACCGGCTATCTGCGCTATGCGGCGGAGCAGGGCGTCCGCTCGTTCGGCCGGCTGTTCATCGCGTACATGCGGTTCTCGTGGGGGCTGGTCGGCGCGCGCGCGCTGCACCAGTCGCTGCGCCGACGCGACGCGCGCCGCCGCGTGCATCGCGAGCGGCTCGCGCAGGTCGCGCGCGCCGGCGGGATTCCGGTCGAGACCGCGTCGGCGATCGATCGGCTCGCGCGCACGCCGCTGACCGTGAGCTGGCGCCGGCTCGGCCGCCTGCTCGTGCTCGATCGCTGGGGCCTGATGGCAGGCACGGCGGCTGCGATCGTCGCGATGCTGTGGCTGTTGCCGCTCGTGTGGGCGCTCGCCGGCGTGGCCGGGGCGGTCGGGATCGCGCTCGGCGTGCAGCGCTGGCTCGGCAAGCACCTGGTGACGTCGCAGCTGCCGATGCGCGCGGTGCCGCAGCGCCTGCGCCGCCACGTCGACGCGCCGGTCGTCGTGTTCGGCCACACCCACGATCCGCGCTGGCAGCCGCTGCGCGGCGACGGGATCTACGTCAACAGCGGCACGTGGCTGCCCGCGACGCGGCCGGGTCTGCGCCGCAGCTTCACGTACGTGCGCATCCAGCCGCGCTCCGGTGCCGCGCCGCTGTGCGAGCTCCGGCAGTGGCGCGAGGGCGCGAGCCTGCCGTTCGACGCCGGCGCCGACCTCGGTGCGGGCGTCACCTCCGGCGGCATCGCGGCGGTCGCGCTGTAGCGATCACGGCAGCGCCTGGATCTCGGCGGTCGAGAGCGCGCGCGTGTAGATGCGCACGTCGTCGATCTTGCCGGCGAAGTCCTCGGTCTGGTCGATCGCGTTGCCGGCGATGCCGACGTCCTTCGTGCTCTCGTCGGCCTCGCTGCCCATCGGGATCTCGACGACGTTCAGCGATTGCGCCGCGCCGTCGAAGTAGATCGTGGGTAGATTTGCCGTGCTCGTGCGGTCGTACACGACCGCGACGTGGTGCCACTCGCCGACCGCGATCGTGCTCGGCGGCGTCTGCCACTGGCCGTCCTGGTCGAAGCACTGGTGGTACTCGATCGATAGATTCGGCTGGACGCTGAATTCCCACCCGCAGGCCACGCTCGCGTCCTTGCCGACGAAGATCTGCGCGTGCGCGGCAGAAGCGCCGAGCTGGATCCACGCCGTGACGGTCTTGACCGGGATGTTCGCGAGCGACGCCTTCGCGGGGATGTCGACATAGCTGGTCGCGCCGTCGAACGCGAGCGCGCCGCCGAGCTCGCCGGTGACCCACGTCGGCGAGCCGACGAGCGTGCCGTTGTTGCCCAGGCCCGAGCTGTCGATCGCGGTCGTGCCGGCGCCGTCGTCGAGCCTCCAGTCGCCGACGAGCGACGGATCGAGCGCGGCATCGCTCGCGGAATCTCGTGCGGCGTCGGTGCCGCTGAACCCGTAGTGGCCGCACGCGGCGAGCGCGAGGACCAGGGCCAGACGGCGCACGCCCCACTATATCAGGGCCGGCCGAGCTCGAGCTCCGCGGCGATCCGCCGTGCCGTCGGCAGCGCGTCGGCGAGCAGCTCGCGGCCGGCGTCGACGAGCACGGCATAGCTGGCACGCGCGTCGTGCTCGTGAGCTTCGCTGCGCACGAGCCGGCGCTTGACGAGCGGGCGCAGGATCCACGTCACGCCCGACGGCGTGAGGCCGAGCGCGTCGGCGAGGTCGACGCGGCGCAGCTTCTTGTCAGGTGCGCGATCGAGCGCGTGCAAGAGCTGCAGGTCGGCGAGGCCGATGCCGTGCACGCTGCCGAGCTCGGCGTCGAACCGACGCACCGCGATCGCGTGAGCGCGGTGGAGATCGAACAGGTGAGTGAGTTGGTTCGCGGGCATTGCGATTAGTTTAGTACTCAAGTATTCTGGAATCGTCAAGCCTTCGGGCGATCCGGCACCCTGGCCGTGCGGTTGCCGCGGAGCGCATGCCGCGGCTGTGACTGTCGGACCCGCGTGATACGCCCACGGCGTGAGCCGAAGTCCCGCCGATACGCCGCTCATGCGGCAGTACCTCGATGTCAAGGAGCGGTACCCCGACGCGCTCGTGTTCTTCCGGCTCGGCGACTTCTACGAGATGTTCTTCGAGGACGCGGTGCTCGGCGCGCGCGTGCT
Source organism: Kofleriaceae bacterium (assembly GCA_035500135.1). Lineage (GTDB taxonomy): Bacteria > Myxococcota_A > Polyangia > Haliangiales > Haliangiaceae > JABFXX01. The sequence continues at coordinate 26,120 of DATJXL010000205.1, forward strand.
CGATCTGACGCTGACCACGCGCGACAAGGGCAAGGACGACGCGGTGCCGATGTGCGGGGTGCCTCATCACGCGGTGCGCGGCTACCTCGCGAAGCTGACCGAGCTCGGCCACAAGGTCGTGATGTGCGAGCAGGTCGAGGACCCGAGGCTCGCGAAGGGGCTGGTCAAGCGCGAGGTCGTTCGCGTGGTCACCCCCGGTGTCGTGCTCGACGACGACGTGCTGGATCCCAAGCTGCCGCGCTACCTCGCCGCGGTCGTCCCCGCGGCCCCGGCAAAGCCGGGGCCGCTCCACCTCGGGCCGGCCGGCGTGAAAGGCAATCCGCAGGTCGGGCTCGCGTACCTCGACGCGACCACCGGCGAACTGTTCGCCACCGAGCTCCAGGTCTCGGCCGTCCTCGACGAGCTCGTGCGGGTCGCGCCGCGCGAGGTGCTCGCCGAATCGGCGCAGTTGTCGGGCATGCTCGCGCCGATCCGCACGCGCTATCGGGCAGCGTGGAACGCGACCGCGGTTCCCGCGCTCGACGCGGCCCGCACCGAGCTGCGCGGGCTCGGCGAGCCGGGCGGCGGGGTAGGCCGCCGCGAGGCGCTCGGTGACCTCGCGACGCGAGCGGCTGCGACCGTCGTCGCGTACGCGCGCGCGACGCAGCCGACCGGCACCTTGCCGATCGCGCGCGTGGTCGCGTACCAGCCCGAGGATGCGGTCGTGCTCGACGAGACCGCGATCGCGAACCTCGAGCTGGTGGAGACGCTGATCGGGCGGCGCCGCGAGGGCTCGCTGCTCGACATCGTCGACGAGACCGTGACCGCGCCGGGCGGGCGCCGGCTGCGGCGCTGGCTGCTGTATCCGCTGACCGACGTCGCGCAGATCCGCCGCCGCCAGGACGCGGTCGCGTGGCTCGTCGCGCGGCCAGCGCTGACCGAGCAGATCCGGCGTGCGCTGTCTCGGGTCGCGGATCTCGAGCGGCTCGCCGGCAAGGCCACGCTCGCGGTGGCCGCGCCGCGCGACCTCGCGCGCCTGCGCGACGCGCTCGCGCAGCTGCCCGCGCTCGTCGAGCTCGTGCGCGGCAAGGATGCCGCATCGGCGATCGATCCGCTGCCCGAGCTGCTCGACTTGCGCGCGGCGAGCGAGCCCGCGCTCGCGCAGCTCGCGGCGCGCCTCCAGCGCGCGCTCGCCGACGAGCCGCCGTATCTGCTCAAGGACGGCGGCACGATCCGCGCCGGCTACGACGCGCGCGTCGACGAGTGCCGCGCGCTCGCCGACGGCGGCAAGGGCGCGATCCTGGCGATCGAGGAGCGCGAGCAGAAGGGGAGCGGCATCGCGAACCTCAAGGTCCGCTACAACCGCGTGTTCGGTTACTACATCGAGATCACGAAGACGCACCTCGCGAAGGTGCCGGCGCACTACGTGCGCAAGCAGACGATCGCGACCGGCGAGCGCTACGTCACGCCCGAGCTCGCCGAGCTCGAGCGCAAGGTCGTCGCCGCCGAGGAGACGCTCGCGCTGCGCGAGGCCGAGCTGTTCCGCGCCGAGGTCGCGGCGGTCGCCGAGCTCGCAACGAAGGTCGCGGCCGCCGGCGGGGCGCTCGCGGTGCTCGACGCGTGCGCGTCGCTCGCCGAGGTCGCCGCACGCCGCGGCTACTGCCGGCCCACCGTCGACGACGGGCTCGTGCTCGACGTCGTCGACGGCCGCCACCCGGTCATCGAGGCGATGCTGCCGCACGGCACGTTCGTGCCGAACGACTGTCGCCTGGATCCGGACGCGGAGCAGATCCTGCTCGTGACCGGGCCGAACATGGCCGGCAAGTCGACGTACATGCGCCAGGTCGCGCAGATCGCGCTGCTCGCGCAGATCGGCTCGTTCGTGCCCGCGAAGTCGGCGCAGATCGGCGTGTGCGATCGGGTGTTCACGCGGGTCGGCGCCGCCGACAACCTCGCGCGCGGCGACTCGACGTTCATGGTCGAGATGCGCGAGACCGCGTCGATCCTGGCCAAGGCATCGCGGCGCTCGCTGGTCGTGCTCGACGAGGTCGGTCGCGGCACGTCGACGTTCGACGGCGTGTCGATCGCGTGGGCGGTCGCCGAGCACCTGCACGACGCGATCGGCGCGCGCACGCTGTTCGCGACGCACTACCACGAGCTGGTCGCGCTCGCCGACGGGCGACCGCGCGTGCGCAACGTCCACGTCGCGGTCCGCGAGGACGAGCGCAAGCGCGAGATCGTGTTCCTGCGCCGCGTGGTCCCCGGCGGCGCGAGCAAGAGCTACGGCATCGACGTCGCGCGGCTCGCCGGGTTGCCGACGAAGGTGATCGGTCGGGCGCGCGAGATCATGGGCCAGCTCGAAGCCGGCAAGCTCGCCGCGTCGCCGCAGCTCTCGCTCGAGGGCTTCCGGCCCGAGGCTTCAGGCTTCAGGCCGGAAGAGCAGGTGGCACTCGAGAAGCTGCGCCTCCTCGAGCCCGATCGCACGACGCCGCTCCATGCGCTCGCGCTCTTGGCCGAGCTTCACCACGCGCTGACTTCTCGCCCTTAGCCCGAGCCCGAAGCCCGAAGCCTGAAGCCCCCAGCGCCTCCGATCGCCCTACATGTGCTCGTGGGCTGCCGCCCCCAACCCCCCTTCGTAGGGGGCTAGCGCCCCGAACGATCTCGATCCTAAGTCCGCGCCGCGCAAGCGTTTCACCTTGGCCCGAGGCTTGTAGTTAGTGCCGGCCCATGATGAACAAAACGAGCATCGCGATTGGTGCCGCGCTGCTGACCGCGGGCGGCATTGGCTGCGGTGGAAGCGACAACTCGGGGCCACTCGGGAACGTCGACTCCATCGTCATTCTGCAACGCGCGTCGCGGAACGACACCGGCAACATCTTCGACTACACGTCGTACATCCCGGGCGCGCGGCTCATCAAGCTGTCCCCGCCCACGGCCGCCGGCACCGTGACGGTGCTGTGCTGCGACCAGGACCCGACGTTCGCGCAGGCGGACATCTCGGGGTACGACCTGTCGTTCGACGCGTCGGAGATCGCGTTCACGGCGAAGCTCAACGACAACACGAACTACGGCTTGTTCCGGCTCACGCTCGCGGATGGCACCATCCAGCAGCTGGCCACCGACCCGCAGCGCGACTACGTCGGCCCGGTCTACCTGCCGGACAACAAGATCCTGTTCACCACCAACGCGGTCGTGTCGAACACGACGACCGACCCGAACCCGGAGCAGCACCGCGACGAGTACGAGCGCGGGACGACGACCCAGATGGGCACCATCAACATCGATGGTACCGGCGAGGCCCTCGGACCCCGTAACCTCTCACACCGGTCGCTGCCGAGCCTGGCCTCGGACGGCCGCGTGATCTTCACGAACTGGGACCACCTCGGACCGGAGAACGCCGGCCACCTCATGTTCATGCAGCAGGACATGACGAAGCTGTTCGAGGCGTTCGGCAAGGAAGGCTCGGGCGTGTCGAACTCGACGCTCAAGGCGCGCGAGATCGCCCCGGGCCGCTTCATCGGCATCGCGACCGACCGCGACCGCACCCTGCAGGCCGGCGCGCTGATCGACATCCGCCTCGGCTTCACGTCGACGGACTCGGACGGCAACGTCAGCGCCGCGACGGCGATGTCGGAAGCGCACGCGACCTCGGTCGTGCTGACGCCCGACGTGCCGCTCGACCGCACGCCGTCGTCGATGACGGTCGGTCGTTACTACGACGCGTTCCCGCTCGACGCCAAGGAGCAGCCGCAGCTGCTCGTGTCGTGGGCGGATGGCCCGGTCGAGTCGAGCACGCTCGCCGCGGCCGGCGTGAACGCGAACTTCGGCATCTACGAGTTCGACTCGACGACCGGTCAGCGCCACCCGATCTTCGACGACCCGAACATGTGGGACATCTTCGCGCGTCCGCTCGAGCCGCGTGACCCCCCGCCCGCGACCAACTCGCAGATCGACCAGACGCTCGGCGCGGCGACCGCGGAGATCGGCGCGATGAACGTCTACGACTCGACCCTCCACACGTTCGACGCGGGCTCGGTGTTCGGCGTGCGCGTGATGGAAGGCTTCTCGTCGGAAGAAGGCTTCCCGATGATGTTCGGCACGACGATGTTCGAGGGCCACGCGGGCCTCGGCATCTCGCGCGTCCAGGCGGACGGCAGCTGGCTCGCGAAGGTGCCGGCGAACGTGCCGCTCCACCTCCAGGCGGTCGACATCTACGGCATGTCGCTGTTCAACGAGCCGGTGTGGTTCTCGGCGCGCCCGGGTGAGACCCGCGTGTGCGGCGGTTGCCACGAGGATCGTGCGTCGACCACCGTCATCCAGCCGGGCAACACGGACGCGGCGCAGGTCGGCCCGATCGACGCGATGAGCCTCGTCCCGCGCGCCAACCGCATGATGACCGCAGCCGACATCGTGAACCCGAACCTGATCGCGACCGATGGCACGCTCAACGCGAGCTACCTGCCGGCCGGCATCGAGAAGCTCGTCGGTGTGAGCTGGGGCTCGGCGGACCCGACCGCGGGCGGCACCGGCGCCATCCAGCAGATCTTCAACGACCACTGCGTCAGCTGCCACGATGCGAACAACAGCGCCGGCGTCGCGCCGTACACGATCACGAACCCGATGACGGGCGAGTCGGTGACCTGGACGTTCAACCTGACGGCGGCGCCGATCCCGGCGGCGCTCGAGGCGCTGAACACCTCGCCCGGCATGACGCCGCAAGCGTGGAGCTCGTCGTACTACTCGGTCGCGGGCCCCGACATGGAAGCCATCGAGCGCAACAACCTCGTCATCAGCGGCAACTTCAAGGTGTACATGAACCCCGAAGACGCGGCGCACTCGATCCTCATCCAGAAGGTCAACCCGACCCAGCTGTTCCCGGCCCCGACTGCGCAGCGCGCGTTCACGACCCAGCCGCACTCGGCCGAGGTCGGGTACACCGAGCTGACGCCGACCGAGTTCTACAAGCTGATCCTCGCGGCTGACATGGGCCTCAACTACTACGCCCGCGAGAACGACCCGGGCGACACGGACTACTAACCCCAACCGCGGAATCAAGGAGAAGAGCCATGAAGAACATCGGTACCAAGCTCGCCGCGGTCGCGATCGCACTGTGCGCGTCCGCTGCTCCCTCGTTTGCTGGCAAGGGCGGTAGCGCCCAGCTGATCCAACAGGCCATCGCGTCCGGCTCGCAGGACGCGATCATCGCGGAGGTCGAGCGCACGGAGGGCCTCATCTGCGAGGACTGCGTCGCGGCTGTGACCAGCCTCCTCGGCAGCGACAACTACAAGCTCCGCGAAGTCGCGGGCTGGTGGTACGCGAAGCGGCCCGTGCTGCTGCAGAGCATGCTCGTGACGATGAAGTCCGATCTCGTGAACGGGGACTCGGTCCACGTTCGCAACGCGGCCGACTTCATCGGATCGGCTGGTCAGCAGAGCTCGCTGCCGGCGCTGCGCGCGGCCTACACGCGCGGCGGCCTGAGCGTGGACGCGCGGCTGGCGATCGTTCGCTCGATCGGCGTGCTCGCGAACCGCGGCGGCAACTCGACGCTGGTCGCCGCGATGGGCGACAGCGACGCGAGCGTCAGGGCGCTGGCAGTGCGCGCGTGGCGCGACATGCGCGGCCAGACCACGGCCGCGCCGGTCGAAGCCCTGCTCGGTGACGCCGACGCGAACGTCCGCGCGCAGGCGGTGGCCGTCGTCGGTGCGTATCGCGACACGAACGTCGTCTCGGTGCTCCAGCAGCTGGTCCAGAACGACCAGGACTACTTCGTCCGTCACAACGCGCAGTGGGCGCTCGGGCGGATGGGGCAGACGACCCCCGCCGCGACCACGAAGTAAGAAGTAAGTCCGCCACACACAGTGACCGGAGCCGCGCCTGCGAGGGCGCGGCTTCGGCCGTTTCTGAGATAGGATCACATCATGGACCTTCGCAGGGGCGTCCTCCTCGTTGTCGTCGTGGCGACGGCTGGTGCAGCGACCGTGGCTGGCGGTTGCGGCGGTTGCAACGCACCGCCGGGCCAGTCGTACTACGAGCGCAACATCGAGCCGATCCTGAAGCAGAAATGCTCGGCCAACACGTCGGGCTGTCACTCGATCAACGCCGACGACCCGTACCACTTCGCGGCCGGCAACTTCGACGTCGCCGACGATGCGGCCGGTACGTCGTTCCAGAACGTGCAGAAGCGGCGCGACCTGCTCGCGCCGTTCGGCGCGTATCCGCTGCCCCTGCTCCTGATCAAGGCGGTCGCGCCGTCGACGCTCGACTCGTCGGATCCGAACAAGCTCCAGCTCCTCTACGGCAAGACCTGCGTCGGCGGCGCGACGCCGGCCCAGTCCTGCGTGCAGGACACCGACTGCGGCACGGGCGGCATGTGCACGCCGCAATCGCTCGACATCGACGTCGTCCACGGCGGCGGCTCGATCATCGAGGTCGACTCCGACGCGTACTTCACGCTGTCTACGTGGATGGCGAACGGCGCCACCGAGGACGGCCAGAACCCGGCGACGCCGGCGCAGACCGGTAACGGCGCCTGCTCCGACGCGTTGCCAGACGGCTTCGACGCCACCGCGGCGATGCCGTACCAGAGCAATCCGCAGTTCGGCTACTTCATGTCGAACGTGCAGCCGATCCTCAGCCACCACGGCTGCGTGTCGAGCAACTGCCACGGCGCCCCGCAATCGGACTTCTACATCACGTGCGGCACCTCGCCGCTCGAGCTCGCATTCAACTTCAGCCAGGCCTGGTCGTTCGTCGACACGCCCGTCGACGATTCGCAGATCCTGCGCATCCCGCTCGCGGTCTCGGCCGGCGGCCGCGGCCACACCGGCGGCGATCAGTTCGCGAGCACGAGCGACGGCGACTACACGACGATCCGGACGTGGGCGCAGAACGTCGGCGTGCTGCAATTCGCCCAGGATCCGGTCACCAAGGCGATCGATCCGAACAAGCAGTTCTTCGCGGACAACGTGCAGCCCATCCTGCTGCGCCGCGGCTGCTCGTTCGAGGCCTGCCACAGCCCGATGGCCACGAACGACTTCAAGCTGCGCTCCGGCACGCAGGGCTTCTTCTCGGCGATCTCGCTCCAGAAGAACTACGACCTGCTGCGCCAGCAGTTCCTCGCGCTCGAGTTCCCGGATCCGCGGCGCGGCCGCGCCGGCGCGAAGACCGTGCTGCAGCAGGACTACCGCTCGACGACGATCGGCGGCATTCCGCACCGCGGCGGGTCGGTGCTCGAGACGCCCGATTACGGTCCGTCCGAGCCGGCCGCCTGCGCGACGATGCAAGATCACGCGACCCTGACGGCGTGGAACGCGAAGGGCTCGTGCTCGGTCACGACCGCCACGCAGTGCCTCGCCGATTCGGACTGCCCCACGAACCAGACGTGCAACATCACGCCGCCGTTCTGCAACCTCGCCGAGTGGATCCACCTCGAGCGCGAGACGCTCGCCACGGCGACGCCGCCGGTGGTCACGCCGATGGAGTCGGGCGATACCGTCAACATCGTCTACGTACAGCGCGGCCTCAACGACAGCGCCGATCGTCTCCAGTTCGACACCTTCCAGGGCAGCGCGGACGTCGATCTGATCGCACAGCCCGCCACGTTCGGCGCCAACTTCGGCGGCAAGCTCGCGCCGAGCGGCGCCGGCCAGTCGCTGCTCGGCAGCTGCGGGCTCGGCAACGCGCCCGATATCGGCCAGCCCGACGTCGCGCCCGACGGCGACACCGTCGCGTTCGCGGGCCGAGCTTCGGCGAGCGTGGGCTGGAGCATCTACACCGTGAGCATCACGAACCCGGGCAACTGCGCGCAGCTGAACACGATGCCGCCGTCCACGACGATCGACGACTTCGATCCGGCGTGGTCGCTCGATGGCAACTGGATCGTGTTCGCGTCGACGCGAGGCAAGTCGGGGCCGACCGTGTCGCGCAAGCGCATGCTGCCGCAGTCGGACCTGTGGCGCATCGCGGTCAAGAGCGACGCGACCCAGATGCCGCCGGTAGTCGCCGGCACGCTCCAGCAGATGACCGTGCTGTCGAACTCGGAGATCCGGCCGCACTTCATGCGCGAGGGCCGCGTGACGATGACGACCGAGAAGGTCAGCGACATGTTCTACCAGCTCTCGGGCCGGCGCCTGAACTGGGACCTCACCGACTACCACCCGCTGCTCGCGCAGCGAAACATCTCGCCGTATGCGAGCCTGACCGACCTCACGCAGACCAAGCCGTCGATCGGCTTCGACGCGGCGACCGACATCCGCGAAGCGAACGACGGCGACTTCATGGTGATCCTGTCGGACGTCGATGCCACGTCCGGCGTGCCCGTGCACGGCGCCGGCGCGGGCGCGCTCGCGCTGTTCAATCGCAGCATCGGCCCGTTCGAGATGGGGCGTAGTGATCCCGGCTTCCTGCAATCGGTGCACGTCATCGGCGATCCCAACGCGAACGGCTCGTCGACGGCGACGGCCGGCTATCGCTCGCCGTTCTACATGCCCGACGGGCACATCATGGTGTCGTACACGAACAACCTGAGCACGTTCGAGTGGCAGATCGTGACGGTCGATCCGACGACCGGCCTGCAGGACGCGACGCCGTTGATCACGGTACCCGGCAAGGCCGCGGTCGACGCGGTGATCGCGTACAAGAGCCCGTGGTCGGCGCTCAAGAGCTCGACCGAGCCGTTCCGCCAGCTGTACTTGAATCGTCGCCAGCTCGTGTTCGGTGGATCGGTCGACGCCAGCGACACGTCGCACGCGACGCTGTACATGCCCGACGCGCCGATGGTGTTCACGCTGCTCACCGGCAACTTGCGGCGCGGCCGCCCGGTGCAAGACTTCCGCGCGGCGTCGAAGATCGCGGTGTACACCGAAGGCATGTGCCCGAGCTCGGGCTGCACCGCGAACCTCGACGGCATCTACCAGAACCGCATGTCGCTCGGCACGGCGGACCTTGCCTCCGACGGCTCGGTGCGCCTGAAGTTGCCGGCGCAGACCGGCGTGGTGCTCGAGCTGCAGAAGAGCGACGGCACGCCGGTCGTGACGATGCGCGAGGAGCACCAGCTCGGACCGGGCGAGCAGATCTCGATGGGCGTGCAGCAATCGCTCTCCGATGCGGTGTGTGGCGGATGCCACGGCTCGGTGTCGGGCAGCGAGCTCGACATCGCCGTCACGGCCGACGCGCTGACCGGTGCATCGGTCTCGGCCTCGCAGACCGCGACGCCCGTGCAACTCGGCAACTAGCGGCACGCCGCTGTGGCTGCTTGCCCCTCGCGAGATTCCTCGCGAGGATGGCGGCATGAAGCGCGCGCTTGCCGCAATCGTCGTCCTCGCCCCGGCCGTGGTCTTCGCGCAGGGCGCGCCGCCGCCGTACTACACGACGCTGCCTCCATCGACGAGCGACGCGGGCCACGACCCGGGCTTCGTCACGATGGATCGATTCGACGCGAGCACGCGGTTCGGCGCCGAGCTCTCGTACTTGTTTCCCGACCACATCAGCGGGGACCTCACGGCCGCGCGCGCCGATCTCCACGGCCAGTACGTCGATCCGCGCAGCGGCCTCGGCGTGTACGGCGCGCTGCCGATGGCGTATGTCAGCGCCAGCGCGCCCGGGAGCCCGAGCATGTCGTACACCGCGATCGGCGACCTCGAGCTCGGCGGGCTGTACCTGCCGCGGATGATGACGCCGAATGTCGCGCTCGTGCTGCGCGCCGGCATCGCGCTGCCGACCGGCGCGAGCGGCATGAACGAAGAGCTGTCGAACACGCTGGGCGCGTTCACCCGCCTCGACGACCTCTATCTCTCGATCGGCGGCGGGCTATCGGGCCGGTTCAGCGGCTCGTTGCTCGTGCGCCAGGGCCAGCTGTTCGCGCGCATCGACGGCGGCATCGACGCCAACAAGTCGAACTCGAATCAGGGGAACATCGACGCGGTCGCGCACTTCAATGCCGGCGCCGGCATCGATGTCGGCCAGCTCGCGGTGATGGGCGAGTTCGTGAACCTGTACGACGTCGGCAGCACGAGCAACGCCTCCGGCTCGAGCTGGATCGACGCCGCCGCGCTCTCGATCCGCTTCCACTCCGGCCAGCTCCAGCCATACGCCGCGTTCGTGATCCCGCTCGACGACGACGCGAACGCGCTGATGAGCTACGCCCTGACCGTCGGGATCGAGGGCGTTCACTGAATCAGGTCGCCGAGAAGTGATTGGGCGCGTACGTCTCGACCATCCACCGGATCACACCCTCGAGTGACGACGGCGCGCCGTGCCGCTCGAACATCTCCCGCGTGGGCTCGTGCAGGATGAACGCGGCCAGCGTGTAGAGGGAGACCGTGGTCGCCGTGCTCGACACGAGGTTGCGCAGGTTATGGTCGGCGTTGCGCGTGTCGTTGGAGTGGGTGAGAACGAGCTGCTCGCTGTCGAGCGCGAGGTCGAGCGTGTAGAACTGGCCCTCCGGCCACGGTGAACGCTTGCTCCAGTGCCGCTCGCGGAGACCTTCGGCCCACGGCTGGCTGCGAGGGTAGACGACGTAGCGATCGCAGCGCGCTTCGACCCGGAGCCCCGACATCGAGGACCGTCCGCGGTGGGCCAGGTACCACTCGTAGTCGGTGCCGGTCAGGGCGGCTGACAGCGCACGCTCGACGACCTCGCGCAGGGACGAGCCGTCTTCCGTCCAGCTCGCGACGAGCGCGGCGTCGTTCATCGCCAGGGTGGCCCCAGCTCGGCGCTTACTTCCCGCCCTGCGCCTTGATCACGGCGTCGACCGCGCCGTCGTTCGCCTTCACGCCGGGATGATCCTTGTTGTCGGGATCGATGACGGCCTTGATCACCGAGCTCGTCTCGTGCGCCTTCGGTGCATTCTGCGCGCGCAGGGCCTCGAGCTCGGTGCGCGTCCGGGTGTCCTCGATCGCGAGGCCGAGTGCGTCGTAGTCCTTGAGGCGATCGACCGCGCGCACGTCGAACTCGCCGGCGTTCCACTGGATGAGTCCGACGTCGACGTCACCCGCGCCGTACTGCTTCTCCATCACGCCGCGGAACGTGTCGAAGTTCTTCTTGTCGGCGGGCAGGATCGACACGTCGAGCGAGATGAACATCTTCCACAGCTTGCCCTGATAGAAGAAGAAGAACCGGCGCTGGTTCTTGCCGCCCTGGTTCTCCCAGTGGTCCATCAGCGCTTCGTTCGTGCCGTGCGCGAACTCCTGCTCGATGATCGAGACGTCCCAGCCGGTCTTCTGCTGGGTGTCGAACGCGATGTACGTGCCCGACACGCGTCCGAGCTCGGCCTTCTTGTCGCGGCGGAGCTTGTCCTGCATCGCGACATCGGTCGTGTCCTTGATCTTGTCCTCGTAGCGGTCGTCGATCTGCTTCTGCAGCACCGCGAGCACTTCGTCCTTGCTCATGCCGAACTTGAAGCCGCCGTAGAGCTCCGCGAGCGCCTTCTTGTGCTCGGCCGAGACCGCGACCGACTTCTTCGGCTTCGTCTTCGTCGCAGGAGGCTTCGGCCCGTTCGCGAACGCGACCGGTGCAGAGCCGAGAGCAAGCCCGAGGGCAAGCGATGTCGCGAGCGTTCCGATCCGCATACGTCCTCCCACCGAAAGCATTACATGAAGAACGAGAAGCGCGAGCCCTTTGCGGCTTCGGCCTGGAGGCGCGTCTCGAGCTTGTTGCCGTCGTCGAGCAGCCCACCGGCGGCCTTGCCGTCCTGACCGGTCTTGCCGTGCACGCGATCGTAGATCGCCTTGAGCCGGCGCGTGTAGAACACCTCGCTCACCGTCGGTTCGCCACCCTTGATCAGCGAGTCGCGGATGCCGTTCGGAAGGAGCAGCAGGAGCTTCTTGCTCGGCACGCTGTCGCTGCCGCTCGTCGCGAGATCACCCTGCAGCGCCGGCGACTGGCCGGGCTCGTTGCGATACGCGAAGCCGCTCGGCGACTCGCCCTCGGCGCACTTCGCGGCCGGCGTCTTCGAGCCGTTGCAGTACACGCCCGCGAGCTCGACGACCTTCGCGCCGAAGTCGACCTTCTCGGTGTCGGTCGGGGCCTGCACGACGACGCCGTACTTGATCTGGCCGGCGAGCAAGCCTTCTTGCACGGTCGCCTGGTCGGCAGCCTCCTTGCCCTTCTTGAGCGACATGTCGTCGATCACGGCGGCCTTGTTGTGCTGGTCGATCATGTCCTTCACTTCGGCGACGCCGGCGTAGAACGAGAGCAGCTGGCCGACGACCTCCGGATCCGTGATCTGGTGCTCGGCTTGATGAAGCACGCGATCCATCTCGGACTTGACCTCGAGTTTCTGCGCGAGCTCCTTGAGCTGCTTGTCGACGTCGAGATCCGGCTTGAAGCCGTGCTTGGTCTTCGCTTCGTCGAGCGCGGTGTCGAGATCCGACAGCGACTTCTTCAGGTACGCCACGGTCGACGCCGTGCTCCGGTCGCCGAGGATCGCCTTGGCGCCCTTGAGGCCATCGTTGTAGTTGCTCGCGCCGGTGCCGATCTTGCCGATCGCGACGCCGATCACGAGCGCGAGCAGCGCGGGCACCGCGATCTTGAAGATCGTGGCCGCGCTCGACGTCTGGCCGACGTGCTCGACGGGGTTACCGTCGTTGACGATCACGATCTCCGGCGCGCGTTGCACCGTGCCGACCGCGGCCATCGCGTTCATCGCGCCGAACGGATCGTCGGCGGCGTTGGGCATGACCGGCTGGGGTGCGGATTGCGCCACACCGGGAGGAGGCGGCAGGTTCAGGCCCGGGGGCGGAACGACCCCGCCCGAGGGCGCGCCGTTCGCGCGTGACGTTTGCCCCGTCGCAGCCGCGGCGCCCTTCTTCAAACCGAGGCGCTGCTTGAGCTCGCTGATGTCTCGACTGCCGGGCTTCTTTGCGTCGCTCAATGTCGCCTCCAGGGGGGGACTTTATGAATGGGGTGTCGCAAGTGTCAAGGATGCCCGAGGCTTGGGCAGGTTGCACCGGTCGATGTCGCGCCGGCACCACAGTTGGCGAAGTCGTGAAAAAGTGGTCACACCCGACGAAGAATGAAGATCCCGTTTCGGGTCGTAAGTCGCCACAATCGCCCACATTTCGAGATCGATCAGCGCTTGGCCGAGCTGGCCCGAGGGGTGCAGAATAAACCTCGTCACTAGCTCGAGCGTCCCAAGCGTAGAAAGGGAACAACCCGTGATTCGTCGCCTCTCACTCGTCGTCGGTGCCCTCGGTATGGCTTCCTTGATCGGAGCCGGAACGGCCGAAGCTGGTGGCCACGCGCACTTCAGCGGCGGCTTTCACGCCGGCGGAGGTTTCCACGCCGGCGGAGGTTTCCACGCCAGCGGGGGCTTCCACGCCAACGTGGGGGCTCGCTTCTACGCCGGCGGTTACCGCGGCGGCTATCGCGGTGGTTACTACGGCGGCTACCGCGGCTATCGCGGCGGCTGGTGGGGCGGCGGCCATGTCTGGGTCGGCGGGTACGCCCCGTGGTGGCCGAGCTACTACTACTACGGCCCGGAGTACGTGCCGTCGTATTACGGCTCGTCGTACTACCCGGTCCAGCCGGGCGCGGCCGCGTACGCCGGTCCGAGCGCATACCTCGCTCCGCCTCCGCCGCTGCCTCGCCTCGGCATCGGCGTGTTCGGCGGCGCGGTCAACAGCGACCTCAACATGGCGAGCAACACGCAGGAGACCGACTTCGGTCTGCTCGGCCGGTTCCGCCTGACCGACGGCCTGCTCGTCGAGGGCGAGCTCGGCAAGACCTCGTACGAGGTCAACAACGTGAGCGACGTGCGCCAGGATCGCCGGCTCGGCGGCTCGCTGATCTACGAGTTCGGCGCGCGCAACGCGTTCGCGCCGTACGTGCTCGCCGGCCTCGGCGTGCAGCAGGCGGACGTCGGCGGCACGTACTCGACGACGCAGGACTACGGCGAGCTCGGCCTCGGCCTGCGCCTCGCGCTGACGCCGCACTTCCATCTGACGTTCGACGTGCGCGCCGGCTCGCGGTCGACCGTGTCGAACGACTCGGCGACGGCGATGCCGACCGGCTCGATCGAGCGCTCGGTGACGCCGCCGACCAGCTCGAGCGGCAACGACGAGAGCTACACGCGCGCTCGGCTCGCCGCGATCTACTACTTCTAGTCGCGCCCGCACCGATCGCGAGGCCCGTGTCCGAAAGGCGCGGGCCTCGGCGTTTTCGGCTACCATGACCGCGCATGGTTCTCGTGCAGCAGCGCCACGTCGTGGCGCGCGACGGCACCCGCATCGGCTACCAGGTGCATGGTGAAGGCCCGTGCGTCGTGCTCGCGAACGGCCTGGGCGGCACGCACGTCACGTGGAAGTACTTCTACGACGCGCTCGCCGGCTATCGCGCGATCTGCTGGGACTACCGCGGGCTGTTCACCTCGGACGCGCCGGCAGACCCACGGGCCAACACGGTCGCGCACCAGGTCGACGATCTGATCGCGATCCTCGACGCCGAGCACGTGACCGACTTCGTCATCGTGGGCTGGTCGATGGGCGTGCAGGTCGCGTTCGAGACGATCCGCCGCCACGGCGCGCGCGTGCGCGGCCTGTACGCGATCAACGGCACGTACGGCCACACGTTCAAGACCGTGATGGGCAGCCGGCTCGTCGGCCAGACCATCCCGATGCTGCTGCGGCTCGTGCGCGCGCAGGCCGAGCTGGTCGGGCGCGCGACCAAGCGGCTCGCCGGCTCGTCGGCGCTGATCGGCGCGATGAAGCGGGTCGGGCTGGTCTCCGAGACGATCGATCTCGACGTGTTCCGCGCGGTCGCGGCGAGCTTCGTCGGCGTCGACTGGAGGATCTACAGCGATCTGCTGACGCGGCTCGACGAGCACGACGCCGAGGAAGTGCTCGCGACGATCGACATCCCGGTCGCGATCGCGACGGGCGACAAGGATCTGATGACGCCGCCCGCGACCGCCGAGCACATGCACCGCACGATCCGCGGCTCGCGGCTCGTCGTGATCGAAGGCGGCACGCACTACACGCCGGTCGAGTACCCGGCGATCCTCGTCGAGGAGCTCGCGCGTCTGCTCGCGCGCGTGCCGGGCTGGGAAAAACGGCAGGCTGCCGCGGCTGGTGCGCGATGAAGTGCGCGAGCTGCGGCAGCGACGTGCTCGACATCGACGTCAAGTGCGCGACGTGCGGCGCCGCGCTCGCGGCGAGCGGCGCGCATCGCATGATCGGTCAGCTCGTGCTCGGCCAGTACGAGCTGGTCGACGTGATCGGGCAGGGCGGCATGAGCGTCGTGTTCAAGGCGCGCCACAAGATGACCGACCAGGAGGTCGCGCTCAAGATCCTGCCGCCCGAGCTCGCCGCGAACAGCCAGGTCAAGTCGCGATTCCTCGAGGAAGCGAAGGCGCTCGCCGCGCTCGACCACCCGAACATCGTCCACCTCTACAACTTCGGGCAGGAGAACGGCAGCTTCGTGCTCGCGATGCAGTTCGTCGAGGGCCGCACGTGGGAGCGGCTCGTGCTCGAGAAGACCAAGCTCGACTGGCGCGCGTCGTGCCGGATCGCGGTCGACGTCCTGAAGGCGCTCGAGTACGCACACGGCCGCGGCGTCATCCACCGCGACATGAAGCCGTCGAACGTGCTCGTGCGCTCGCACGACAGCCTGGCCACCGTGATGGACTTCGGCATCGCGAAGATGGCCCAGTCGACGCGCCTGACCGCGACCGGTCAGACGATGGGCACGGTGCGCTACATGTCGCCCGAGCAGGTGCGCGGACAGGAGGTCGATCCGCGCACCGACATCTACTCGCTCGGCGCCTCGCTGTACGAGTCGCTCGTCGGCGACACGCCGTTCGACGGCCAGACTCACTTCGAGATCATGACCAAGCATCTGTCGGAGGTGGCGAAGCGGCCGAGCTCGCTCGGCGTCGACGTGCCCCCCGAGGTCGAGGACGCGCTCGTGCGCAGCCTCGCGAAGCGCGCCACCGACCGGTTCGACAACGCGCGCGACATGCGCAAGGTGCTCGAGGGCGCGCTGCGCGCCGGCGACGTCGGCCTGGTCGAGACCCAGCGGCTCCAGCGCGAGATGCTCGGCGAGCCCCGCGCGGCCGCGCCGACTCCGGCCGTGCTGCCGACGCGCCCGGCGACGGCGGCCGAGCTCGCAGACCAGCTCGAGCCGAGCAAGTCGGGCCAGCGTACGACCGTGCAGGGCAGCCGCCGCGCGCGCTGGCCGTGGATCGTGGCCGCGCTGCTCGTGGTCGGCGGCGGCGCGGCGGCGTTCGTGCTGCGCACCGGCGGCGAGTCGCCGTCTTCGCACGTCAAGCCGAGCGCGGCCGAGATCGTCTTCGTGCCCGGCGCCGACGCCGGCGAGGCCGAGGGCAAGGCCGCGTACGAGGCCGCGCTCGCCAAGTTCACCGCGCAGCTGTCCGAGAAGCTCCACGGCGTCAAGGCCGAGCGGCCGGTCGATCGCATCGTGCTCGTACCGCACGCCGAGCTGTGCGACCGCAAGTACTACATCAAGGTGCCGCCGCCCGACGACTGCGCGAACTTGCTCGCGTCGGTGAGCGCGGCGGCGCCCCGCACGCTGCTCGTGACCGCCGACCAGGGGCAGCTCGCGGCGGCGATGGCGGAGGGCGTGGCGACCGCGGTGTGCCTGTTTCAGGCTTTCTCGCTCGCGCCGGACCAGCACGACAGCAAGGAGATCGTGGGCAACGCGATCTGCGACTTCGTCAAGGAACAGCAACAGGCGCCGGGTCGATTGACATCCCCGCGATAAGCCACGAATAATCGCCGCCGGAGGGATCATGTCCCGCACGGTCATCGCAGCTGTCGTCGCCGTCGTCATCGTCGCGCTGACGGCGGTCGCGTACTTCGTCACTTCGAAGAGCATCGACGAGAAAGTTCGCAAGGACGCCGAGGCGCAGATCGGTCGCGCCTATCAGGTCGCGCACCAGCTCGCGCAGCTCGAGGCGATCGATGTCGAGAACAAGGCGGATCGCCTGGCGGCCGATCGCAGCTTCGTCAGCGCGCTCAAGGCACAGAGCCAGAACGAGCAGGCCAACCAGGCCCGGCTCGGGTTCACGAAGTTCACCGCGAACGACAAGGAAGGCGACACCAAGCCCGACCTGATCGCGCTCGTCGACGGCACCGGCAACATCGTCGCCGAGAACGACGTGCCGACGGTCTACCCGAAGGAGTGGAAGGCAAGCGACGCGAAGGGCAACGACACGATCATCCCGGCGCTCAACGTCGTGCTCGGCAACAACCGCGTGATCATCAGCGACCTGTGGTCGTACAAGGGCTCGCTGATGAAGATCGGCGTCGCGCCGGTGATCGATCCGGACGCGCAGGTGCCCGCCAACGATCCCGACGGCGTCGTCATCATCGGCGCGGTCGTCGTCGCGTACTCGCAGACCGCGCAGGCCGCCCAGCGCGACAAGCGCCTGCTCGGCACCGACATCGCGTACTTCGACGGCTCGACCGTCGCGGCGACGAGCTTCACGAAGGGCACGTCGACCGAAGAGGACACCGCGAAGAGCAAGACCGTGGGCGAGCTCGTGAAGTCGGGCAAGGTCACGTTCGACAGCGGCAAGCAGCAGGTCACGATCGACGGCGTCGATTACTTCGCGGCGTCGGCAGCCATGCCGCGCTCGACGACGAACCCCAAGAAGATGCCGAAGGACTACCCGAAGGTCACGGCGGGCGCGATGGTGCTGTCGCCGATCGCCGACAACGCGAACATGGCCTCGACGATCAAGCTGTTCATCATCATCATCGGCGTCGGCGCGCTCGCGATCTCGATGCTCGGGCTGTACCTGTCGTATCGCCGGTTGATCGCGCAGGTCGATGCGGTCGAGCTCGGCGTCACCGACATCATCAACGGCAACGTCGATCGCACGTTCCGGCCGGTCGGCCCCGAGCTCGACGGCCTCGCGAACGGGCTCAACGTGATGCTCGCGCGCTTGCTCGGCCGCCCCGAGCCCGGCGAAGAGGAATTCGACGAGGACGGCAACCCGATCATCCCGGGCCGCGTCGAGTTCGAGGAGACCGAGGATGGCGCGAAGCCGCAGACCGATCCCGAGCTGGCCAAGCTCGCGCAGGAATCCGAGCCCGACTACTACAAGCGCGTGTTCACCGACTACGTCGCGGCGCGCAAGGCGGTGGGCTCGCCCGACGACGTGTCGTTCGAGAACTTCATCGCGAAGCTCAAGGTCAACGAGGGCAAGCTGAAGGCGCAGTTCCAGTGCCGGGCCGTGCGGTTCCGCGTCGTGACCAAGGACAACAAGGTCACGCTCAAGCCCGTTCCCATTTTCGCGTAGGAGAGCGGAATTACCGCCAAGGCGCCGAGACGCCAAGCAGGACGCCATGGAGACCTCCGATTTCGGCGCGCGAAGCGCGCCGAAAATCAGGCTTCTCCGTGGCGTGTTACTTGGCGCCTTGGCGCCTTGGCGGTTAATCCTCTCCTGTCATGACAGTCCAAACCGGGCTCGCGCGGCTCGTCGACGAGAGCCACAAGTGGCTCGAGGGCAAGCGCGTCGGGCTCGTCTGCAACCCGACGTCGGTCGACGCCGAGCTGCGCCACGCGATCGATCTGTTGCGCGCGCGGTTCGAGCTGGTCGCGCTGTTCGGGCCCGAGCACGGCGTGCGCGGCGACGCGCAGGACATGATCGGCGTCGATGCGTCGCGCGATGCGGCGAGCGGCCTGCCGGTGTATTCGCTGTACGGGCACACCGCGGCGTCGCTCGCGCCGACCCCCGAGATGCTCGACGCGATCGACGTCATGGTGTTCGACATCCAGGACATCGGCACCCGCTACTACACGTTCGTGTGGACGATGGTGCTCGCGATGCGCGCGTGCGCGGCCGCCGGCAAGGCGTTCGTCGTGCTCGATCGCCCCAACCCGATCGGCGGCGTGCACGTCGAGGGGCCGGCGATCGCGCCCGGCTTCGACTCGTTCGTCGGGCTCGTGTCGTGCGCGATCCGCCACGGCATGACCGCGGGCGAGATCGCGCGCTGGCGGCACGCGGTCGAGAAGCTCGACGGCGAGCTCGCGGTGATCGCGATGCGCGGCTGGCGCCGCGACGCCTGGTTCGAGCACACCGGGCTGCCGTGGGTGATGCCGTCGCCGAACATGCCGACCGTCGACACCGCGCTGGTCTATCCCGGCATGTGCCTCGTCGAGGGCACCGAGCTGTCGGAGGGCCGCGGGACCACGCGGCCGTTCGAGCTCGCCGGCGCGCCGCATCTCGACGGCGCGCGGCTCGCGGCCGACCTCGCGGCGATGGAGCTGCCCGGCGTGAAGCTCCGGCCGGTCGTGTACACGCCGACGTTCCACAAGCACGCGAAGCAGGCGTGCGGCGGCGTGCAGCTGCACGTGACGAACCCCGAGCAGTTTCGCTCGGTGCGCACCGGCGTCGCGTTCCTGCGCGCGTGCCACGCGCAGCGCCCGATCGCGTGGCGTGCGAAGGCGTACGAGTTCGTCGACGCGATTCCGGCGATCGATCTGCTCGCCGGCGGCACGTGGCTGCGCGAAGGCCTCGAGGCCGGCGCCTCGCTCGACGACCTGTGCGCGCGCTGGCCGCGCGACGAGGGCGCGTTTCGCGACGAGCGCGCCCCGTATCTGATGTACGAGTGAGAGCAGAGTTACCGCCAAGGCGCCGAAGACGCCGAGACGCCAGCTGACGAGTTCTTGTTCAGCTGGCGCCTTGGCGTCTCCGGCGTCTTGGCGGTAATTCTTCTACTCCATGACCACGATCGCGCTCTTTGGCGGCAGCTTCAATCCGCCGCACGTCGCGCACCAGCTGGTGGCGCTGTACGTGCTCGAGACGCAGCCGATCGACGCCCTGTGGTTCGTGCCGACGTTCCAGCATCCGTTCGGAAAGCCGCTTGCGCCGTTCATGGATCGCGTCGCGATGTGCGTCTTGATCGCGCAGGCGCTTGGGGACCGCGCCCACGTGGTGCGAAGCGAGGAGGAGCTCGCGCGCAAGCCCGGCTTCGTCGCCAGCCGCACGCTCGATCTGATCGAGCATCTGGAAGCGATCCACGGTGCCAAGTTCCGGCTCGTCATCGGCAGCGACATCCTGACCGAGACCGCCAGCTGGCACCGCTGGGACGAGGTCGCCCGCCGCGCGCCGCCGATCGTCGTGTCGCGGCCGGGCTTTCCCGGCGGCACCGGCGTGGCGATCGACGTGTCGTCGACGCGGGTGCGCGCGCTGCTCGCCGCCGGCGACCCGGGCGCGTCGGAGCTAGTGCCGCGCTCGGTCCTGAGCTATATCGCCCGGCACGGCCTCTATGACCGCGCGTAACCCCACCACGTTCGTCGTCGGCGCCGGGCCGGTCGCAACCGCGCTCGCCGGCGCGATGCGCCTCGGCGGCGTGCCCGTGCTCGGCCTGTGGGCGCGGCGGCCACAACCGGCGCGCGCGGCGGGCTCGGCGTCGGGCGTGGCCGCGTTCTCGTCGGCGCCGCCCGACGTGCTGCTCGAGTCCGAGGTCGTCGTGCTCGCGGTGCGCGATGCCGCGGTGCCCGACGTCGCGGCCATGCTCGTCGGCACCGGCCTGGTCAACAAGCGTCACGTGCTGCTGCACTGCGCGGGCGCGGCGAGCGCCGAGGAGCTCCTCGGCAGCGTCGCCGCGAAGGTCGGAGGGATCGGGA
>DATJXL010000206.1:0-28031 GCA_035500135.1 Kofleriaceae bacterium
CGATCTCGGGCGCGCTGCGCGTCGATCGCGAGCGGCCGGCCGTCGCGGGCTTCGTCGCCGCGGCGCGGCTGCCGCTCGCGACCCTCACCGGCGGCGCGCTCGCCGGAACCGGCAACGCGTTCGTCGCGCTCGACGCGGCGCCGGGCGGGCCAGGCGAGCTGCCGCACGTTCGCGCGATCGTGCAGGCGTGGGGCGATGCAGCCGGCCTTCGCGGCGCGCACGCGATCGTCGCGCTCGTCAGCGCCGGCGATGGCGTGCGCGCGACGCTCGGCGCGAGCGACGCCGACGGGCTCGCCGCGGCCGGCGACGTTGCAGCGACACGCGTCGGCGGTGCGACGACGCTCGCGCGCTCGCTCTTGCTCGTGTCGGCGTCGGGATCCGCGCACGGCACGCTCGCGGCGCGGATCGAGGCCAGCGGTCCACTCGCGCCGGCACCCGATCTCGCGATCGCGGCGCACGTCGACGGCCAAGACGTCCGGATCGCGGACGCGTCCGCGAACGAGCTGCATGTCGCCGGCGAGCTCGCGCACGTGCCCGCGCGCGCGAACGGTGACGTGCGCGTCGAGGCGACCGGGCTCGTCCGCGGCTCGCTGCGTCTCGCTCGCGTCGCGCTCGCCGCGCGCGCGACGGCCGGCGCGACGACGACGATCGCGGTGCGCCGCTACGAGCTCGCGCCGACACGCGACGCCGCGTGGACTGGCGCCGGCACGCTGGCGTTCGCGCCGGGCCGCGTTTCGGTGCGCGAGCTGAGCATCGCGAACACCCGAGTCGGTGCCGCACGGCTCGACGCCGAGCTCGCGGCGCCTGCCGAGCTCGCGGATGTGCGCGCGTGGCAAGCGCTGTCGCGGCGCGCGATCCGACGCGCGCACGTCGAGCTCGCGCGCGTCGACTTGCACGAGCTCGCGCAGCTCGTCGGATCGCGCGCCGACGTCCGCGGGATCCTGTCTGCCGAGTTGCGGGTCACCGCGGGCGACGTGTCGGGACGAGCCGACGCGCGCGGGCGCGTCGCCGCATCTCCGGTGGAGCTCGGCGAGCTCACCGCGCGGCTCGCGCTCGCACCGGCGGCGCTCGGCGACGTGACCGCGACCGTCGACGCGACCGCTGCCGAGATCGGCGCGGCGCGGCTGGTCGCGACGCTCGCGTTGCCGGCGCGGCCGTTCGATCGCGCCGCGTGGCGCGCGCTCGACCGCAATGCCGTGCGCGACGCGAGCCTCGACGCGCACGAGCTCGCGTTCGATCCGGCCCGGCTCGCGCGCCTCGGCATCGCGGCGCCGCTGACCGGAACCGCGTCGTTCACCGCGAGCGTGTCGCGCGCGCTGCGCGGCGCGCGCATCGCGCTCGACGTCCACGCCGTGCGCGGTGGCCGGCTCGTGCGCGCGGTCGACGTGCACGTCGACGCCGAGGGCGATCGCGCCGCAACGAGCGCGCGACTCGTCGCCCGCGCGCGCGGGCAACCGCTCGTCGCGCTCGACGCGCACCTGGCGGTCGGGGCCGATCGCCTGCTCGTCGCACCGGGCACGGCACGCACCGCGCCGATCACCGCGCACGGCGAGCTCGCGGCGACAACGTTCGCCGCGCTCGCCGCGCTCGTCGCCGTGCCGCACGTCGCCGACGGCGCGCTCGCCGGATCGATCGATCTCGCCGGCACGCTCGCCCGTCCGACCGCGACCGCCTCACTGGTCGCGCGCGATGTTCGCGCCACAACGCTCGCCGCGGCGCCGACCGTCGTGCGGCGGCTCGCGCTGAGCGCCAGCTGGACGCCGGAGGCGGCCGCGCTCGCGGTCGAGGGCGACGAGGCTGGCGGCGGCACGCTACGCGTTCGTGCGACCGGCCGCCCGCGCTGGCGCGAGCTCGCCGCGACGCTCGCCGCGACGACCGACGTGACGATCGACGCGACGCGCTTCGAGCTCGCGCCGCTCGTCGTGCTCGTGCCGGGGCCCGCCAGTGGCATCGAGGGTGCGCTCGACGCCAAGCTCGTGCTGCACGGCCTCGATCCCAAATCCGCCCGGCTCGCCGGCACGCTGCACGTCGCGAACGCGCGCGTGCCGATCGCGCCCGAGATCGGCACGCTGTATCGCGGCGATCTCGCGGTCGCGATCGCCGGCGGCACCGCGACGCTGCGCGCGACCGGCAAGCTCAACCGCGGCGACGTCACGCTCGACGCGACGGCGCCGCTCGCGACCGACGCGCCGACCGGCCGCGCGACGCTCGTGCTCCACCGCGTGCAGCTGATCGGCACGACGCAGCCGGTCGTCTCGGCGACGATCGCGGCGCAGTTGCAACGCACGAGCGACGCCTGGCACGCGCAGCTCGTCGTGCGCGACGGGGATCTTCACGTGCCGGACGCGAAAGGACGCGCGCTCGCGCCGGTCGGTGCGCCCGCCGACATGACGTTCGGGCCGCCCGTTCGGCCGCGCACACCCGCGTCGACCTCGGCGGGCGCGCGGCCGCCACCCGAGCAACCCGTGCTCGTCGCCGACATCACGCTCGAGCGCACGAAGATCGCGTCGCAGGAAGTACGCGGCGACGCGACCGGCAAGCTGCGCGTGCTCGTCGGAGCCGAACACGTCGCGTTGCTCGGCGACCTGTCGCTCGATCGGGGTGATCTCGTGCTGTTCGGCCGCCGCTACAGCGTCGATCACGCGACGCTGCACTTCGACGGCAGCGCCGACCCCGAGCTCGACGTGCGCATCACGTATGACTTCCCGGACGTCTCGACGATCACCGAGGTGCGCGGCCGCGCGAGCAAGCCCGAGCTGCACCTGACGAGCATGCCGGCGACCTACTCGCAGGCGGAGCTGCTCGGGTTCCTGCTCGGAGGCGAGCCGAACGGCGATCCGAACCAGGCGTCATCGCAGCAGCAAAATGTCGCGGGCGTGGCCGGCTCGTTGCTCGCCGGCGAGCTCGGCGGCCTGGTCAAGAAAGCGCTCCCCGTCGACGTCGACGTGCTGCGCTATCAGGCGGCGACCGCGACGTCGAGCGCGGCAGTCGAGGTCGGGCGCTGGATCACGCACGAGCTGTTCGTGGCGTGGCGCCAGCGCCTCGAGGCTCGACCCGACGAGAACTCGGGGGAAGGCGAGATCGAGTACTGGCTCGCGCGTCGGCTCTCGATCTCGGGAACGGTCGGCGATCGCGGGTACGACGGCGTCGATCTGTTGTGGCGCCGGCGCTGGTAGGATACGTGCGTGAGCACGCGTCTTGCCGCGATCGTCACGCTTGCCGCGTGCGGCTCGAGCACGAGCGCGCCGCCGCCGGTGGCGCCGGTGCCCGCACAGCCGCGCGTCGATCCGACCGCGCTCGCCGCACCGGCCGCGTTCGAGCGCATCGCCGATCGCGCCGAACGGTCGCGCGCGCTGTTCGCCGAGATGGGAAAGGTGCTGCTGCATCCGCGCTGCGTGAACTGCCACACGCCCGACGAGGCGCCGCGTCAGGGCGACGATCACGAGCTCCACGATCCACCGGTCGTGCGCGGGTCGGCCGATCGCGGCGTCGTCGGCATGCAGTGCCAGACGTGCCATCAAGACCACAACCTCGAGCTCGCGCGCGTGCCCGGCGCGCCCGGCTGGCACCTCGCGCCGGTCGCGATGGTGTGGCTCGACCGCTCGCCGCACGAGATCTGCGAGCAGATCAAAGATCGCACGCGCAACGGCGATCGCTCGCTCGCGGAGATCCGCGACCACATGACGAAGGATCGCCTCGTCGGATGGGCGTGGTCGCCGGGCTGGGGGCGCACGCCGGCGCCCGGCACGCAGGCGCTGCTCGGCGAGCTCGCCGCGGCGTGGATCGACACCGGCGCGGAGTGCCCGCCATGATTCGCGTGACGATCAACGGCGTCGAGCGCGAGCTCGACGTCGATCCCGAGATGCCGCTGCTGTGGGTCGTGCGCGACGTGCTCGGGTTGACCGGGACGAAGTACGGCTGCGGCGAGGCGCTGTGCGGTGCGTGCACGATCCACCTCGACGGCAACCCGGTGCGCGCGTGCGTGACGCCGCTGCATCGCGCGAAGGGCCGCGCGGTGACGACGATCGAGGGCCTGTCGGCGACCGGCGATCATCCGCTGCAGCGCGCGTGGGTCGACGCGGGCGTGCCGCAATGCGGGTACTGCCAGGCCGGTCAGATCATGACGGCTGCGGCGCTCCTCGCGGCGAATCCGGCGCCGACCGACGACGACATCGCCCAGTCGATGGCAGGCAACATCTGCCGGTGCGGGACGTACGTGCGGATCCGCACCGCGATCAAGACCGCGGCGGGGATGAAGTGACGATCGCGATCACGCGCCGCGCGTTCGTGCTCGGGCTCGGCGCCGCGACCGCGGGCCTCGCGCTCGGCCTCGAGCGGCGCGTCGCGGCCGGGCCGGGCAAGGCCGAGGCGCCGGCGACGACCGTGTTCTCGCCGAACCCGTTCATCCAGATCGGCAGCGATGGCTCGATCGCGATCGTGTGCGCGCGCTCGGAGATGGGGCAGGGCGTGCGCAGCACGATTCCCGTGATCATCGCCGACGAGCTCGGCGCCGATCCGGCGGCGATCCACGTCGTGCAAGGCGACGGCGACGTTCGCTACGGCGATCAAGACACCGACGGCTCGTCGTCGATCCGCAAACCGTACGAGCAGCTGCGCGCGCTCGGCGCCACCGCACGCGCGATGCTCGTCACCGCGGCCGCGCATCGCTGGGGCGTGCCCGAAGCGCGGCTCGCCGCGCGCGACGGCGCGATCTGGGACGGCAAGCGCTCGCTCCCGTTCGGCGCGCTCGCCGCCGACGCGGCGAAGCTGCCGGTGCCGGCCACGCCGAAGCTGCGACCGGCGAAGGAGCTGCGCTTCATCGGCAAGGAGCTGCCGCTGCGCGACGGGCCCGACGTCGCGACGGGACGCGCGACCTACGCCGCCGACGTGCGACTGCCCGACATGCTCGTCGCGGTCGTCGCGCGGCCGCCGGTGTTGTTCGGCAAGGCGACGAAGGTCGACAGCAAGCGCGCGCTCGCGATCCCCGGCGTGCGCAAGGTCGTCGAGCTGCCGACGCCCGCGCCGCCGGTGAACATGCAGGCGCTCGGCGGCGTCGCCGTGATCGGCGACAACACGTGGGCCGCACTGCGCGGGCGCGCCGCACTCGAGGTCACGTGGGACGCCGGCGAGCACGGTGGCTACGATTCGCGCGCGTATCGACGCGAGCTGCTCGCGGCCGTGCGCGCGCCGGGCGAGATCGTACGCTCGGTCGGCGACGTCGAGACCGCGCTCGCCGGGGCGGCGCGCAAGGTCGAAGCCGAGTACGTCGTGCCGCATCTCGCGCACGCGCCGATGGAGCCGCCGGCCGCGATCGCGCGCGTCGATGGCGGTCGCGCCGAGGTGTGGGCGTGCACGCAGGACCCGCAGGGCACGCAGGAGGCGGTCGGTGCCGCGCTCGGCATCCCGAAGCAGGACGTCACCGTGCACGTCACGCTGCTCGGCGGCGGTTTCGGGCGCAAGTCGTTCCCGGACTTCGCCGTCGAGGCGGCGCGGCTGGCGAAGGAAGCCGGCGTGCCCGTGCGCGTGCAGTGGACGCGCGACGACGATCTGCGCCACTCGAGCTATCACACGCACAGCGCGCAGTCGCTCGCCGCCGGGCTCGACGCGGCTGGCGAGGTCGTCGCGTGGCGGCATCGCATCGCGTATCCGACGATCAGCTCGACGTTCAAGGCGGGCGCCGATCATCCATCGAATGGCGAGCTCGGCCAGGGCGTGCTCGATCTTCCGCTCGCGGTGCCGGCGATCAGCATGCAGACCGGCGCCGCACCCGCACACACGCGCATCGGCTGGCTGCGCTCGGTGTGCAACATCCAGCAGGCGTTCGCGGTGCAGTCGTTCATCGCCGAGCTCGCCGACGCCACGAAGCGCGATCCGCGCGACATGTTGCTGCGCGTGCTCGGCCCCGCCCGCCAGCTCGATGCGGCGGGCCAGGGCGTCACGGATCTGCCGAACTACGGCATGCCGCTCGATCGCCACCCGCTCGACGTCGGCCGTCTGCATCGCGTGATCGAGAAGGCGACCGCGATGGCGGGCTGGGACAAGCGCGAGGGTCGCGCGCTCGGGCTCGCGGCGCATCGCAGCTTCGTCACCTACGTCGCGGTCGTCGCGCAGGTCGTCAAGGGCCGGCACGGCGAGCCGCGCGTCGAGGAGGCGTGGATCGCTGCCGACGTCGGCATCGCGATCAACCCCGATCGCGTGCGTTACCAGATGGAAGGCGCGTTCGTGTTCGCGTGGTCGAACGCGCTCCACGGCGCCATCACGTACGAGCGCGGCGCGGTCGTGCAGTCGAACTATCGCGACTATCGCGTGCTGCGCATGCCCGAGGCGCCGCGCGCGATCCACGTCGAGCTCGTCGCCAGCGACGCCCCGCCCGGCGGTGCGGGCGAGCCGGGCGTGCCGCCGGTGGCTCCCGCGATCGCGAACGCGTGGTTCGCGCTCACCGGCACGCGCGTGCGCGAGCTGCCGATGCTGCCGCGCCCCGGCACGCGCTAGGCCGCTAGTTTCCGCGCAGCACGGTGTCGAGCGCCGACACCAGGCTCACGAGGTCGTCGTGCAGATCGGATTGGTCGACGCGCTCGAGCGTCTCGGTCATGCGATCGCGAAACTCGGCGTAGTCGGGGCTGTCCGAGCTGGTCGTGAACCACATCGTCTCGTGCGGCGCGTACAGCGTGTTTTCGCGCCACACCCAGCCGTCCTCGACCAGGAGCCGCTTGAGTAAGGGCCAGCGTACGTCCTGCATGCGCGGGACAAGGTGCAGGGGCCGTGCCTCGCGGCGGCGATCACTTCTTGCGCGGGCGCGACAGCAGCCCGCGCACGCTCGCCCGTGCGGCCAGGCGCGGCAGCTGCGTGAGCGTGCGCGCAAGCGCGATCGCGAGCTGGAGCGGGCTGTCGCCGCGCGCCTCGATCGCAGTGCGCTCGCCGCGCTGCACGTCCTCGAGCGCGCCGCGCGCGATCGTGCGCGTACCGTCGCTGCGGATCTCCACCACGAGCCGTGCCACGACGGGCGGTTCGCCGACGCGCTCCACCACCTCGGGCGCGTGCGGAACCAGCTCGGGCTTCGGGCGATCCGTCACGGCTGCAAGTCAGTCTACAGTTAGATATGGATCTCAGCACGCTCCGCGATCGCATCGACGAGGTCGACCGCAAGATCATCGCGTTACTCGCCGAGCGCATGCGCATCGTCGAGGATGTCGTGGTCGCGAAGCTCGACGCGGCCAGCCCGTTTCGCGACCGCGAGCGCGAGGAGCGCCTGCTGCTGAGCTTGCGCGAGCGCGCGACCACGGCCGGCATCGATCCTCACCAGATCGAGCGGCTGTATCGCGTCGTCATGGACATGTCGGTCGCGCACCAGGAGGCGGCCGTGCGCAACCGTCCGGATGCGCCGCTGCGGGTCGCGTATCAGGGCGTCGAGGGTAGCTACAGTCACCTGGCGGCGCAGCGGCGCTACGCCGGGCGCGCGGGCGGTGCGCTCTTGACCGGCCACGAGTCGTTTCGCGCGGCCGCCGATGCGGTGCTCCACGGCACGGCGGATCTCGCGCTGCTCCCGATCGAGAATACGACCGCCGGCAGCATCAACGAGACGTACGATCTGCTCGCCGGCGGCGCGCTTCACATCACGGGCGAGGTCGTGAGCTCGATCGAGCACTGTCTGCTCGCGCTGCCCGGCGTGACCGCGGGCGAGCTGCGCGTCGTGATCTCGCACCCGCAGGCGCTCGCGCAGTGCGCGACGTTCTTCGCGCAGCACCCGCACCTCGTCGCGCGCCCCGAGCTTGACACCGCGGGCGCGGCTCGGCGCGTGGCCCAGACCGGCGATCGTACGCTCGGCGCGATCGCGAGCGCCGCGGCGGCGCGCACGTACGGCCTCGCGATCGTGGAGCGCGGCATCCAGAGCGCGGCCGGAAACGCGACGCGCTTCGTCGAGGTCGCGCTGCGGCCGGCGCCGCTCGCCGACGATGCCCCAGCCAAGACCTCGCTCGTGCTCGCGCTCGCCGATCGGCCCGGCGCGCTCGGCGAGGTCCTGATGAAGTTCGCCGCGCGCGGGCTGTCGCTCACCAAGCTCGAGTCGCGGCCCATCGCGGACGCGCCGTTCACGTATCGCTTCTACATCGACGTGCTCGGTCACTCCGCGAGCGCGCCGTTTCAGAGCGTGCTCGCCGAGCTTGCCCCGCTCACGACCGAGCTGCGCGTGCTCGGCACGTATGGTGCGGCTCGCGTAGACTCCGCGGCATGAAAGCTGTCCGAGTCCACGACATGTCGGGGCCGTCCGGCCTGCGGATCGACGATATTTCGGAGCCGGACGTCCGTGCCGGACAGGTTCTCGTCGATGTCCGGGCGTCCGGCGTGAACTTCCCGGACATCCTGCTGTCACGTGGCAAGTATCAGTTCAAGCCGTCGCCTCCGTTCTCGCCCGGCGGCGAGCTCGCGGGCGTGGTCCAGGCGGTCGGCAGCGGCGTCACGCGTGTCGCGGTCGGCGATCGCGTCGCGGCCACGCTGCTGTACGGTGCGTTCGCCGAGCGCGTGCTCGTTCCCGAGCAGACCGTCGTCAAGCTGCCCGACGCGGTGAGCTTCGAGGTCGGCGCCGCGACGCTGCTCACGTACCTCACGACGTATCACGCGCTGGTCGACCGCGCCGCGATCCGCTCGGGCGAATCGCTGCTCGTGCTCGGCGCGGCCGGCGGTGTCGGGATCTCGGCGGTCGAGCTCGGCGCGCTGCTCGGTGCGCGCGTGATCGCGGCCGCGTCGACCGCGGACAAGCTCGCGTTCTGCCGCGAGCACGGCGCGTCCGAGGTGATCGATTACTCGCGCGAGGATCTGATGGAGCGCGTCAAGGCAGTGACCTCCGGCAACGGCGTCGACGTCGTCTACGATCCGGTCGGCGGCGCGTTCTCGGAGGCCGCGCTGCGCGCCACGGGCTGGCAGGGCCGCTACCTCGTGATCGGTTTCGCGTCGGGCGAGATCCCGAAGATTCCGCTCAACCTCGTGCTGCTCAAGGGCTGCGCGATCGTCGGCGTGTTCTGGGGCATGTTCGCGATGCGCGAAGCCGCCGCGAACCTCGCGCACGCCGACCAGCTGTTCGCGTGGATCGCCGAGGGTAAGCTGCATCCGGCGATCGATGCCGTGATGCCGTTCACGGCGGCCGGCGACGCACTCGGGCGCCTCGAGCGCCGCGAGGTAAAAGGCAAGATCGTGCTCGTGCCGGGTTAGGCTATACAGCGCGCATGCGTCGCTCGTGGCTGCTCGTGTTCGTCCTCGGTTGCGGGTTCACGCCCGGCAACCCGAACGCCGGCGGCGGTGGCGGCGGCGGCGGCGGTGGTGGCGGCGGCGGCGGGATGCCCGACGCGTGCACGTCGTTCTCGATGCAGTTCGACACCTGCTCGCTCGTCGGCAGCGGCGCGAGCGACCTCACGCTCACCGGCGACAACACCTACGACACGAGCTCCGGGATCCTTGCGGCGAACGGTGTGCCGATCGCGGTCACGAGCGTCTCGCTCACCGCGAAGGCGGGGCAGGTCGAGGCGATCGTCGTCGACAACTTGCACCTGGCGGCAGGCGCACAGCTGCGCGCGACCGGCATGGTGCCGTTCGCGATCGTCGCGTTCGGCGCGGTCACGCTCGACGGCAACGCGGCGATCGATGTCAGCGCGGGCGGCGCCGGCGCGCGCGTCACCTGCGACGGCGGGCCGACGGCTGGCGCGAGCGACAACGGCGGCGGCGCGGGCGGCGGCGGCGGCGGCTTTGGCGGCAGCGGCGGCGCGGGCGGCAACGGCGACTCCGACGGCGGCCCGAGCAGCGGCGGGCACGGCGGCGCCGCGGCAGCGAGCGTGCCGCTCGGTCCACTCGGCGGTTGCGCGGGCGCGAACGGCGGCACCGGCGCGAACAACGGCGGCACCGGCGGCGCCGGCGGCGGTGGGCTGTACATCGTCGCGCAGCAGATGATCGTGGTCGGTGCGACCGCGAGCCTCGACGCCGGTGGCGGCGGCGGCGGCGGCGGACAACAGAGCAACGGGACGTACGGCGACGCGGGCGGCGGCGGCGGCGGCGCGGGCGGCATGATCATGCTCGAAGCGCCGCACGTGCAGTACGACGGCGCGATCGCGGCGAACGGCGGCGGCGGCGGCGAAGCCTCTGGCAACAGCAACGCCGGCAATCCCGGCACGGCCGGCGCGCTCTCGACGACACCGGCGCCGGGCGGCGCGGGTGGCTCGCCGACCGGCAGCGATGGCGGCCCGGGCGGCGCGGGCACCACGCTCGGCGGCGGCTCGCCGAAGGACGTCGAGAAAGGTGGCGGCGGTGGCGGCGGTGGCGGCGTCGGCTACATCGTCATCGTGTCGCCCGACGCGAGCGGCGCCGGCATCATCTCGCCGGCTGCAAGCTGACGCCGCACGCGCTCGGGCCGCCGTCGTAGCCGCGCTGGAACGAGCCGCGGCGCTGCGCCGACGAGCCGTGCGTCCACGTCTCGGGCTGGACGTAACCCTGTTCGCGTCGCTGCAGGGTGTCGTCGCCGATCTGCGTCGCCGCGTTGAGCGCCTCGTCGAGATCGCCGGTCTCGAGCTCGCCCCGGCGCTCGGCGTCCTTCGCCCACGCGCCGGCGAGACAGTCCGCCTGCAGCTCGATCTCGATCGAATGATTCATCTGATCGCGCAGCAGGCCGAGCTGGTTCTGTACGTGATGGCCGACCTCGTGCGCGATCACGTACGCCTGCGCGAAGTCGCCGGGCGCGCCGAGCTTGCGGCGCAGCTCGTCATAGAACGACAGGTCGATGTAGACTTTGCGGTCGACCGGGCAGTAGAACGGCCCGACCGCCATCGTCGCGGTGCCGCAGCCCGAGCGGGTCGCGCGGCGGAACAGCACGAGGTGCGCGTCGCGGTAGCCCGGCATCTGCGCGCGCCATGACGTCTGCACGTCGTCGAACACGAACCCGACGAAATGCGCGAGCTCGTCCTCCTGCGCCGACTGCGAGATCGGCGCATGGCCGACGCGGGTCTCGCCACCGCCGCCGCCCATGATCCGGCTGCCGACGACGAGCGCGCCGGCGAGGACCAGCCCGACGGCCGTGCCCTTCCAGCCGAACAGGCTGAACAGCCGCAGGATCCCCCACAGCGGTACACCGCCGCCGCCGGCGATCGGTGCGTCGCCGCGGCGGTCTTCGACCTCGGAGCTCGAGTAGTTGCGGTCCCAGCGCATGACGTTTCTTACAGCTTGCCTCGTTCCGCGCCGCGCGGCGAGCCCGACCGCGCGCCGCGTCACGCTAGAACGTGGACCGTTCGCGTCGCGGATGCCATCATTGGACGAGTGCGCGCACGAGGGGTGCTGTTCCTGGCCCTCGCAGCTTGTGGAGGGTCTGCTACGCCGACGCCGACGGCGACGTCGGCGATCGCGCCGAGCACGCAAGCGAGCGCGCAGCAGCTGCGGTCCGAGGTCGCGGCGGACGGCCGCTGCATCACCGCGCTGCGCGTCGAGGCCGGCGTCGAGCGCGAGCCGATGTGTATCGCCGACGCGCGCGCCCGCGGGCTCGCGATCGTCGATCTGACGGACACGTGGACGCCCACGATCTTCGCGCCCGCGGCCGACGGCAGCGTGCCGAGCTTTCACGACAAGTACCTCGCGCTCGCGGCCGAGCACGACGACCGCGGCCGCGCGCTCGCCGGCGAGGACGCGCTCGCCGAGCTGTACGGCATCGTGCCGTCGCTCGCGATCGTGCGCGCGCGGCTCGGCGACGACGCGCGGCACGCATGTCACGCCGCGATCGATGGCAAGCCGATCGCGAAGCTCGAGCGCGCGCTGTCGCTCGACGACAAGCCCGTGGTCGATCAGCAGAACGCGTGGCGCACGACGTACGAGGCGCTGCTCGCGAAGCAACCGGCGAACGCGGATCTGCGCGCGAAGTGGCAGAAGCTGGATGACCAGCACGCGGCGCTGGTCGCGGCCGAGCAGGAGCTGCGCTGCGAGGGCTGGCTTGTCGACAAGGACACCGACGGCGGCTTCACGTGGCGCACCGCGAATGCGGTCGATCTGTTCCAGCGCCGCAACTTCCTCATGCCGACCGAGCGGCTCGATCCCGACACCCGCGACGCGCTGCAGGTCGACAGCCGCGAGCTCGACTTCCGCATGGCGCTGCGCGTCTTGCGCGAGCGCGTCGTCGACGCGACCGGCGTGATCGAGGACGGCACCGCGGGCACGGGCGAGCAGCCGGTGCTGGGCCGCTGGCTCGATCCCGCGCCGATGCGCGCGGCGCGCAACGGCGCGCCGCTTCCCGATGCCGCGCCCGATCTGGTTTCGGCCGCGACCGAGGCGGCGGCGAAGGAGCTGGGCTGGACCGACTTCGATCACGCGCGCGCATTCCTCGCGAAGCACCCGGACGGCGTGCGCGTCGCGCTGCGGTTGCCGCCGCCGCCTCCGTACCACGCGCCGCACATGGACCTGTCGGTCGAGATCGATCGCGGCGACGTGTTCTACGACGACGAGCCGCCGCCGTTCCGGCGGATCGTGCCGCACCGTCCGACGATGATCGTGTTCACGACGTTTCGTGGCGTGAAGCGTCCGCTCGTCCGGTGGCCGACCACGATCGGCGGCTGGGCGGACGTCCGCATGCCGGACGGCTCGATCGTGCAGCGCTGGAAGGAGTCCGAGGTCGGCAAGCGCGTGTGGCGCGACCTGTACGCCGGCCCGACGTGGCTGCCGCCGAAGACGACGCCCGATCGCGACCTGGTCAAGAATCTGTGGAACGGGCACTGGGGATTGAAGACCGAGATCTTCGGCCCCGGCCCGCACGCGGCGTACGGCATGGTGCTGCTCGAGCACCTGCAGCAGATCGGGCTCAAGGACGGCACGACTCGGCTCGATGACAACGGGATCGGCACGCACGGCTCGGCGAGCGTGACGTCGATCGTCAACGGCACGAGCCATGGCTGTCACCGCCTGTACAACCAGCTCGCGGTGCGACTCGGCGACTTCTTGCTGCGGCACCGCGAGCACGTCGTGCGCGGCGAGCAGCTGCTGTCGCGCGAGGATCGCTTCGACCGCATCGTGTTTCACGACGATCAGTCGTTTCGAGCGCGCATCGACACGCGCGGCTTCCTGTACGAGCTCACGCCGCCCGTGCCGGTCAACGTGCTGCGCGGCCGGATCATCTCGAAGCGGCAGATTCCGCCGGCGCTCAGCGCTCCGGCGCACCCGTAAAAAAAATTACGCCAAGGCGCCAGAGACGCCAAGGCGCCAGAAGAACAGGATCGGGCCCGAACCAGTTCTGCTGGCGCCTTGGCGTCTCTGGCGCCTTGGCGGTAACTCCGCTCTTACAGGTTGGTCCCGCCCGGCGCGGGCGCGAGCAACAGATCCGACGAGTCGCCGTCGACGTCGCCCGCGCCCGAGACCGCGAACGAGCCGGCGTACTGCCAGGCGCGGTTCTCGTTCGTGTAGCGCGTGCCGAGCTGATCGAGATCGCTCGGGCTGACACTCGCGAAGTTGGTATAGAACCAGCTCGCGGGCCACGCGCCGTCGAACTTCACGTTGCCGTCGTACAGCGCGTTGATCGCGGTCGGATTCGAATATAGATACGCGAGATATCCGGCGGAGCGCACGGCATCGCGCCAGGCCTTCGCGTACGCGAGCGAGCCCGACGGGTTCGCGCCGTAGCTGCCGGCCTCGAGGTCGAGGCACACCGGGATGTTCTGGTGCGCGTCCCAGCCGAACGAAGCCATCTTCGCCGCGGCCGCTTCGCCATCGCTCGTGCCTTGCGCCGCGGTCAGCGTGTCGGCGCCGCAGATCGACGACGTCTGCTGACCGACGAAGATCGGCATGAACACCCAGCCCACGTTGCTCGCGAGGGAGCTCACGACCGACTTCGTCCACCCCGAGCCGGCGCTGCACGGGCCGCCGATGTACACGCCGGTCCACTGCACGCCGTGGCTGTTCGCGAGCGTCTTCGCTTCCGACAGCGCGAACGCCGACGCGCGATCGACGCCGCGCAGCACCTGGATCGCGGGTGGTGTCGGCGCGTCGACCGCGGCGTCGGTCGCTCCGCCATCGCCGGGCTCGGCATCGACGATCGAGCTGCCGCTGGCATCGACTCCTTGATCCCCGGGCCCGCCGCCGTGGGTGGATCCACACGCCGCCAGCGCGAGGACGAAGACGGACTTGTGCATGGCCCCTCCCTCAGCAACTCCGAGGCCGACCGTGCTCGCGCGCAACCGCCCGGAATCGCGACCTCTCCTGCCGCCGCGGGGGAGGTGCCCTGCAATCGATCGTGCGCAGTCGTGTGAAGTAGTTTGCATTCACGAACCCGTAATCGAATGCGGGCGAGCCGTGCGCGATCGTCTGGCCATGAAGCGCACCTTCCTCGTCATCGCCTCGTTGGCCGCGGGTTGTACCACCACCTCGTCGCCGACCGGCTCGGTTTCGCTCGGCGAGCCCGGCCGGCTCGCGCTCGCCGGTGATTGCATCGTCGTCGCCGAGCACGCGTCGCTGGTGTGCGCGCCGCGCGCGGGCGGCGGCACGCCGCACACGATCGCGACCACGCCCGATCGCACGTACGTCGCGATCGTCGCCGACGATAACGACGACGGCGTGCTCGCGACCAGCATTGCCAACAACGCGGTCGAGCTCGATCACGTCGGGCTCGACGGCACGGTCACGCCGCTCGCGTCCGCCGCGGCGAGCGACGGCGCCGGCGAGCTCGCGCTCGCCGACAAGCAAATCGTGCTATCGACCGGCGCGCTGCTCGTCACCGTCGACGCGCAGGCCGGCGGCGTCACCGGTCTCGTCGCGACCGCGACCGAGACGCTCGGCTCGGTCGCCGTGCGCGGCACGACCGTCTACTACGTCGACGACACCACGCTCGATGCGGTCGATCTCGCGTCGCCGACCGGGATGCCCGAGATCGAGGCGCAGTCCGACACGTTCGCGGTCGCCGCCGATGCCGATGCCGCGGCGTACGGCACGAACCTCACCAACTCGTCGTACAGCTTCGTCACGAACCTCACGACGCGCGAGGTGACCGAGCTGCACGGCACGCTGTCGCGCGTCGCGATCGCCGGCGGCCACCCGTACGCGCTCGTCGACGGCGATGTCTACGACGCGACCGGCACCGACGTCGAAACGCCGCTCGCCGGCGGCCTCGACGCGTTCGACGTCGCCGCCGATACCCAGGCCGTCTACTGGATCACGCGCTCCGGGGACGTGGGCTCGCTCGCTCGTTGACGCGCACGTCGCCGAGTCGCGCGACGACGAACGCGTACAGGCTGCGCGCATCGAACGTGCCGCGCACGCCGATCTGCCAGCCGACCTGCGCGAAGTGGTCGGCCTCGATCTCGGCGAGCGTCTCGCCCCAGTACTGCGACGCGACCGGGACCAGCCCGTCGTTCGCGCCGGCGACCGACTTCAAGTACGCGTGCATCGGCGCGATCGCGAGCGGCACCGGCGTGCTCGGGTCGCGCATGCCGCCGACGACGCACGCGTAACGAACGCCCGGCACGTCGAGGACCTCGCCGTTGAACCGCGCGAGTGCCGCTGTCGACAGCCAGTCGAGCGCGTGGATCGGCATGCCGAGCGCGGCGATCGCGCGCCGCGCGATCGCGAGCGGACCATCGGTCGCGAGGTCGGCGAGCGGCGTGCCGAGGTGCGGGGTGCCGACGGTGACGAGCGCGCGGACCCGGCCGGCGAGGCCGATGCGCGCGAGCGCGAACCGCGCGTCGAGCCCGCCGAGGCTGTGCGCGACGAGGTCGACGCGGTCGTGCGGGAGCGCGGCGAGCCGCTCGGCGAGGATCTGCGCGCGTTCCGGCACCGACGCCGCGCTCGGCAGCCGCACCGCATGGGCGTGACAGCCGAGCGATTCGAGGTGCTCGGCGATGCCGCGGAAGTAGTGCAGCTTCGCTCCCGGCACGCCGATCCGATCGAACCCGAACAGGCCGTGCACGAGCACGACCGGCAGGGTCGGCCCGCGCGCGCCCGGCTCGACGACCGGTCGGCGCCGCCGGCGGCGCCAAAGGACGACGACGTAGACCGCGACGGCCGCGGCGATCGCGAGCAGCAGCAGCGCGACGACCGCGTAGGTCACGCGCCGATGATGTCACGTGGTCAGTGCTCCGGACCGGCTTCACTCTCCCAGCCCTTCGCGAGCTTGAACGCGGCGATGAACACGCCGACGGCGAGGGCGATGAAGATCGTGCCGGCCACCGCGCTGACCAGGCTGCCGGTGAAGAACACCTTGGCCAGCAGCGCACAGGCTGCCAGGCCGAACAGGAACACGAAGCAGAATACAGCCGCCATGGCCGTGCTCATTGCGACCCGCGCGCCAGCCCAACCGCGCGATCTGGTGCTCGAATCGCGCATCGGCTGCGGAGCGCACGGGCTGCACGAAGCCACTGCGCGATCTCCGCCCGTGCGGTGAATTGTCGCGTGCCCAAGGACGGGCACCTTGCCGCACGCGAACGCACGACGCGATGTGCGATCACTCGCATCGCACTTCCGAGCCTTGTAGGGGTTTATGCCCAGATTCACGTTTCCGGAATGGACCGAGACCCTCAAGAAGTGGGTCAACCTCCTGGCGATCGGAGCGCCGATCTACTTGATCGCCCTGATCGCGTACGGCGTGACGCCCGAAGCGATTCGCATCGGCTATCAGCCTGACCAGCCCGTCCCGTACAGCCACGCGCTGCACGCCGGCGAGCTCGGTCTCGACTGCCGGTACTGCCATACGACAGTCGAGCGCGCGGGCAAGGCGGCGGTTCCGCCGGCCACGACCTGCATGAACTGTCACTCGCAGGTGAAGAAGGACTCGGACGTGCTGCTGCCGATCCGGCAGGCGTACGCCGAGAACGTGCCGGTTCGCTGGACGCGCGTCCACGACCTGCCCGACTACGTCTACTTCAATCACATGGCGCACACGAACGCGGCGATCGGCTGCGAGACGTGTCACGGCCGCATCGATCAGATGGTCAAGGTCTACCAGGCCAAGGCGCTGACGATGGGCTGGTGCATCGACTGTCACCGCGATCCGACGCCGTACCTGCGCGATCCCGCGAACCTGACCGTGATGGGCTACGACGATCCGAACCAGACGCCGCACCGTGCGCCCGACGAGGGCAAGCGGATCGCGGAGCAGAACAACATCCACCCGACCACCTACTGCTCGACCTGCCACCGCTAAGGAAGAGAGCCGAGCATGTCGCATCGCCACGACCACGATCACGATCATCCCGATCACGATCACGATCACGACCACGACCACAGTCCGGCCGTAGCGCGCCCCATCGAGCCCGACGGCTACTGGCGCTCGCTGCGCGAGCTCGCCGGGGGACACGCGCCCTCGCCCGAGTTCCCGCCTGGCGCCGACCAGCCGCCGCCGCGCGATCCGATGTCGCGCCGCAACTTCTTCCACTTGATGGGCGCGAGCGCCGGCCTCGCCGGCCTCGCGGCCGCGAGCGGCTGCCGCCGCTACGAGTCGGAGGAGATCGTTCCGCTCGCGCGCCGCCCCGAGGACCAGGTCCCGGGCACGACGCTGCAGTACACGACCGCCTACGATCTCGGCGGCTCGGCGCACGCGCTGATCGCGACCTCGTTCGAGGGCCGGCCGATTCACCTCGACGGCAACCCCGAGCATCCGTTCGCGGGCGGCCCGATCGTGAGCGGCACCAAGCGCCACGCCGGCGTGCACACGTTCGCGACCGGCTCGCTGCTCCACCTCTACGACCCGGATCGCTCGCAGAACCCGACGAACGGCGGCAAGGGCGCGTCGCTCGACCAGCTCAAGGCCGCGCTCGCCGATGTCCGCAAGACGATCGGCGGCGGCATGCACGTGCTGGCCGAGGCGACGTCGTCGCCGACGGTGCAGCGGCTGCGCCGCGCGCTCCAGGCCAAGGGCGTGGTGTGGACCGAGTACGAGCCGCTGTCGTGGGACAACGAGCGGCTCGGCACCAAGCGCGCGTTCGGCAAGCCGGTGCGCCCGCTCGCGAAGCTCGACAAGTGCGAGACGATCGTCACGATCGATTGCGACCTCTTCGTCGAGCACCCCGCGGCGATGCGCTACAGCCGCGACTTCGCGAAGAGCCGCCGCAAGGACGGCACGCTGCTGAATGGGAAGATGAACCGGCTGTGGTCGGTCGAGAGCACGTTCACGAACACCGGCGCGATGGCCGACCACCGCCTGCCGCTGCGCAGCGAGCTCGGCCTGCCGTTCGTGATGGCGCTCGACGCCGCGCTCGGCGGCGGCGGCGAGACCCCGGACTCCGAGTTCCTCAAGGAAGAGAAGCCGGCCGGGTTCCTCAAGTTCCTCGCCGCCGAGCTGCGCGCCAGCACCGGTCGCGCGGTCGTGCTCGCGGGCCGGCGTCAGCCGCCCGAGGTCCACGCGTACGTCGCAAAGATCAACCAGGCGATCGGCGCGGTCGGCGCGACGCTCGATTACCTCGAGGATCCCGATCCGGACCGGCCGTCGCATCACGACGCGATCCGCGCGCTCGGCGCCGCGCTCGACCAGCCGGGCCGCGTGCAGACGCTCGTCATCCTCGGCGGTAACCCGGTCTACGACGCGCCGGCCGACCTCGACTTCGCGAAGAAGCTCGCGAACGCCGGGATCTCGATCCGCCTCGGCGAATACGAGGACGAGACCTCGAAGAAGGCGACGTGGCACGTGCCGCGCGCGCACTTCCTCGAGGCGTGGGGCGATGCCCGCACGTGGGACGGCACGATCTCGATCGCGCAGCCGCTGATCGCGCCGCTGTACGGCGGCCTGTCGTCGGCGGAATTCCTGTCGCTCTTGCTCGGCGACGAGAAGAGCGGCGAGGAGCTCGTCAAGGACACGCACCGCGAGCTCGGTGGCGGGATGTGGCCGTGGCGCCAGAACGTGCACGACGGCTTCGTCCCCGCGACGCAGCTGCCGGCCGCGCAGGTCCAGCTCGTCGGCTTCCAGAAGCCCGGGCTGTCGGACGGCCAGAAGGCCGGCTCGCGTCGCGACAACGGCCAGCTCGAGGTCACGTTCCATTTCTCGAGCTCGACCTACGACGGCCGGTTCGCGAACAACGCGTGGCTGTGGGAGACGCCCGACTTCCTGACCAAGGTGACGTGGGACAACTACGCGCTGGTCTCGCCCGATACCGCGAAGGCGCTCAAGGTCGAGAACGACACGTTGATCACGGTCAAGATCGGCGACCGCTCGGTCGAGCTGCCCTGCTACACGATGCCCGGTCAGGGTCGGTCCTCGATCGCGCTCGTGCTCGGCGGCGGCCGTACCGAAGCAGGTCACGTCGTCACCCACCCGCACAACGTCGACTCGAGCGTGCCCGGCAAGCGCGTCGTCGGCTGGGACACGTACAAGGTCCGCACGACGAACAACGCGAGCGGCTACGGCTTCGACATCGCGACCGGCGCGACCGTGACCACGAGCGGCCGCAAGTACGAGCTCGCCGACGTGCAGGATCACTGGGACTACAAGCCCGGTCCGACGAAGATCTTCGGCTACGACAAGGGCGGCTTCGATCCCGAGGTCGAGCGCCGCTCGCACGAGGACGTCAAGGAGACCACGAACAAGGACTTCGAGAAGAACCGCAACTGGAAGGCGGGCGAGGAGAGCGAGTTCTGGGACGACGCCGCGGTGCGCGGCGCCGAGGACAAGAAACCGCGCGGCCTGTCGCTGTTCGAGGAGCACACCTACAACGGCCATCGCTGGGCGATGGCGATCGATCTCTCGACGTGCACCGGCTGCAACGCGTGCATGGTCGCGTGTCAGAGCGAGAACAACGTCCCGGTCGTCGGCCGCCGCGAGGTGATCAACAACCGCGAGATGCACTGGATCCGCATCGATCGCTACTTCCAGGGCTCGCCCGAGGATCCGCGCGTCGTGGCGCAGCCGCTCGCGTGTCAGCAGTGCGAGAACGCGCCGTGCGAGCAGGTGTGCCCGGTCGGCGCGACGTCGCACTCGGATGAAGGCCTCAACGACATGGCCTACAACCGCTGCATCGGCACGCGCTACTGCTTGAACAACTGCCCGTACAAGGTGCGCCGCTTCAACTTCCTCGACTGG
The DNA here is from genome assembly GCA_035500135.1 of Kofleriaceae bacterium. Lineage (GTDB taxonomy): Bacteria > Myxococcota_A > Polyangia > Haliangiales > Haliangiaceae > JABFXX01. The sequence goes on from DATJXL010000206.1 coordinate 20,012, forward strand.
AACTCCGAGTTCCGCGAGGCGCGCGCGAAGGTCCGCCGGCTGCTGTTCAACCCGGACGTCACCGTGCGCATGCGCGGCGTGATGGAGAAGTGCACGTACTGCGTGCAGCGCATCCAGAACGCGAAGATCAAGTGGAAGGCCCAGCACCGCGTGCCGGTGCCGGGCACCGCGGTCGACGGCAACCTCGCCGATCCGATGCCGGATGGCACGATCGAGACCGCGTGCCAGATGGCGTGCCCGACGGAGGCGATCGTGTTCGGCGATCTCCAGGATCCCGAGAGCCGCGTGTCGAAGCTGCACGCCGATCGCCGCGCGTACGACCTGCTGCCGGACAACTACACGAAGCCGCGCACCAAGTTCATCGCGCGCCTTCTCAACCCGAACGAGGACATGCAGAAGGTGTCTGGCGCCGCTGCGCCCGCCGCGCCCAAAGGGGAGCGCTAGTCATGAGCACCGCCGCAGCTGAAGCTCATCCGCACGAGCCTGGCAAGGCCCGCGAAGCGTTCCGCGCAGTCACGCGCGACGTCGCGTGGGTCGCCGAAGCGCCCAAGCCGCACAAGGCGTGGCTGGTCGCGCTCGCGATCTCGATCCTCGCGTTCGCATGGGGCATCTACAGCATCTACAAGCTGCTGTGGACCGGCATCGGCGTGTGGGGCAACTCGAACACGGTCGCGTGGGCGTGGGACATCACGAACTTCGTCTGGTGGATCGGTATCGGTCACGCCGGCACGCTGATCTCCGCCGTCTTGTATCTGACGCGGCAGACCTGGCGCGTCAGCATCAACCGCTCCGCCGAGGCGATGACGATCTTCGCCGTGATGGCGGCCGGCCTGTTCCCGCTGCTTCATACCGGCCGCCCGTGGTTCGCGTGGTGGATGATCCCGCTGCCGAACGACATGGGCTCGATGTGGCCGCAGTTCCGCTCCCCGCTGATGTGGGACGTGTTCGCGGTGACGACGTACCTCACGACGTCGGTGCTGTTCTGGTACATGGGCATGGTCCCCGACCTCGCGACGTTCCGCGATCGCTGCGTCGCGCAGGGCAAGAACATCCGCGCCATCATCTACGGCGTGCTCGCGCTGGGCTGGCGCGGCTCGGCCCGTCACTGGCACCGCTACGAGCGCGCGTACCTGATCCTCGCCGGTCTCGCGACGCCGCTGGTGTTCTCCGTCCACAGCGTCGTGTCGTTCGACTTCGCGACGTCGCAGAACCCGGGCTGGCACACGACGATCTTCCCGCCGTACTTCGTCGCCGGCGCCATCTACTCCGGCTTCGCGATGGTGATGACGCTGCTCCTGCCGCTGCGCTACCTGTTCAACCTGAAGCACATCATCAAGCAGGAGCACGTCGTCGCGATGTGCCGCGTGATGATGGGCACCGGCATGATGGTGTCGTTCGCGTACCTCACCGAGTTCTTCATCGCGTGGTACTCGGGCAACCCGTTCGAGGGCTTCACGTTCCTCAACCGCTGCTTCGGCCCGTTCTGGTGGGTGTGGTGGCTGATGATGTTCGCGGGCAACGTCGTGGTGCCGCAGTTCTTCTGGAGCAAGTGGGTCAAGAACAACAACGTCTTGATCTGGATCCTGTGCATCGTCGTCAACATCGGCATGTGGGGCGAGCGCTTCGCCATCATCGGCGTCTCGCTGTCGCGCTCGTTCCTGCCGTCGAACTGGAGCTACTACTCGCCGACGCGCTACGACGTCGGCGTGTTCGTCGGCACGATCGGCATGTTCCTCATGCTGTTCCTGCTGTTCTTCCGGTTCGCGCCGGTGATCGCGATCAGCGAGGTCAAGGGTGCTAGCCCCGAAGCGCACGCGGGCGGCCCGTCGATCGGAGGGCATCACTGATGTCGACGCCTAAAGACAACCACGACGAAACCAGCAACGGTAACGGCGAAGCCAGCAACGGCGACGGCGAGCTGTACGGAGTGCTCGCCGAGTTCGATACGCCGGGCGAGCTCGTCACCGCCGCGCGCAAGGTCAAGGACGCCGGCTACACCGAGTTCGACTGCTTCTCGCCGTTCCCGGTGCACGGCATCGACCCGGCGATGGGCGTCAAGCGCACGATCCTGCCGCTCGTCATCTTCGGCGGCGGCTTCACGGGCGCGCTCGGCGGCCTCGCGCTGCAGTGGTACTGCAACGCGCACGCGTGGACGTGGAACATCTCGGGCAAGCCGACGTGGTCGATCCCCGCGAACATCCCGATCGCGTACGAGTGCGGCATCTTGCTCGCCGTGCTCACGTCGTTCTTCGGCATGTGGGCCGCGAACAAGCTGCCGCAGGTGTGGCACCCGTTCTTCCGCCAGGAGCGGTTCGGGCGCGTCACCGATGACAGCTTCTTCATCGGCATCCACGCTTCGGACGAGCGCTTCGATCACGCGCGCACGAAGAAGCTGCTCGAGGACGCCGGCGCGATCGCGATCGACGACTGCCACCGCGAGAACGATCCGGCGCGCAAGACGATGCCGAAGTGGATCACGGCGTTCATCATCGCGTCGACCGCGTTCGCGCTCATCCCGTTCGCGATCGCCGCGAAGGCGCGCACGTCGAAGTCGAGCGAGCCGCACATCCACATCTTTCCGGACATGGACTTCCAGCCGAAGTACAAGTCAGACACCGCGATGGACCTGTTCCCGGACGACCGCGAGAACCGCGGCGACATCGAGGGCACGGTCGCGCGCGGCTGGCTCGAGGAGGACGACCTGTTCTACCGCGGGCTCGTGCCGGGCGATAACGGCACGCAGTGGACGACCGGCTTCCCGGCCACGTATCCCGACGGCGAGAAGTTCGCCGTCGACGACAAGCTGCTCGAACGGGGCCAGAAGCGCTTCAACATCTACTGCACGCCCTGCCACGGCTACGACGGCCGCGGTCAGGGCATGGTGCCGACGCGCGCGGCGCTGAACGGCCCGACCTGGTCGGTGCGCAACCTCGTCGATCCGACGAGCGTGGTCGCGACGATGCCGAACGGCCAGCTGTTCAACACGATCTCCAACGGCTTCAACACGATGCTCGGCTACGCCGCGCAGATCCCGCACGCCGATCGCTGGGCGATCGTCGCGTACGTGCGCGCGTTGCAACGCGCGCAGAACGCGACCGCGGAAGACCGCCCGGACCAGAGGACCCCATGAGTGCCCTAGTCAAGTCGCTCCACCCCGACGAGAAGATCACGGCGGGCAAGCTCGGCTCGAGCATGATGAAGGCCGGCGTCGGCCTCGCCGTCGTGTTCCTCGGGCTCTCGCTCGTGCTCGTGCTCGCGCGCGGCACCGCCGAGGCGGGCCACGCCAGCAAGTGGGCGCGCTTCTTCTACGCGTACGTCGTCGGCTGGTGCTTCATCGCGACCATCCCGATCGGGATGCTGTGGATCATCCTCCTGCACTTCCTGGTCCGCGGGCGCTGGGTCACCGTCGTCCGGCGCATCTGCGAGGCGATGACCGGCTCGTTCCTGCTGGTCTGGATCGCGGGCCTCGTGTTCGTGGTGCCGGTCGTCGCCGGCTACCAGGACCTCTACTACTGGGCCACGCCCGACGCGCACGACGCCGCGCTCAACCCGGTCTTGCAGCACAAGCTCGGCTGGCTGTCACCCGGCTTCTTCTTCATCCGCTACATCGCGTACGGCGCGATCTACGTCGGGCTGTCGTCGTACTTCGCGAAGAAGTCGCGCGAGCAAGACGAGTCGGGCGATCCGAAGATCACCGATCACCTGCGCAAGGTCGCGGGCCCGGGCATGATCGTCTACGCGTTCGTCACCGCGTTCGTCGGCTTCGACGTGCTGATGTCACTCGCGCCGAAGTGGTACTCGACGATCTTCGGCGTGACGTTCTGGGGCTCGGGCTGCGTCGGCGCGTTCTCCGCGCTCGCGCTGATCGTGCTGTGGGTGCAGCGCTCGGGGCGCCTGGTCCACTCGGTGACCGAGGAGCACTATCACGACATCGGCAAGTGGATGTTCGCCTTCACGTTCTTCTGGGCGTACGTCCAGTTCTCGCAGTTCATGCTGCAGTGGTACGGCAACATGCCGGACGAGACCATCTGGTACAAGTACCGGATGTTCGGGGACTGGCAGTGGGTGAGCATCGCCATGCTCGTCGGGTTCTGGGCGTTCCCGTTCGTGTTCCTGATGTCGCGCTGGACCAAGCGGATCGTGCCGTCGCTCGTGTTCTTCGCGGTGTGGCAGCTCGTGTTTCACTGGCTCGACCTGTACTGGAACGCGATGCCGCAGTTCGACTGGTACCAGCCCGGTAACGGCCTCAACGCGGGCCCGCTCGCCGGCAACCTCGCGCTGCATCACGTCGGCTTCGATCCGGTCGACATCACCGTGTGGATCGGTCTCATCGGCGTTCTGCTCGCCGGCATCGGCGGCCACCTGAAGGGCAACCTGATCCCGGTGAAGGATCCGACGCTCGGGTTGTCGCTCGGCCACGAGCAGCTGTAGGAGCCAACATGTCCGGACCCAAGCGCAACCCAGACAAGCTCAACACGATCGGTGTCGTCGTCGTCGGAATCTGCGGCGCGGTGCTCGTCTACGTGACGATCGTCGCGCTCGAGGCGTTCTACGTGAACGACACGTCCGAGATCCAGACCATCGCGGACTACGGCGGCCAGGAGACGACCGCGAAGACGCACAAGGCTGCCGAGATCCAGAACATCGGGCAGACCGGCAAGAACCAGGCGGGCGACACGTTCCACATCCCGATCGACATCGCGATGAAGAAGGTCGTGGAGAGCGCGAACGGCCCGAACGGCGATCCGTCGCACCTCGTGCCCGCGTTGCCGCCAGCGACCAAGGCCACGATCCAGCCCGTGTTCGGGCGGCCGAAGGTGTTGTCGACGCCACCACCGCCGGCCGCGGCGGGATCCGGTGCGGAAGCGGGATCGGCAGCGGCACCGGCAGCGGGATCGGCAGCGGCACCGGCAGCGGGTTCGGCGGCGGCACCGGCACCGGCAGCGGGTTCGGCCGCGGCACCGGCACCGGCACCGGCTCCGGCCGCGGCGCCGGCACCGGCGAAGGCTCCCGGAGCGGGCTCCGCCGCGGGGGCGCATGGCCATTAGCCGCGCACTGCTCGCGTCGGCTGTCGTGTCGATCGCCATCTTCGGGTCGGCTTCGGCCGCGCTCGCCGACGATCCGACCGACTACGTGCCGCCACCGCCGCCGACCTACAAGGCGAACGGCGTCACGGTCGACGAGCAGCTCGGCGCGCACGTTCCGCTCGACGCCACGTTCGTGACCTCCGAGGGCAAGCGCGTCACGCTCGGCTCTGTCCTGAGCGGAGAGATCCCCACGATCCTCACGTTCAACTACTCGAACTGCCCGATGCTGTGCAGCCTGCAGCTCAACGGGCTGTCGGCGGTGCTGCCGAAGATCGCCGAGCCCGCGCCGATCGATGGCAAGGACGCGGCCTTCCGCATCGGCACGCAGTTCCGCGTCGTGACGATCGATCTCGAGCCGAACGAGCCGATCGACACGCTCGCGAAGATGAAGAAGCGCTACCTCGATCGCCTGCCGGCCGCGCAGCACGACGGCGCCGTAACGGGCTGGACCTTCTTGGCCGCCGATGGCGATGCCGCGGCGATTCGTCGCGTCGCCGACGCGGTCGGCTTCAAGTACGTTTACGTCACCGAGCGCGCCGAATGGGCGCACCCGGCCGCGCTGATCTTCCTGAGCTCGGGGGGAGCGGTCACGCGCTACGTCTATGGCATCGAATTCGAACCGCAGGTCGTGCGCGAATCGATCTTCAAGGCCGGCAAGGCCGAGTCCGCCACCGCGGTCGGCTTTCTCAACCGCTGTTACCACTACGATCCCGACGCGAACAGCCACGCGCACGCCGGCGTGGTCGCGCTGCGCCTCGGCGCCGCGGCCTTCATCGTGCTGCTCGTGGCCGGACTGGGGCTGGCGCACGTGCTGAGGAAGCATCGCCGCCACGGAGTATCTGCATGATGAAACGAGTCCTCCCGATCGTCGTCGCGCTGTGCGCCGCGCGCGCGGCTCTCGCGCAACCCGCCGGACCTCCGGCACCGCCGCAGCCGGCGCCGCCGGCTGGACCGAAAGCCGAGATCACCGTCGTCGCGTGCCCGACCGAGATCAAGTACAAGCTCGACAAGATCGGCGACGCCGAGCTGCCGACGAACACGCCGATCCAGGTCACGCCCGGCAGCGCCGAGGTCATGTTCGGCTGGACGATCAGCGGCGGCGGCACGTTCGCGGTGCACGCCGGCCCGCCGGAGTGCATCCAGTTCGCCGACGGCGGCACGTACACCGTCAAGGGCGCGGGCGGGCAGGCCACGCTGACGCTCAAGGGCTGGTACGACGTGCTCGCCGATCTGCCGATCCAGGAAGAGGGCACGTTCTGGATGCCGAAGGCGGTGAACCTCGCCGCCGACGAGTCCGACCAGATGTTCTATGCGGTGCTCGGCCTGTCGATGTTCTTCTTCTTCGCGATCACCGTCGTCACGGTCTACTTCGTCATCAAGTACCGCCATCGCCCCGGCCACAAGGCCGAGCCGTCGACCGCGCACAACGACGCGCTCGAGATCACGTGGACGGTGATCCCGACGATCATCGTCGTGTTCCTGTTCTATTACGGCTGGCGCTCGTACATCCGCGTCGTCACACCGCCGCAGAAGGCCGTCGAGATCGAGGTGCTCGCGCAGCGCTGGAACTGGACGTTCACGCACGCAAACGGCGTCACCGATTCCGACCTGCACGTGCCGGTCAACACGCCGGTGCGCCTCGTGATGACGTCGAAGGACGTGCTGCACAGCTTCTACGCGCCGGCGATGCGCGTGAAGCAGGACGTCGTGCCGCGCCGCTACACGTACGCGTGGTTCCTGCCGACCAAGCCGGGCACGTACCGGCTGACCTGCGCGGAGTACTGCGGCACGGATCACTCGCAGATGGCGTGCCTCAAGCATGACGAGAAGACCGGCGCGTGCACGCGGCGCGCGGTCGTCGTCGTGCACGACCCCGGTGATTACGAGCGCTACTTGAACGACAAGCAGGCGGAGACGCAGAACATGCCGCCGATCGAGCTCGGGCGGAAGCTGTACGAGAAGAAGGGCTGCAACTCGTGCCACACGATCGACGGCACGGCGCGCGTCGGCCCGACCTGGGCGTCGAAAGACTGGGGTCAAGAGATCCAGATGAACGACGGCAAGATGGTCAAGATGGACGAGAACTACATCCGCGAGTCCATCGAGTATCCGGCCGCGAAGGCACGCCCGAGCTTCCCGGTCGGCACGATGCCGTCGTTCCAGGGTCAGCTCAAAGAGAAAGAACTGAACGGCCTCATCGCCTACATCAAGGCCCTCAAGACCGGCGAAGCGGGCGCGCAGTAGAGGACACCATGGCGACGACGGAAAAACTCTATCCAGACGGTCCGGACCACGAGCCGGACTTCCTGCACGTCTCCAAGGGCTTCAAGAGCTGGGCACTCACGCTCGATCACAAGCGGATCGGCATGATGTACCTGTTCGGGATCCTGTTCTCGCTGATCGTCGGCGGCGTGTTCGCGCTGCTCGTCCGCACCGAGCTGTTCTTCCCCGGCAAGACGATCGTCGACCAGGACACGTACAACAAGTTCTTCACGCTGCACGGCGCGGTGATGGTGTTCCTCGTCATCATCCCGGGCATCCCGGCCGCGCTCGGCAACATCATCATGCCGATCCAGCTCGGCGCGCCCGACGTCGCGTTCCCGCGGCTGAACCTCGCGTCGTTCTACCTGTGGTGCTCGGGCGCGATCTTGCTCGTGCTCACGATCCCGTTCGGCGGCCTCGATACCGGCTGGACGCTCTACACGCCGTACTCGCTCGAGTCGAAGACGGCCGTGCTCATCGCGACCTCGGGCGTGTTCCTGCTCGGGTTCTCGTCGATCTTCACGGGCCTCAACTTCCTCGTCACGATCCACAAGTTCCGCCCGCAGGGCATGGGCTGGTTCCAGCTGCCGCTCAACGTGTGGGCGATCTACGCCACCGCGATCATGCAGGTGCTCGCGACGCCGGTGCTCGGCATCACGGTGCTGCTGCTC
>DATJXL010000207.1:0-9420 GCA_035500135.1 Kofleriaceae bacterium
GCGCCGCGATACCGCCGGCGAGCTCGCACCCCGGTTCGCGGATCTCGGGTGGAGCCTGGCCCACATGCACGCCAATCGCTTGCTCCACGCGTCCCAGCGGGCCCAGGAAATGGTGCTGTACGACTTTCTGCGACGGCTCCATGCCGCGCGCAAGGCACGCGGATCGGATCGTGGCGCCAATTCGCGCTAGGATCGCCCCGTGACCGAAGACGCCGAGGACGAGACGCGACAGGATCGTCCGTCGCGCCCGTCGCGCCCGTCGGGGAATACGAGCGAGGCGGACTTCGGCCCGCGCTACCGCGTGCTCGCCCGGCTCGGCGCCGGCGGCATGGGCGAGGTCTACCGGGCTTACGATACCCAGCTCAAAGGCAATGTCGCGCTCAAGATCGTCCGCGGCGACGTCGACCACGACTCCGCGCTCGCCCGGTTTCGACGCGAGATCGCGCTCGCGCGCAAGGTGACCAGCCCGAACGTCCTGCGCGTCTACGACCTGGCCGAGCACGAAGGCCTTCAGTTCCTGTCGATGGAGCTCGTCGAGGGCGAAGATCTCGCCGCGCTGCTCAAGCGCGAGAAGCGCCTGCCGCCACCGCGCGCGCTCGCGCTGTTTCGCCAGGTGTGTCTGGGTCTGCTCGCCGCGCACGCTGAAGGCGTCGTCCATCGCGACCTCAAGCCACAAAACGTGCTCGTCGACAAAGACGATCGCGTTCGCGTGGCGGACTTTGGCCTCGCGCGCTCGATCGGAGAATCCGGGCTGACCGTGACCGGCGAGATCCTCGGCTCGCCGGCGTACATGTCGCCGGAGCAGGTCAAGGGCGAACCGGCCGACGAGCGCAGCGATATCTACTCCGCCGGAGTGATGCTCTACCAGCTGATCACCGGCACGACGCCGTTCAAGGGCGACAGCGCGCACCAGGTCATGGAAGTGCGCCTGCACAAGGCACCGCGGCCGATCGCCGAGGTGGTCGAGGACGCGCCGCCGTTCGTCCAGCGCATCGTCTCGAGGTGCTTGCAGCTCGACCCGGCGCAGCGCTACCCGTCGATCGCTTCGTTGATCGAGGAGCTCGACCGTGCGGGCGCCGCCACCGAGCCGGTGGCACGCGGCTCGTCGCGGGCGCGCTATGCGGTGCTGGGGGGCGCCGCTGGCGTCGTGCTCGCTGCCGGCGCGGTGCTGGCCGTGTTGCACGCGCGCGAGCCAGGCGAGGTCACGCCGGCGCCGGCTGCGAACGTCCCCGCGCCACCTGCACCGGTTCCGCCGACCAAGCCGGGAGCTCAGCCGGCGCTGCCCACCACGGGCCTCGTCACGGTGGTCGTGCTGCCGTTCGAGAACCGCACCAGCGAGCCGGCGTTCGAGAGCATGCTCGACACCGTGCTCTACTTCGCGCTGCGGCGTTCGGAGCGCATCGATCCGATCGGCGGAGGCGATCTACGGGCAGAAGCCGCCGCGTTGGGCTCCGACGTCGCGCTCGACGACGTCGGCAAACGCCTGGCCGAGCGCGACCGCGTGGAGGTCGTGGTCGCACGCGGGACGATCACCTCGGAGAACGCCGGCTTCACGCTAACGCTGACCGCGAAGAACGCCGGTGCGGGCACGACGCTGGTGTCGAAGACGGCGCACGCAGGATCGCTCGGCGACGTCATCGCGGCCGACGTGCAGCTCGCCAGCGAGCTTCGCGTCGCGCTTGGCGAGCAGCTCACCGCCGACGAGCGGACGCGCAACAGCTTGTCGGCCTCGCTCGAAGCGGACCGCGAGTTCACGCTCGGACGCGACCTCAGCAACGTCGGCGACGACGAGAACGCGCTCGCCCATCTCGAGCGCGCGGTCGCCAAGGATCCCGAGTTCGCGTGGGCGCACGACCTGCTCGCCGTGACCAACGGCAACCTCGGCCACGATGTGTCGGCACGCGCGAGCTACGCCCTGGCGATCAAAGGACTCGATCGCATCGGAGAGCGCGACCGCCTGAAGATCCTCGGCGACTACTACCGGACGGTCACCGAGGACTACGACCGCGCGGTCGAATCGTACCGGCAGCTGCTCGCGAAGTGGCCGGCGGATCCATCGGCGGAGACCAACCTGTCCTGGGCATACGAGGCGATGCCGAACGCCAGGCTCGCGCTCGAGGCCGCGCAGCGAGCTGCCGAGCACCATCCGCGCGACCCGATCATTCGCTCGAACCTGCCGACGTTCGAGATCGGCGCCGGGCAGTTCACGCAGGCCAAGCAGGCCTGCGAAGAAGCGGTACGCAGCTCCTCGCGACCGGACTTCCAGGTGTACTTTGCGCTGGCATTCGCGGACGTCCTGTTGGGGGATCGTGATGACGCGCTCGCCGCGTACGCCAAGATTGCGGAGCTCGCCCCGCCGGTCGGTACGGAGGCGTCGGCGGATTTCGCGATCGGCGAAGGCCGGCTAGCTGAGGCCACCGCGATGCTCGAGCAGCGCAGCGCGGCGGACTTGAAAGCCCACAGTCTCGAGTCCTACGAGATCGACCAGTTGCTGCTCGCCGAGGCTCGGCTGCGCCAGGGCAACAAGGCGGCCGCGCGTGTCGCGGCCACGCACGTGACGAAGGATCCCGGCGCGTTGATGTTCGCCGCGTTCGTCGAGCTCGCGGCCGGAGACGACAAGCGCGCACTCGCCATCGCGGCGAAGCTGTCCCACGAGGTGGCGCGCAGCCGTCGAGCGAGTGCGAAGGCGATCGAAGCCGAGGCGTTGCGCGTTCACGGCAAGCCGCTCGATTCGATGGTCGCATTCGAGGACGTGATCCACACCGAGGACAAGCCGCTCTACCATCTATGGTATGCGCGCGCGGCGATCGACGCCGGCCACTTCGCCGAGGCCTACCACGACCTGCAGCTCGCGCTCGCACGACGTGGCGAAGCCGCCCTCAACTTCGGGGGCTTTCCCGCCTATCGCATCGTCCCGCTGTTCACCTACTACCTGGCCAAGGCCCAGACTGGCCTCGGCAGCCCCGCCGCCAAAGCGAGCTACCAGGCGTTCCTTGCGATGCTGCACGAGCCCGACGCCAGCGACATCTATGCCGCTGACGCCCGGGCGCACGCGAGATGATGGCTCGATGCTAACCGTGCGTGGGGCACATGCGTCCGCACTGGGACTTGTTTCGCGCCATGAACGTGCCGCCCACAGCCTGCTTGAGCTTCTTCGCGGTCAACATTCGCACCTTCTCGGTGCTGACGGCGAGGGGTTTGGTCGTCGAGCCGGTGTTGCGATTCTGCGGTTTCCTGTGCACGGGTGCCTCCCAGGGGCTGATCGATCGTGGTCTCCCATCATCGGACACGTGAGGTCTCACTGTCTAGGTGTGATGATCGCGCAGGCATGCCGAGATGTAGGACCTCGGGCTTGATGCGCTCGAACGACTACGCGCAATTACGCGGCTATGTCGCGAGCTATCGCGAGGCGATCGCGTGCGTTGGCTATGACGCGATCGCACACCTGCAGCCGTCGCAGTTCGCGAGCATCGCGTTCGGGGGTGCCGGCACGGCATACGCGTTGTGGCGGCTCGGAATGCCGCGCCACGCGGCGGCATGGTTGCGGGGTAGCCTGGACGATCGGCGCCGTGCCGCCTTCAAGCTTCACGATGGACACCGTGCGATCGAACGCGACTCCTACTCGCACGGGCGGGCCGGCTTGTTGTGGCTGCGCAACCTGATCGTCGAGCCTCGAGCACCCGACGCGATTACCGCGTACGTGCGCGCGATCGATCGCGTGAACGCGGCGGAGTTCGTGGCCGGGCGCGCGGGGCACCTCACCGGAGTTCGCCTGTTACTCGCCAGACGCGACGACACGCGACTGCGCGCCGCCGGAGAAGCACTGGCGAGCGCGCTCGTTCGTTCCCTTCGCGCGCGAGCGAAGCGGGGATGGAGGGCAATCGACGCCGCGGGCTTCGCCCACTCCTGGTCGGGCGTCATGCACGCGCTCCTCGCATGGCACCAGCTCCGTGCCCGGCCGATCCCCGGCTGGCTCGCCGACGAGCTCCGCGCGCTACACGCGGCCTGGACACCGGGCGCGGCGCGCATTCCAGACAAGGCGGCGTCGTGGTGCAACGGTGGCGCCGGCACGTTGCTGTTGTGGACCAAAGCGTTCGAGCTCACGCACGACGACCGCTACCGCGACGCTGCCCGGGGAGCTGCGAGCCATGCCGTGCGAGCGAAGACCGACGATCCGACGGTGTGTTGTGGCCGCGGCGGTGTCGCGTTCGCGCTGCTCGCGCTGGCACGCGTGGATGCCACGCGGGACTGGCGCGCGCTCGCGCTGAAGGTGGCGATTCGCGCGGTCAAGACAAGGCAGTTGGAGCGGCCGAACGGGTTGTATTACGGCCATCCTGGCCTCGTGTGCCTCGCGCTCGACCTGCTGTCCGAGAACCCGGTTGGCTTTCCCACGATCGAGGATCGCCACGCGGAGCGCTAGTTCAGCCCGCGGGTCGGATCACGATGCCGCCCACCGCTTCGCCATGCCACTTCGCGCGCATCGCGTCCGCGAACTCGTCGAGCGCATAGCGGCGCGAGACCAGCGGGCGGATCTGGCCGGCGGCCGCCCAGCTCATGATCTGCGCGAGCCGCGGCGCGCGCGAGGCAGGATCGTGAACGGTCGAGATCGCGGTCGGGCAACCGAGGACGTCGAGGCCCTTCATCATCACCAGATTGGTCGGCAACACGTTTGCCTGCGTGCGCGTCACGAATGGCGTGGCGGCCCACCCGACGATCAGATAGCGCGCGCCGAACCGCACGCAGCGCAGACTCTCGACGGAGAGCTCGCCGCCGACGCCATCGTAGACGACATCGACGCCACGTCCATCCGTGAGTGCCTTGACCTGATCGCGCAGCGGCGTGTCGGTCACGACGACGTGATCGGCGCCTTGCGCGGCGACCACCTCGAGCTTCGCGCGCGAGCGGCCCGTCGCGATCACGCTCGCACCGAGCAGCTTCGCGACGTGAACGGCGGCGAGCCCGACCGAGCCGGAGGCGCCGTGCACGAGCACGGTCTCCCCGCGCTGGACGCGGCCGCGCGTCACCAGGCAGTGGTACGCGGTCTCGTAATTGCCGAGCAAGTTGCACGCCTCGTCGCACGACAGCACGCCGGGAATGCGGTGCACGGCCTCGACCGGCGCGACCGCGTACGTGGCATGCCCGCCATGATGCCGGTAGGCGCCGAGCGAGCGAGGGCCCGCGAGAAACGGATCGACCAGCACGCGCTCGCCGACGCCGATCGCCGCGTCGGGGCCGGCCCATGCGACCGTTCCCGCGTACTCGAGGCCGGGCGTGTACGGCGGCTTCGCGGCGTGCTGGTACTGGCCGCTCATCATCAGGAGATCGACCCAGCCGACCGACGCGCTCGCGACCGCGACGATCACGTCGCGCGACGACAGCTGCGTCGGATCGGGTGCCGGCATCGCGACGAGCGACGCGCGATCGATCGCGGCGAGCGGATCGGCGGCGATCGTCGAGACGACGACCTTGCGGCCGGCGGGCAGCATTCAAGCTTTCGCGGGCGGCGTCCACGGCTCGCCCTGAAACAGCCCGCCCTGCTGCAGCTCGTCGAGCATCTGATCGAGTCGCTGCTGCTTCGCCGCGGGTCCGGCCGCACTCGCGATCCACTTCAGGTAACTGTTCTGCTGATAGTCGGGACGCGCGCGAAACGCATCCATCAGCTTCTTCTTCGCAAGGGCGCCGCTGACGTTGCCGGGCATCGGTTGTGAAGAGTTGTTCGGGTACGTGCTACGCGCCATACGTGCAGCCTAATATGCACGAACGACCGGTCGCGGTCACCGCGGCGGATGGCGAGCTACTTCGTTTGCGCGAGGTAGTATTCCTTCTGCGAAGGGTAATACTCCTCGAACTTCGGCAGCGGGAGCCCGTCGCGAGCCGCGACGAGGTTGTCGAGGTAGTACTCCCAGCCCGGGCCGTAATCTGCGACGCCGCTGCGATCCTTCAAGTGATGCGTGAACTCGAGCTCGGTCACGCCATTCGCCTCGCGAAGCTTGAGCTCGAGGTGCGAGCCGTACGGTCCCTTGGTCGTGAGCTCGAGGTGATGCGGTGCCTCGCACGTGTTGATCGTGGCGTTCGACCAGTGATCGCCCTGTTCGAACACCATCTTGATGCGGATCTCGCCTCCGGGCTTGCCGTCGCCCTCCCACTTTCCGTACCAGCGCTCGGTCCGCTCGGACTTCGTCACGCTCTCCCACACGTCTGCGATGGGCGCCTTGAACGATCGCGTCAGGATCAGGTCGTTGCCACGCAGGTGGCCGGTCGGCTTCTTGCTCATGCGGTCTCCTTCTTTGCCTTGTCGTCGGCGGTGCTCGCGGCGCGCGGGATGGCTGCCTCCGACTTCGCGCGCTCGCGTTTCGTGCGGTGGACTTCCGTTTCGAGCGCCATGAACCGGCGCTCCCACGCGGCGGCGCGGTCCTCGCGAAGCTCGGCGAGGAATGCCTCGAGCTCGGCGAGCGCACCCAGCTCGAGCCGGTACACGCGCTCGCGACCCTGCGGCTCGTCGACCACGAGACCGGCCTCGCGCAGCACGCGGAGATGCCGGCTGATGGCAGGACGCGTCACGTCGAACGCGCCGGCGATCGCTCCCGCGGGGAGCTGGGTGTCCCGCAGCATGCGCAGGATCTGACGCCGGGTGGCGTCTGCGAGGGCCTGGGCGACCAAATCCACGAACGACGAGTAACCTACTCGTTACTCGTCGTCAAGCGCAAAAAGCGACCGCGATCACTGCAGCGACGCAGCCGAGAAGTTCACGTCGCCGCCGCCCGCGGAGCTCTGGATCCACGAGACTTCGATCCGCGCGCTCGGGCTCGCGCTCCGGTACACGAGCTGGTACACGCCCGCCCAGCTTTCGGCGACCGAGCCGAGGCCGTTGGCGTCGACGTAGTCCGGAGCGGAGCCGTCGGAGAGGTGCGCCGTGAACGTGCCGGTCGCGTCGGCACCACCGACGTAGACGCGCAGCGTGTGCGGCGAAGCTCCTGCGGGCGCGGTCGTCGCGAATCCGTTCGGCGCACCGTCGATCCACACGCCGCTGTACTGCGGCGTGGCTTCGACCGCGACCGGCGTGCCGTCGCGCCAGGTGAAGCCGTCGGTGCCAGGCTCGTGGTACGCGTTGCCGTAGCCGTAGACGATGCCGGCGCCGACCACCGACCATGCCGCGATCTGGCCGCCGCCCGTGGCCTTGCGATCGAAGTCGTGCACCGAGGTCGCGCCCCACGCTGCCCAGTCCGACGTGCCCTCCGCGGTCAGATCGATCGGCCCGCGGACGATCCGCCGGGTCACGCTGATCGCTCCGCACACTCTCGTCGTTCCGGCCACGCTCGGATCGTCCGCGCGCTCGCACGCACACAGCGTGTACGCGATCACCAGCCAGTGCAGCCTCATCAGCTCACGATCGAGCGTGCACTTGCCGACAGCCTAGCGCAAGACGATCGTCGTCGCGCTCGTCGCGGGCAAGCTGAGCTGGAGCGTGCACGTGCCGGCAGCGCACGACGGCGTGGCGCCGTTCGCGGCGGCAACCGCCGGCGCACCGTCGACGAGCTGATACACCTTCGCGGTCGTGAACACCGGCGCCGATGCGATCACGATCGAGGCCATCTGGGCGCTGCCCTGCTTGTTGATCGCCACGAGCTCGAGCTCTTGCGCCGAGTCCGAGTGCGCGAACGCGTAGACGCTCGTGGTCTTGTCGTCGCTCGTCATGGCGCGCACGGTGGTGTCGCCCACGACCGCACCAGCGCCATCGTAGTTGCGGTACAGCGCGTACGCCGCCACCAGGTAGTTGTTCGCGAGCGACTGCAGCGGCCACGCGGTGGCCGCGAACACGCCCTCGCGCCCGAAGATGCCGAGCAGATCGGCCTCGGCCACGCCGCCGCTGATCGCGGTCTCGCAGCCGGCGTTGTACTCGGAGAACGACAGCTCGGGAGCCGTCGCCGAGCTCGACCCGAACGCGGCCGCGATCTTGCGGAACAGGCGCGGGATCACCTGCCGTGGATACCAGTACTGATCCCAGTACGAGTGATCTCCGTAGTTGAAGTCGAGACTGTTGGTCTCCGCGGCCGAGATATCGGTCGCGTTCGGGTCCCAGAACAGGCGCGGCGACTCCAGGCACTGCGCGTCGGTCCCGCCCGTCGTGTAGTAGTGCACGTCGAACACGTCGAGCAGCTGCGTGGTCGTCGATGCAGCCGCCACCTGCTGCAAGTACCAGTCGGAGAACTCCTCGGTGCCGGCGATGAAGTGTGGGCTCGCGTAGTCACCCCCGTACGCCATGCCGTCGCCCGCGACGACCGGGCCGAACACCTTGGCGGACGCCCACACGCTCTTGATCGCGCTCGCGGCGGCGAGATCGCGCGTGGCGATCTCGTCCCACGTCACGCTGCCGTTGCTGCAGTTGTTGGGATGGATCTCGGGATGCGTACCGATCCAGTAGTTGGGCTCGTTGTCGAGATCGAAGAAGATCGGGGCGGTGGAGCTGTAGGCGGTCATCACAAAGTTCACGAACTCGTCTTGCGCGACGGGGTTCGTGCCGACCGAACAGCTGGAGCACTGGGTCGTGCCGGTCGCGCACGCGCACAACGCGCTGCCCTTCATCATGACGTTCGGCACGAACGCGGGGCTGTTCGTCTTCGTGGTCGAGCCGTCGTTCGCGTACGCGAACGCGAGCGCACTGTTGAAGCCGGGGTCGCCCTGCGCCTTGTCGACGACGTTCGCGCGGACGCTGCCGTTGCGGTTCGTGCAACCGGCTGCATCCGTGCCCGGGCACACATCGCCGGTCATGGTCGCGGTGTCGTAGCCGGTGTTGCGGTTGTAGCTCGCGGCCACGAAGTCGAGGATCGGCACGGTGGCGAGGAATGCTTCGCCCTTGGCGAGCGCCGCGGGGATGGTGTCGCCGGTCGGATCGGTGTAGCGGCCGGCGAGGTTCGCGTGGCTCGTCGCGGTGCCCTGGAAGTAGCAGTAGTCACCGCCGGTGTTGTGGAAGTCGTTCGTCCAGTTGTAGGCGCTGTTGTCGTCGCCGCCCTGCCGGATGAGGCCGAACTTCGTCGGCGACGCGACGAACGTACCGAAGCCGTTGATGCCGTAGACGTACGGCGAGACCGGTGTCGGCCCGCTCGGTGGATCGTACTGGCGCGCCGGTCCGCCGCAGATGTCGATGTCGAAGCTGAGCCCCGACCCTGGCGACGCGCTGCCGGTGCTCGCATGCGCGGCGCACCACGCGGTGAGCGCGCCGCCGTCGGCGGGCGCGCCGCCGTCGCCGCGGCTGTTCGAATGACTCGAGCCGCATGCGGCGACCGCGGCGACGATCGCGATGGCGAGAACGCGTGAACCACGCATGCGACCTATGATAGCTGAACGATCCATGAAGCATCACGGTTACGGCGTCTCGGTCGGAGATCAGGTCTTTCTCGACGGTAACGATGAAGAAATCGG
>DATJXL010000208.1:0-3390 GCA_035500135.1 Kofleriaceae bacterium
CGTCGTGATCGATTGGGGGCTCGCGAAGGTGGTGGGCGAGGTCGAGACGCCGAGCGAGGATCCGCGCCCGCCGCTCGCGAGCGACAGCTTGCACACGCAAGCGGGCTCGGTGTTCGGCACCCCCGGCTTCATGCCGCCCGAGCAGGCGCGCGGCGACGAGCTCGGCCCGCGCAGCGACGTGTTCGCGCTCGGCGCGACGCTCTATCACTTGCTCGCCGGGCGGCCGCCCGTCACCGGCCGCAGCGCGACCGAGGTGCTCGAGGCGACGTTCAAGCACGCGCTCGTGCCGATCGCGCGCGCGTGCCCCGAGGCACCACCCGAGTTGATCGCGATCGTCGACAAGGCGCTCGCGCCCGAGCCGGAGGGTCGCTACGGCGATGCCGCCGCCCTCGCCGAGGACGTGCGCCGGTTCTTGACCGGCCAGCTCGTGGCCGCACATCGCTACACGCGCCGCCAGCGGCTCGCGCGGTTCGTGCGCCGCCATCGCGCGGTGCTGGCGGTCGGCGTGCTCGCGGTCGCCGCGCTCGCCGTGCTCGCCACGATCGGAGTGCGCCGGATCGTCGCCGAACGCGATGCCGCGCACGCCGCCGAGGCGACCGCGCAGCAGAAGCGCGGCGAGGCCGAGGACGCGCGCCGCGACGCCGAGAAGCAGCGCGACGCGCAGCTCGTCGCGCGCGCCGAGGCGCTGCTCGAGACCGATCCGACGAAGGCGGCCGCGCTGCTCGCCGGCCTGCCGGCGCACTCCGACATGCTCGAGGACGCGCGCGCGATCGCGCAGGCTGCGCAGGTGCGCGGCGTCGCGTTCGGGATCGCGACCAGCGAAGGCACGGTCATCGGCAACCAGCTGTCTCCCGACGCGCGCTACCTGGCGCAGACCACGCTCGAGGGCTCGTTCGCGGTGTACGACCTCGACACGCGGCGGCGCGTGCTCGACCAGAAGTGCGAGCGCGGGACGCGCCCGCTGTGGCTCGCCGGCGGCAAGGAGCTCCTCCTGTACAGCGGCCTCGGTCCGAGCCACATCATCGACCCAGCGACCGGGCAGGTCCGGCCCGATGGCACGCTGTCCATGCTCGATCGCCCGATCGCGACCGCGAGCGGCGATCGCGTCGTCTATCTCGACGCGACCGGCCACGCGTTTCGCTTCGACGTCGCGACGCGCACCGCGACCGCGATTCCGGGCGAGCACGTCTCCGACATCGCGATCGCGCGGGACGGCAGCTGGTACGCGGTCGCGGACCGCGTGGGGGTCACGGTCTACGACCGCAAGGGCACCGTGCTGGCAGCGCGCCCCGGCGCGATCTCGCTGCTCGCCGGCGGCGACGGTCACGTCGCGGTGGTCGCGCGCGACACCGGCAAGGTGCTCGAGCTGGCGCTCGACCACCCGACGACCTGGGTCGAGCGCCCGATCGCGCTCGGGCCGAGCGAGCCCGTGCTGTGGCTCGTGTATCGCGGCGATCGGCTGTTCGTGGCGGGCACGCAGCACCCGCTCGCGCCGTGGGACGCGCCCGCGGCGGTGGCCACGTCGGCGCACGCGTATGTCGGGATCTGGGCGGGCAACGCGATCGTCGCGCTGTCGACCGAGGGCACGCTGCTCTATTCGTCGCTCGCCGGCGTCGGCAGCATCCGGCTGCCGATCGCGGTGCAGGGCGATCGCGTCACGGGTCTGCCCGGCAAGTCGCGCGTGGTGATCGCGACCGACGGCCGCGCGCTCGTGTACGACCTCGACGACGTGCTCGCGCGCGTGATCGACGTGCCGGAGCGCACCGAGCCGACGTTCGTGGACGACGACCTGCTGGTGATGAGCGGCATCCCGCCGGAATGGGGCTGGTACGACCTCGCCGCCGACAAGCACGTGCCGTGGTCGAAGCTGTATCTCGGCGCGAACCAGCTGCTCGACGTCGATCGCGCAGGCCGTCGCGTGCTGCGCGTGATGGAGGACAACCCGCGTCATGCCGAGCTGCTCGTCGGCGCGCCTGGCCAGCCCGACCGATCGCTCGGCTTCATCGCGCCGGCGATGCCACCGAATCTCTCGCCGCCGGCGCGCTTCGTCCCGGGCGGCGCGATCGTGTTCGGCGACAAGCAGCGCGTGCTCGCGGCGATCGGAACCGGCATGCCGTACGAGGTCGCCGCGTTCGAATCGACGGTGGTCGAGCTCGTGGCGTGCGGGCGCTTGCAGGTCGCCGCGGTCACCGACCACGGCGAGCTCGCGCGCATTCACCTCGCGACCGGCCAGATCGAGCGCGTGCACGTCGCTGGCGCGGGCTCGATCGCGGTCGCCGCCGACGACGACGGCCGCATCTGGATCGCGATCGGCAAGAAGGTCCAGGTGTGGGACGGCAGCCTGCGCGAGGTCGCCACGCTGGCGCGCGACGTGGTCTCGCTCGCGCCCGCCGCCGGCGGCGCGGTCGCGATCGAGCACGGCATGACCGCCGAGCTCGTGTCTGCGGCCGGCGGCAAGCCGCGCGAGCTGCTCGGCCCCGAGCCGGATTCGCCGGCGGTGAGCGCCGACGGCCGCGTGGTGGCCGGGATCAGCCGGCTCGACCGCCTGCACGTCGTCGAGCTGCCCGCAGGCACGGTCTGGGACCTGCCGATCGGATCGGTTACCAACGGTAACGTGGCGCTGTCGCCGTCGCGGCGGCTCGTCGTGCAGCGCTGGACTCAGTCCGGGCACGCGCTCCTGTTCGTGCGCAAGCTTCCCCGCGCCGACCCCGACCTCCACACCTGGCTGGCCGGGCTGACCAACGCCGAGATCGGCCCGGACGGCACGCTGAGGTGGAAGTAGGGGTAGTTCGTATAGTATGGGCGCGTGCTGGCGACGCAGATCAGGCAGAAGGACAGCGTCTTTTATTTTTGCGCGTACCCGTCGGACGACCTGCTCGACAAGGTGCGCTTCATCAGCCGGTTCTACGCCGAGGGCGCACCGAGCCTCGCCGGCGACGAGATCGCCGACAACGACGAGGTCGCGCACTTCATCGCGAAGATCGAGTCGAGCGACGCCGCGTTCCAGCGCCAGCTCGGCCGCGCGAAGGTCACCGCGATCAAGAACTTCTACGAGACCGCGGTGAGCCAGCCGCCGATTCCCGGCACCGTGCTGCTGTTCACCGAGGAGCGGCTCAAGTTCGACCCGGTGCGGCCGTTCAACAACGTCGGCAACCTGACCGAGCCCCGCGGCAAGTACCTGATCATCGACGGCCAGCACCGGCTCGCCGCGCTGCACTTCTTCCGGCGCGAGCGCCCCGACGACGCGAAGACGCTGCACGTGCCGTGCGTGATCTTCGACGGCAAGAGCGAGGACTTCGCGACCGAGATGTTCGTGATCATCAACTCGACGCCGACGCGCATCAACAAGAGCCACCTCGTCGACCTGTACGAGAAGGTGTCGTGGGCGCA
>DATJXL010000209.1:0-21253 GCA_035500135.1 Kofleriaceae bacterium
TGGTGAGAGATGCGGGTCGCAACGGCGATCTCGTTGTCCTCACGGCGCCCTCGGCGGTCTGCGCAAGAGCGCGGGCGGCGCAACGCTTGCAGCTTGGTTCGCGCGAGTGCAATTCGCGGCTACGCCGACGAGCGCGCCGCCGACGTGCTCGAGCGTCGCGCTCGGGAGCCTGAGGCCGGGCAGTGCGTAGTAGGCGAGCTGGCGGCCGGTCGCGACGTCGACCACGACGATGCCGCCGGAGTCGAACGTCAGGAACGCGTACCTGGTGCCGCCGAGCGCGACCGGCTCGAAGTCGCGGTCCATCGAAGCGCCGGTCATCACGCCCGCGATCTTCTTGCCCGTGCGCGCGTCGTACAGGCGGATCGCGACGCTGACCGGCGTGTCGGCGACCTGGACCTCGATCACGTCGCCGAGGACGTGGGCGGTTTCGACGCTCGAGCTCATCGGGGTCGTCCAGGGCGCGATCTGCGAGAGACGCCGGCCGGTCGCGTCGTACACGTAGACGGGACCGCTCGCCCACACGGCAACGATCGAGCGGTCGGCGTTGGTCGCACCCTCGATCCGGTCGTCCCTGGTGATGGCGAGGTGGGGCAGCGGCACGACCTTGCAGTCCGAGCCGTCGCGCTTGCACACGGTCGCCTCGGTCGTGGTCGCCTCTACTTGCGGCGGCGGCGCGCTCGCGTCGGCGTGTGGTTGGCGCGTCGCGAAGCTCCACGCGCGCGTGGCGAGATCGAAGCGCCAGCAGTCGTCGCCGTCGACGCCCTGCTGCGGCATCTCGTAGCAAGCGATCACGGCACCGTCGACGATGCGGGTCTGCGAAGACGTGGAACCGGCGCGGACGCACGTCGGGGCGACGGCGGGGACCTCCGCGGGGGCTGCGTGCGCGGCGATCGCTCGAGGGCGCCGCGGTCCCATCACGAGGCCGGCGACCTTCACCGGATCTTCGCGTGTGGCGTGATCGCCGGCGCCGAGATAGTCGCGCTCGCCCCAGCATGCGACGATGCCGCTGTCGTGCCGGTCGCACACGACACCGCGCAGGTCGTTCGGGTTCGAGTCCGGCCACCACGTGAACCTTCGCCGCTCGACGACGCCTTCTCGAGGCCCTGGCTCGGGCGGGTGGAACGCATCGCTGACCTCTCCGCCTCCGTCCCACGAGCCCGACTCGTGAAACCCGTCGGGGATTCGGTGCGCCTTCAGCGCGCGCTGCAGGCGAGCTGCGAGCTCGTGGGCGACGCGGGAGCCGGCCGCGCTGGCCGGCGCGGTGTGCACGAACCGCTCGTAGTCGTCCTCCGCGAAGCCCGGGATGAAACCGCGATTTTGTCCGAAGCGAATGCAACCGACGGCTCCGTGCGCATCTGCTCCGCAGATCGCGGGGCCCGAATAGAGCTTGGCAGCCGGCGCGAGCTCGGGCGCATCGCTCGCTTGCAGGCGGCCTGCGTGGCTCGTCCAGCACGTCGCGCCTCGCGCGCGGCGCGCACACACCGCGACCGCGATGCCGATCGTGCCATCCCCGCGATCGTCTCCTTGCATCGCGATCTCGACCGCGTCGGTCACACCGGGCAGCTCGACGGGCTCGCGGTCGATCGCCGGCGCGCGCGTCGCGGCGTCCTCGTCGTCGCCGAGGAGATGCTCGCCCCAGCACGCGACGTGTCCGTTGCCGCGCAGCGCGCACGTCGTGCGGCCGACCGCCTCGAGCTGGCGCGCGTCGGCGATGCCCGGGACCGGCACGAAGGCGCCTGGATACTCGCGCTCGCCATTGCCGAGAAACCCGACCCGGCCCCAACACGCGACGCCATCGCCGATGCGCGCGCACGTGGCGTCGATGTCGGTCGCGAGATCGCGAACGCCGGCCGGAAGCGGCCGCGGTGCCGCGATCTCGAGCGAAGGCTCGCTCGCCCAGCTCGCGCAGGTCGAGCTCGTACCGAGCACGCACAGCTCGGCCGCACCGTTGAGGTGACCGGCGACGATCACGCGCTCGCCGTCGATGCCGTCGAGGAACGCCGGCATCGGGCGGCCGGTCCATCCGACCCAGGTCGCGAGCCGGTGTCCGGGCCGATCATCAGCGTGCTCCGGCAGGAGCACGGCGAAACGGCTGCCGGTACCCGAGAGGCTCGTCGCGCCGGCGAGCGCGGGGATCGCCGCGAACCGCGACACCTGGTTGCCGCACGTAACTTGTCCGGACTTCGTGCGCGCGCACAGCTGCTCGGCGCCGACGCCGAACGCGCCGGCGATCTCGACCGCATCCGTCACGCCGTCGATCACGCGCGGAGGATTGGTGTCCTTCCAGCACGAGATCCGGCCGGTCTCGTGCAGCGCGCACGCGGAATCACTGCCGACGGAGACCTGGACGATGTCATCGAGCCGCGGCGTGTACCGCGCGGCTCGCCAGTCCCAGCACGTCACGGTGCCATGCGCGGTCCACGCGCAGGTCGTGTTCGGTCCGGCTGCGAGGCCCACCACGTCGTCGAGATCGGCGACTTCGACCGGCGTCGTGTCCAGGTGGAAAGCGTTCCAGCCCCAGCACGCGACCTTGGCCGTCGCTTCGATCGCGCACGTATGCCCGACATCCATCACGATCGAGTCGCGCGCGATGCCGGCCGGCGGAGCGGGGCGCGGTTCGAGCACGAGTGGATGCGGACGCGATCGCGGCTCGTTCGCGTTGCAGGCGGCCACGAGCAACAGGAAGGCGAGTCGCGCGGTCACGTCTGGCCAACGTTAGCCCCAGCCCGGGTATTGCGGAGGTGTAACGTCGCGGCATGTACGTGTGCCCGGACTGCGGCCAGGCCTATCCTGCGGCCGGGTACTGCGCCACGGATGGCCAACCGCTCGCGCAGACCGACGATCCGCTGCTCGGCACCGAGGTCGGGCGCTATCGACTCGCGCGCGTGCTCGGCGAGGGCGGAATGGGGCGCGTGTATCTCGCGGTGCAGCCGGCGATCGGCAGCCGCGTCGCGATCAAGGTGCTGTCGGAGCCGAGCGCGCGCAACGCCGAGCTGCTCGAGCGATTCTTCGCGGAGGCGCGCGCGGTCAACCTGATCCGCCACGAGCACATCGTCGGCGTGCTCGACCTCGCGAAGCTTCCCGACGGGCGCCCGTACATCGTGATGGAGTTCGTCGAGGGCGCGACGCTCGCCCAGATCCTGCGGCGCGGGCCGGCGCCGCTCGGCGGTGTCGTGCAGGTGATGGGCGAGGTGCTCGGCGCGCTCGCCGCCGCGCACGCGATCGGCATCGTCCACCGCGACATGAAGCCCGACAACGTGCTCGTGACCGCCGAGGGTCACGCGAAGGTGCTCGACTTCGGGATCGCGAAGCTCGCGCCCGGGCTGTCGAGCATGTCGCCGCGGACGCAGACCGGCGCGCTGATGGGCACGCCCGCGTACATGGCGCCCGAGCAGATCAGCGGCGCCGGCAACGTCGACGCGCGCGCCGACGTCTACGCGGCCGGTGTCGTGCTGTTCGAGGCCGCGACCGGCCGGCCGCCGTTCGCCGGGGCGACGCTCTACGATCTGATGCGCGCGCACCTCGAGACGCCGCCGCCCGCGCCGCGTGCGCTGCGACCCGATCTGCCGGAAGCGTTCGAGAGCGTGATCGTCACCGCGCTCGCGAAGCAGCCGGAGCAGCGCTTCCAGAGCGCGACCGCGATGGCGCAGGCGCTCGCTCACGCGGCTGGCTCGCTGCCGCCGTCGGAATGGCGCGCGCTGTCGACGCGCCCCGGGGCGATCACGCCACGCGTGTCGCAGGACGCGTATCGCTCGACCGCGATCGCACCGGCGACGACGCGCGTGCGCAAGCGCATCAAGTGGATCGCGCTGCCGCTCGCGCTCGCCGCGATCACGGCGGGTGTCGTGCTGATCGCGCTGTCGCGTTCTTCCGACGAACCTCCTGTTGTCGCCGAAAATCCGGGTCCGCCGCCGTCGCCGTCGCCGCCGCCGTCGCCGCAACCGCCGCCGTCGCCGTCGCCGTCGCCGCCGCCGTCGCCGTCGCCGTCGCCGCCGCCGCTGCCGCACCCGAAGCCGGCGCAGTCGCCGCACCAGCAGCCGCTGCCGCACCCGCCGTCGCCGTCGCCGCCGCCGTCACCGTCGCCGCCGGATCCGATCGCCGAAGCCGCCAAGCACGGCGTGATCATCCGCGGCAACGTCGAGATCGGCTCCAACGTCTACATCGGGACCTCACCATCCTCCGCGGCGCCGACGACGCGCTTCACGCGCCCGCCCGACTACGATCCGCGCCACTTCGACGCCGTCGCGTACGCGCCCAAGGCGCTCGCGCTTGCGCGCACGATCTACGCCGATGCCGCGTTCACGCGCCTCGACGTCAACGGGGTGTATCCCGACGGCCACGCCGACATCGGCCTCGTCCACACCGACTCCGACTACTACTTCCGCTCGAAGTCGCACTCGGCGCGCCCCTCCGACGTTCCGTCGAACGTCGAGGTCGAGCTCGACTGTTACGTCGAGGTCGACGTGCGCCCGTCCGGCGTCGAGGTCCTCTCGCGCTCGCTCTCGATCGACTCGGACTGCAAGTGGCCGCTGCGCTCGCTCCCTCGCTGCTCGACCGCGCAAGTCTGGGCCAAAGCCAAAGCCGACGGCGCCGCCGCCGACACCGTCGCGAAGATCGCGTTCTTGAAAGACGGTCAGTGGTTCTTCGACAACGAGAACGCCGATCAGAGCTCCGGGTTCGTGAAGTCGTACCCGGATCGCTGCCCGTGACGGCGTGGTATGCCTCCGGCGCCGTGAGCAACGACAAGGCCGCCGCCAAGCCGCAGACCGCGATCGTCCCCACCCGCGCCGACAACTACCCCGAGTGGTACCTCGAGGTGATCAAGGCCGCCGATCTCGCCGAGAACAGCGAGGTCAAGGGCTGCATGGTGATCAAGCCGTGGGGCTACGCGCTGTGGGAGAACATCCAGCGTGTGCTCGACGGCATGTTCAAGGCCACCGGGCACGTCAACGCGTACTTCCCGCTGTTCATCCCGCTGCGCTACCTCGAGAAGGAGGCCGCGCACGTCGAGGGCTTCGCGAAGGAGTGCGCGGTCGTCACGCACCATCGCCTCGAAGCGCGCGACGGCAAGCTCGTCCCGGTCAGCGAGCTCGAGGAGCCGCTCGTCGTGCGGCCGACATCGGAGACGATCATCGGCGAGTCGTTCGCGAAGTGGGTGAAGAGCTATCGCGACCTGCCGCTGCTCATCAACCAGTGGGCGAACGTCGTGCGCTGGGAGATGCGCACGCGTCTGTTCCTGCGCACCGCCGAGTTCCTGTGGCAGGAGGGTCACACCGCGCACGCCACGCGCGACGAGGCCATCGAGGAGACGATGAAGATGCTCGGCGTCTACGCCGAGTTCGCCGAACAGCACATGGCGATGCCGGTGATCCAGGGCGAGAAGACCGCGGGCGAGCGGTTCCCGGGCGCGGTGTCGACGTACTGCATCGAGGCGATGATGCAGGACCGCCGCGCGCTGCAGGCCGGCACGTCGCACTTCCTCGGGCAAAATTTCGCGAAGGCGTCCGGGATCCAGTTCCAGAACGAGAAGAGCGAGCTCGTGCACGCGTGGACGACGTCGTGGGGCGTGTCGACGCGCCTGGTCGGCGGCCTGATCATGACCCACGCCGATGACGACGGCATGGTGTGCCCGCCGCGCCTCGCGCCGCAGCACGTCGTGATCATGCCGATCACCAAGAAGCCGGAAGATCGCCAGCGCGTGCTCGACTGGTGCAGCGCGCTCGCGAAGGATCTCGCCGCGCAGACCTATGCCGGTGCGCCGGTGCGCGTCCACATCGACGCGAAGGACACCGGCGGCGGAAAGAACTGGGGTTGGATCAAGAAGGGCGTCCCGATTCGCCTGGAAGTCGGCCCGCGCGACATCGATCAGGACTCGGTCTCGATGGGCCGGCGCGACAAGACTCCGAAGGACAAAGCGTCGGTGCCGCGCGGTGAATTCGTCGCGAAGGTCACCACGATCTTGCAAGAGATCCAGGACGCGCTGTTCCAGCGGGCGCTCGCGTTCCGCTCCGCGAACACGCGCACGATCGACAGCGCCGACGAGTTCCGCGCGTACTTCACCGCGCCCAAGACAAACAGCCCGAACGATCCGGACAGCGGAACGGCATCGCCGGGAGGGCCGACCCCGATCCACGGTGGCTTCGCGATGACGCACTTCGACGGCGACCCCGCGCTCGAGGCCAAGATCAAGGACGAGCTCGGCGTGACGGTGCGCTGCATCCCGCTCGCGCCCGGCGAGCCCGGCACGTGCCCGTTCACCGGCAAGCCCAGCGCGAAGCGGGTCGTGTGGGCCAAGGCGTACTGATCGGCAACGGATCGGCTAAGGCAGCTGCGCGCACAGCAGGTGCACGCCGGCCGAGCACTCCGAGCTACCGCCCCCGACGAACGACAGCAGCTCCGCATTGTAGGAGTAGATGACGTACTGGGTGGTGGTATTGGTCGTCGTCGAGTAGTCCATGCACGTCGTGGTCGCGTCGCCGAGCGCCGTGGCGGAGCTCGCGCCCAGCCACACCGCGTTGTCCACCACCGCCCCGGTCGCGTCGACATCCACCGCGGCGTCGAGCAAGCTCGTGTCGAGGCCCGTACGCGAGACCACGATGCCGTCCGCGCGGCGCCACAGCCCGGCGAGACCGCCCACGCGATCCGAGGCCGATTGCGTGGTGGTCGCGAGCAAGGCGACATAGCTCCCCGGCAGGTTTCCGGCGGTTGCCTCGTTCTGGCATTGCGCGTCCGCGGCGGCGAGCCCGGTCATCGGGAACGGGTTGGTGCTGGTGAAGATGTAGCGACCGACCGGGAACGGCGCGGGGTGCAGCGTCACGGCCATCGTGTGATCGATCTGGAAGCACAGGATCGGATCGTTGCCCGCGCACGCCGTGCTGTCGTTGCCGAGCGCGTCGATGCCGGCGTTCCAGGTCAGCGTGCCGGCGACCTGCTCGCCGTTGCTCTGCACCGTCCAGTCGCTGCAGTTCAGCCCCGACGCGTAGGTACCGCTCACCGTCGTGCCGGTGACCGCGGCCTCGAGCTGGGGGCTGCCGGTCGCGTCGTACGGCACACCGCGCGGCAGCGCCGTCCCGATCGTGCTCGGAACGTCGAGAAACGGCAAGCCATCGCTACGCACCCACCCGCGCTTGCCGTTCAGGCGCGTCTTCGCGTCTTGCGTCGAGGTCGACGCGTAGGCGATGAACGTGCCGGTCTTTCCCGCCGCTGCGGCTTGGTTCGCGCACAGCGTGTCGAGCGCCGCGAGGCCGCCGCTGACGGTGGCGGCCGTCGACGTGACGAACACGAGGTTGGCGGTGATCGGAGCCACGGTGAATGTCGCGGTCACCTGCGTGCCAGCGGGCACGGTGCACGTGACGTCGGTGCCGCACGGCGCGCTGTAGTGGTCGAGCTGCCAGCCTTCGCCCGCGATCGCGGTCAGCGTGACCGAGCCGCTCACGTCGTCGAACATGCACTGGTCCGCGCATGCGTCGCCGTTGGTGGTCGTGACCGCGCCGTAGCCCGCGATCTGCACGGCGAGCTGAGTGGAGGCCACCGAGTCGGCGCCGACCACCGAGCCATCGGGCCCAGCGCCCGAAGGCTCGCTGGAGAAGTGCAGCCGACACGCGGCGAGCAATCCGAGCAGGGCCCAACTGCGCATCATGACCATTGTACGCCTCCCGCACGTGAGACTCGATATCGATTCCGGGGGGCCTCCCAGGACGTTGGGATGGGGTAGATTCCCGCGGCCATGGCCGAGTCGCGCAAGCCCGCCTTTCGCCGCATCCTGCTCAAGATCTCGGGCGAGGCGCTGATGGGCACGCAGGGCTATGGCATCAACCCCGAGGTCGTGACCCTGGTCGCGACCGAGATCGCCG
This sequence comes from Kofleriaceae bacterium, assembly GCA_035500135.1. Lineage (GTDB taxonomy): Bacteria > Myxococcota_A > Polyangia > Haliangiales > Haliangiaceae > JABFXX01. Next base: position 7,854 of record DATJXL010000209.1, read on the forward strand.
ATACGCACAACCTCGGCGTGCAAGTCGCGGTGGTCGTCGGCGGCGGCAACATCTTCCGCGGTGAGGGCGCACGCGGCATGGATCGCGCCACCGGCGACTACGTCGGCATGCTCGCGACCGTGATGAACGCGGTCGCGCTGCAAGCCGCGATCGAGAAGCGAGGCGTCGTCACGCGCGTGCAGTCGGCGATCCCGATGTCGCAGCTCGCCGAGCCGTACATCCGGCGGCGCGCGATCCGTCACCTCGAGAAGGAACGCGTCGTGATCTTCGCGGCGGGCACCGGTAACCCGTTCTTCACGACCGACACGGCCGCCGCGCTGCGCGCGACCGAGATCGAGGCCGACGTGCTGCTCAAGGCGACGCGAGTCGACGGCATCTACGACAAGGATCCGCGCAAGCACAAGAACGCGCGCCGCTACGAGACGGTCACGTTCACCGATGCGCTCAAGCAGGATCTGGAAGTGATGGACGCGACCGCGTTCGCGCTGTGTCGCGACAACCAGATGAGCATCATCGTGTTCGACATGACGAAGAGTGGCAACATCGGTCGCGTCGTGTGCGGTCAGCCGGTCGGCACGACCGTCGTCAAGGACTCCGAGCAAACGCGGTTTGCGAAAATAAGGACGAAGGCATGATCAACGACATCACCAGCGATGCCGAGAACGGCATGAAGAAGGCGGTCGACTCGTTCAAGCGCGACCTGCAAAAAATCCGCACCGGCCGCGCGAACACGTCGATGCTCGACGGCATCAAGGTCGACTACTACGGCACGCCGACGCCGGTGAACCAGGTCGCGACCGTGCAGGTCGTCGACGCGCGGCTCATCACGGTCAAGCCGTGGGAGAAGAACATGATCCCGGTGATCGACAAGGCGATCCGCGCGAGCGACCTCGGCATCAACCCGGTCGCCGACAGCGAGCTCGTGCGGCTGCCGATCCCACCGCTCACGCAGGAGCGCCGCAAGGAGCTCGCCAAGGTCGTCGGCAAGCAGACCGAGGAGGCGCGCGTGGCCGTGCGCTCGGCGCGCCGCGATGCGATGGAGATGATCAAGGACGCCGAGAAGGAGAAGCAGGTCTCCGAGGACGAGCGCAAGAAGGGCGAGAAGACGGTCCAGGACCTGACCGACCGCTACATCGCGCAGGTCGAGGACATCGCCAAGGCGAAAGAGAAAGAGATCATGGAGCTCTGAGAGGACTTCGGGCTTTGGGCTTTGGGCTTTGGCCAGAGGTAGTTGCGTGGACTTCTGGCCAAAGCCCGAAGCCTAAAGCCCAAAGCCCCGGTATGATCGGCCTCGATGTCCGGACTCCCGGCCGGGGCGGGGGCGCTGCTCGGTCAGCGCCTCGGCAAGTACGAGATCCTGGCGCTGCTCGCGCTCGGCGGGACGGCGGAGATCTACCTCGCTCGCATCGCTGGCGCCGCGGGGTTCGAGAAATACGTCGTCGTCAAGTGCCTGCACGACCACCTCGCGGACGATCCCGAGTTCGTCAAGATGTTCCTCGACGAGGCGCGGCTCGCCGCGGTGCTCGATCACTCGAACATCGTGCAGACGTTCGAGCTCGGCGAGCACGAGAACCGCTACTACATGGTGATGGAGTATCTCGCCGGCCTGTCGCTGGCGATGATCGTGCGCCGCGTCGGCGAGCGCCTGCCCGGCGGCAAGCTGCCCGTGCCGCTCGTGTTCAACGTCGCCGCGCAGTCGGCGGCGGGCCTGCACTACGCGCACGAGCGGCAGTCGCAGGGCCGTCCGCTCAACGTCGTGCATCGCGACATCTCGCCGCAAAACCTCGTCGTCAGCTTCGAAGGCGTGGTCAAGGTCGTCGACTTCGGCATCGCCCGCGCCGAGATGCGCGAGACCAAGACCAAGGCCGGCACGATCAAGGGCAAGTTCGCGTACATGTCGCCCGAGCAATGCGTGGCGACGAACGTCGATCGCCGCACCGACGTGTTCGCGCTCGGCGTGATCGTGTGGGAGCTGCTCACCGGCCGGCGTCTGTTCAAGCGCAACTCGCCGTACGAAACCTACCAGGCCGTGATCGAATGCGCGGTCGACGCGCCTTCGAAGCTCAACGTCGAGCTCGATCCGGCGCTCGACGACATCGTCATGCGCGCGGTCGCGAAGGACAAAGGCGATCGCTTCCCGACGGCCGAGGCATTCGGCGACGCGATGCTCGGTTACCTCCACCATCGCGGCAAGAGCTCGGGTCCGGCCGATGTCGGCCGCTTCATGGACGAGCACTTCGCGCAGGAGATCGACGAGCACGGCGAGCGCATGCGCGAGCTGATCGGTAGCCGCGAATCGGTCTCGGTCGACACCGGCGTCGGCTGGGACGAAGAGGACGAGGACAAGAAGAACGCGACCGTCGATCTCCACGGCGGCGAGAACAGCAGCATCTCGCTCAGCGCCGCAGACATCGTGCCGGTGAGCATGGGCGATGCCTCGCTCGAGGAAGTCGCGTCGGAGCTCGGCGACGAGTCGGACATGCCGGCGGAGAAGACGCGCATCGAGTCCAACCCGCTCGATCGCGTGCAGGAGATGGAGGCGGCCGCAGGCGCGACGCCGCAGCCCGCGAAGCGGGCGTCGTCGGCCTCGATCACCAACGGCGTCGCGCCCCTGCCGGCGCCGCCGACCGTCGCCGGCAAGGCCGCGAGGTTTCCCGAGCTCGCGAACCTGCCGACGATGATCGCCGAGCCCGATCCGACGCCGCCGCCGGCGCAGCGCCCGGGCAGCCATTCGATGTCGCCCGAGCTCGCCCCGACCGCGCTCGGCCGCCAGCCGGTCGATCCGGGACACGCCGACACCGCGCCACCGCCGTTCCAGCAGCCGCCGATGCAGGCACCGATGCCGATCCGGCCGAGCCAGCCGCTGCCCGACGGCTATCCCGTCGTCGTCGGGGGCCGGCCGTTCTCGTCGGATCTCGCGCCGAGCGATCTGCCGCACCGCATGTCGCGGCCGTCGTTCGGCGGCGATGCGTCGCAGGCCGCGGCCGTGTTGTCTCCGGTAGGTGATCAATATCGCGGCCAGGTCGACTGGGCCGCCGCGGCCGCACGGCCTGCGAAGGCGATCCCGCCGTGGATGCTCGCCATGCTGTTCGCCGGCGCGTTGTTCGTCGCCCTGATCGTCACGATCGTGATCGCGAAGATCATCCGATAGGACAAGACGACTCGCCGAGGCTCGCCTAGGTAGCGCGCACGCGATTGCGGCGCGCGATCGACGCGCGCTCGGTCGTGCGCAGCCCGACGCGTTCGTACACGCGCTGGCCCTCGCTGCCGCGCGTCGCACCGATCACGAAGCGCACGCCGCGCACGTCGCGCGCGGCCGCCGCGAGCAGCGCGCCGGCGATGCCGCGCCGGCGATAGGCGGGCAGCGTCTGCACGTCCTGGTAGCGCGCGAGCGCGCCGAGCCGCACGAGCCCGGCGCTCGCGACGAGCTTCGCGCCGTCGAAGCAGCCCCAGAACGCGCCGGTTCCGCGCGCGACGAGCTCGCTCTGCCACGCGGCGCGTGCGTGCAAGAACTGGCGAAACGGCTCGTCGTGATGGTCGGCGAGGTTCCACGCGAGGATCGCGGTCGCGAGCACCTCGCCGGGCTCGAGCGCGCGCATCGCCAGCGCGTGCGGCGGTGCGAGCACCTCGTCGCCGGTCATGACGTCGTAGTCGTCGATCGTGAAGCCGGCCGCGCGCAGCGCTTCGCGCGCGGGCTCGTCGTCGTGCGTGTCGTCCCAGCGAAACGACAGCGTGCGCTCGCGGCCGAGCTCGCGGTCGAAGCGTGTGATCCACGCCGCGAGCGTTTCGGCCTCGGGCGCGCGCGGCAACGCGAGGTAGTTGCCCGCGGCCCAGCTCGGCATCGTCGGCACCTCGACGACGAGGTAGTCGCCGCGATCGGTCACGCGCCCGTGCGTCGCGGCCAGCGCGAGCTCGGTCTGCAGCGCGAGGCTCCGGACCGTCCAGCTCGCCACTAGTTCCGTACGAGCCCGAGCAACTTCGACATCGTCTTCTCGTCGGCCGGCGGGAAATCGTAGTCGAGGAATTCGCGCGACGTGACCCAGCGCAGATCGGCGACGGCGGCCGGATAGGGGCGCGCCTCGGCGGGCAGCTTGCACGAGTACATCGTGAGCTGGACCTGGTACGCCGTGTACTCGTGAAGGTGCTCGCCGAGCTTCGCGCCGACGATCACGTCGACGCCGATCCGCCCGCGGACCTCGCGTACGAGCGCGGCGGATTCGTTCTCGTCGGGCTCGACCCGGCCGCCCGGAAACTCCCACAAGAGTGGCAGCACGGCGTTCGCGTTGCGCTGCGTGATCAGGTACCGGCCGTCGTGCTCGATCACGGCGGCGACGACCCGGATCACCTCTTTGCCCATCGCCGGGCCATTATCGATGGATCTCGGCCGATTGCAACGCCTCGTCGGGTGTGTATGCTGCGCGCCGCATGGCGATCCGCTTCGTCGAGATCAAGGCCGCAGAAACGAACGAGGCACTCAACACCGAGTGGGTGATCCTCGAGAACACCGGCAAGACCCCGTTCAGCACGCGCGGCTGCGGCGTGACGGTGGGCCGGCGCGGCTCGAACAAGAAATCGTTGCTCGGGATCATCGATCCGGGCTTCGTGCTCCAGCCCGGCGAGCGGATGCGCATGTGCACCGGCAATCCGGGCACTCAAGCGCACGGCACGGCTCCGGAGGACGGGACGAAGAATTATTTCCTGTTCCTCCCGAAAACGTATGTCGGCGCGGGTGTGGTCCTCACGCTGGTCCTGCGCGGGCTCGCGGTCTCGAAGGCCGAGTACGATCCCGGTGCTCCAGGCGGCGTGAAATCGTAGACGCTGACACGCCGATCTGGCACGTGCCAGATCTTTCTGCGTTCGGCGGCGGCCGCTAAACATTGCCGGAATGTCACGGCCGGTCGTGCAACCAGGGCGGGAATTCTCGCATCCCAAATGCTGTACTTCTCCCATGGCGGACGAGGTGGAGCAGTTCGCGCAGCACGCGGTGCCGGCGACGCCACGCGTCGCGCCGCCGCTCGCGCCTGGGCGAATCGATGCGCGCGCGATCGGCCGCGTCGTGCTCGGCGTGCTCGGCGCGACCGGCGAGTTCACGGCCGACGAGCTGTCGCGCGCGAACGACGGACTGTCCGCGCTCGGCCGGCCGCCGCTGGTCGCGGACGATGCCTCGCGCGAGACCCCCGAGCAGCTCGCCGCGCTCGTGCCGGTCGAGCTGCGCGCGAGCCTCGTCGATCTGCTGTACGGGATCGCGGGTGACGAACCGATCCGCCGTCGCATCGCGGATGCGTACGCGGGGCTGTGGCACGAGGAATGCGAGGCGAGTCCGGAACGTCGATCCGGCTCCGCACTCGTGCGTTGGCTCATCGGCGAGCTACCGCACCATCACGAAGCCGAAGGTCGCGAGGACAACGACATGCTGCAACCCACTCCGTACCGCGACGCCAACGTCGCGCCCCAGCACGAGCCCGCCCCGAAGAATCCGCTACGCGAGCGCGTCGAGCGCATCCGCCAGGAGTATCTGCGCGTGATCGAGGCGGTCGAATCGGTGATCGTCGGCAAGCGCCACGTCATCGAGCGCGTGCTCGCCGCGATGGCGGCGCGCGGCCACGTGCTGCTCGTCGACGTGCCCGGTGTCGGCAAGACGCAGCTGTGCAAGGCGATCGCGGCGGCGATCGAGTCGCGCTTCAACCGCATCCAGTTCACGCCCGATCTGCTGCCGATGGACATCACCGGCGCGAACGTGTTCGACGTCCGCGACAAGCAGTTCCATTTCCGGCCCGGCCCGATCTTCACGCACATCCTGCTCGCCGACGAGATCAACCGCGCGACGCCGAAGACGCAGTCCGCGCTGCTCGAGGTGATGGAAGAGCGGTGCGCGACCGTCGAGGGCACGACGCACCAGCTCGAGGAGCCGTTCCAGGTGCTCGCGACGATGAACCCGATCGATCACGAAGGCACGTACGCGCTGCCGGCGGCGCAGGTCGATCGCTTCATGATCGTCGTCGAGATCGGCTATCCCGCGCCCGACGACGAGGTCAGAGTGCTCGACGTGCACCTCGCGCCGCAGTCGCCGCTCGCGCACGTCCAGCCGGTGATCTCGCGGCGCGCGTTCATCGAGTGGCGCGAGACCGTGCCGCACATCCACGTCACGCCCGCGATCAAGCGCGCCGCGGTCGATTACATCAACGCGCTGCGCCGCACGAGCGACGGCGCCGCGATCAGCCCGCGCGCGACGCTCGCGTGGGTGCGCGCGACCCAGGCCAAGGCGATGCTCGCCGGCCGCGAGTTCGTCACGATGGAAGACCTGCTCGAGGTCGCGCCCGACGTGCTGCGCCACCGGCTCGGCATCGAGGCCGCGGCGGTGCGCGAGCGGCTGCGGATGATCGGCGGGATCGGAGCCGTGCGATGAGCCCGCGCACCGACGCCGCGTCGCTGTTCGTGCCGCCGTTCATCGTGGCCGCGTTCGTGCTCGCCGCCTACGATCGCGATCGCGTGTTCGCGACGGTCGGCCCCGCGCTGCTCGCGCTGTGGGGGATGATGATCCTCGCGCTGGCCGTGCGCTGGGTGCAGGCGCTGTGGATCGCGCGCCGCGATCCGACGCGCGAGTCGTCGTGGCTGCGCCTGCAGGTGCTGACCGGCGCCGGCCGCTCGATGATGTGGGCGGGCGCCGCGGCGATCGCGGTCGCCGCGATCAGCGGCCTGGCGAGCGCGGCCGTGCTCGGCGTGCTCGGCCTCGCGAGCGTGGCGATCGCGGTGACGTGGACCGCACTCGTCGCCGGCAGCGACGCGCCGTTTCGCGCTGCGGTGATCGAGCGCGCGGTGTTGCCGGAGCACGCGGTCGAGGGCGACGCGCTGCGCGAGCACGTGAAGGTGCGCGGCGTGCGCATTCCCGCCGGCACGCGCCTGTTCGTCACCGGCCGCGCGCTGCGCCACGGCGCGGCCAGCCGCTACGCGCTGGGCGCCGAGGCCTCGCGCGCCGAATTCGAGCTGGAGAGCGAGCTCGGCCTCGCGACGCGCGGCGACCATCACGTGCCGCCGCTCGCGTGGTGGCTCGGTGACATCTTCGGGCTCGCGCGCGGGCCGATCGTGTATCGCGGCGAGGCGAGCCTGACCGTGCTGCCGGTCCCGTGCGAGATCGACGGCGTGAAGGAGCTGCTCGGCCGCGGCGGCGACGCGCAGCTCGCGCGCCCGGCGCAGATCATGCCGACCGAAGGCACGTTCCGCATTCGCGACTACCTGCCGGGCGACGACGCGCGCCGCATCCACTGGGTGCGCTCGCTGCAGGCCGATCGGCTGATCGTCCGGCTTCCGGACGAGATCCCACCGGCCGAGCCGAAGGTGCGCGTCGTGCTCGACTCGCATCTGTGGGGCGCGGAGCTGCTCTCGTGCGTCGGCGTCGATCACCTGCTCGACGCGCTCGTGCGCGTGTGGCTCGGCGTCGGCAAGGAGCTCGCGGCCGCCGGCACGCGCGTGACGATGGTGGCCGCGATCGATGACGGCAACGGACCGCGCGTCGTCGAGAAGGCGATCGGTCCGCGCGCGCTGCGCGACGGGCTGCGCCTCGGCGCGCGCGCGAGCTGGCAAGCGACGCTGCCACTTCCCGCGCTGCTCGAAGCCCGCAAGGTGCGCAACGTGGTGGTGTCGTGCCGCGCGCCGCAGCGTGTGGGCGTGCACCCCGACGTGACGTGGATCGTGGTGCCGGAATGGTGCTGGCATGTCGACGAGCCGCGGTTCGAGGTCGCGAACGCGCTCGTGCTGCCGCACCCGATCGGATCGGCCGACAACCGGTACGCGCGGCGACGCGCCGAGTACAACCGGATCGCGATGATGCGCCGCGATCGCCAGCTGCTCGCGGAATCGATCGCCGCGCCGGTCGTGCGCGATCCGGGTGTGTTCGTCGCGCGGCCGGTTCGCGGCCGCATCGCGCTGGAGGGGACGTCGTGAAGACGAGAGATCGCGATCGGCTCGCGGCGCCGGTGGTCGTGCTGTACTGGAGCCTGCTCGCCGCCGGGCTCGTCTTGTACGCCGTCGTCGTGTCGACCGACGAGCTCAAGCCGCTCGCGCTCGGCGCGCTGCTCGGCTCGGCCGGCGGCACGATCGCGGCATTGCGCAACGTGCGCGCGTGGTTCGTGCTCGTGCTGCTGCTCGCAGCGGCCTACGTCGGCGTGCCGCTATTGCGGGCGAACGTGGCGTCGGATCACTTCTGGCTCGCGTTCGTGCCGTCGGTGGTGTGCGCGTACGCGAGCCTCGCCGAGCGGTGGTCGCTCGCCGCGCTGTGGTTTCCGGTCGTGATCTGGATGCTGACGATCCTCGATCGCACGCAGGGCGCGCGCTCGATCGACACGCTCGGCATCGTGCTGTTCGGGCTGCTCGCGATCGGCTTCCTCGCGTTCCTGCGCGCGCGGGAGACGCGTCGCGCCGGGCTGTGGCGCCGCGTCGCCGCGATGCCGCTCGCCGAGCCCAAGCCGGCGCGCGTCGAGCGCGAGAAACCGATGCGCCCGCTCGTGCGCACGGCGTGGTCGGTCGCGTTCACGGCATCGACGTTCGCGTTCGCCGCGTTCGTCGCGCCGAGGATGTGGCGCGTCGAGACCACGCAGCACGAGGTCACGCACCTCGCGCCCGGCGGTGTCGTGGCGAACGACACGCTCGGCGTGCCGTGCTGTCCTGCGGGCGAGCTGTTCGAGCGCAGTCGCGTGCGCGAGTACCTCGATCTCGGCCGCGGCCGCGAGAACGGTGTCGATCGCTGGAACGAATGCCAGGAGTGCCCGTCGACGGACGAGCTGCTCGAACGCTTCTACGCGCTCGAGCGCGCCGAGCTCCGCAACGAGTACTGGAGCGAAGACATCGGCTCGCGCGGATACACGGCGCCGAGCGATTCGATCGCCGTCTACGGCGACTCGTGGACGACGCACGATCCGATCGCGATGCCGACGCCGACCGTCGATCCCTCGCCCGGCGAGCTCACGGCGCCGAGCAGTGGGCCGCAGCCGGTCACCGAAACCGGGGCGTGGCGGAACACCGATCCGATGCCGACACAACCGCAGCTGCAGGTCCCGCAAGATCCGCAGCCGGTACCGTCGCCGCAGCAGTTGCCGCAGCCGCAGCCGTCGCCGCCGCCGCCGCTGCAGCCGTCGCCGTCGCCGTCGCCGCTGCCATCGGCGTCGCCGCCGCCGCAGCCGCCGGCTGCCTCTGCGGCATCCACGCACTCCACGCCGATGCACGCGGCCCGGCCTGCGCCGATGCCGGCGCGTCCGCCGGTCGCGTCCGAGCCGCCGATCCTGCGCTGGCTCACGTGGCTCCTCGGCTCCGCGCTCGCGCTGCAGCTGCTGGTCCTCGCGATCCGCCCGATCCGTCGTGCGGTCACGCTGCGCCACTTCCGCCGCCCGTACTGGGACGAGACGGTCGACCAGCGCGTGTCGAACTCGTGGCAGCTCGCGCTCGTCGGCCTGCGCGACGCCGGCATTCGCCACGACGCGGGCGAGCAACCGCAGGAGCTCGCGCGCCGGGTCGATCTTCCCGAGCTCGAGCGCTGCGCGACGATCCTCGAGCGCGCGCGCTACGGCGTCGGGCTCGCCGACGACGACCTCGCCGGCATGAGCGAAGCGGCCGATGCCGTCTATCGCGGCGCGCGAGCCCGCGTCGGCTGGCTCGCCCGCGCGGTCGCGTGGCTGCGCTGGCCGCTCGCGTAGTCGCTCACAACGCGTGCGACTGCGCGCCGTCGACGACGATGCACGCGCCGGCGATCCAGCTCGCGCGCGGTGATGCCACGAACGCGACCGCGTTCGCGACTTCTTCCGGCGTGCCGAACCGGCCGAACGGCAGCTCGCGCTTCACCATGTCGGCGATCGCCTCCGGGTTCGCCTGCATGCGTCGCTCCCAGCCGCCGCCCGGAAACAGGATCGATCCGGGCGCGACGCTGTTGACGCGAATGCCGAGCTTCGCGTGATCGCGTGCGAGCGCCTTCGCGAGCGCGACCACGCCCGCCTTCGCGACGTTGTAGCCGGGCGCGCCGCCGGCCTCGCGTCCCCAGATCGACGCGATCAGCGTGATCGATCCGCCGCCGCGCGCCGCGAGGTGCGGTACCGCGCGCTGCGCGATCCGCGCCGCCGCCCACAGGTTCGCGTCGAGCGACTTGCCGAGATCGTCGTCGTCCATCTGCGCGGCGTCGCGCGCGAAGCTCTTGCCGACGTTCGCGACCACGACGTCGAGCCCGCCGAGCGCAAGGGCCGCGCGGGCGATCGCCGTGTCGGCGCCGGCCGCGGTCGCGACATCCGCCGCGATCGTCGCGTGCGGCCCGCCCGCCAGCTGCGACGCGACCGCCGCGAGATCCGCCTCGCCGCGCGCGACCACCGCGACGCGCCCGCCCTCGCGCGCGAGCGCGATCGCGATCGCGCGGCCGATGCCGCGGCTGCCGCCCGCGACGAGGCACGCCTTGCCGGCCAGTCCCAGGTCCATTACGGGATCTCCCAGCTGCGTCCCCACAGCGACTGCGCGCCATCGACGCGCAGGGTCGCGCCGGTGATGTACTGCGCGGCCGGGCACGCCAGGAACACGATCGACGCCGCGATCTCCTCGCACGTGCCGGCGCGCTTGAGCGGTGTCTCCGCGATCCCGCGCGCGAGCAGCTCGGGCGGATACTGGGCGGTGCCCGACGACAACACGATGCCGGGCGCGACCGCGTTGACGAGGATCCCGAACTGCGCCCACTCGACCGCGAGCGTCATCGTGAGGTTCTCGACGCCGGCGCGCGCCGCGCCGGTGTGCGCCATCCCGGGAAAGCCGCGATAGATGTTCGCGATCACGTTGACGATGCGGCCGCCGCGCTGCGGGATCATCCACTGGTTCGCCGCCTCGCGGCAGACGTGGAACGTGCCGACCAGGTTGTTCTTCACGACCGCGAGGAAGCCGTTCGGCGAGATGAACTGGGCCTGCGACGGGAACTGGCCGCCCGCGTTGTTGACGACGATGTCGAGCCGACCGAGCCGGCTCACCACATCGCGCACGAGCGCCTCGACCTGTGCCGGCTCCCGGATGTCGCACTGCAGCGCGACCACGCGCTCGCGATCGATGTCGTCCCGGGCGGCCTCCAGCTTGTCGAGCGTCCTCCCGCAGATGGCCACCCGCGCGCCCAGCCGGACCAGCTCGCGTGCGGTCGCCAGCCCGATCCCGGAGCCGCCTCCCGTCACCAACGCGACTTGCCCGCTGAAGATTCCGGGTGCGAACACCTGCTGGCTCGTGGGGGAGGGGGACTCCATGGCGCGGAGACTCTCCCCCGATCCTCGGGCCTCGTGCAAACGACCCCACATGTAAGTCGACTGAATGCATCTGCATTCCGATCTGTTAGGCCCGGCCTGCCAGTTGCAGATAGTCGCTACGTGGCCGGGACCACGAGCATAGGGGAGGCTTCATCCTCCTCGCAGGGGACGTCTGCGCCGAAGACGCCCAGGCCGAAGCGGCAGGGCCGCTACGTGCTGGGCGACCTGCTCGGGCGCGGTGGGATGGCGGAGGTGTTCGCCGGCCACGTGATGGGATCGCACGGCTTCCAGAAGCCGGTCGCGATCAAGCGGCTGCTACCGGAGCTCGCGAACGATCACGTGTTCGTCGAGCGCTTGATCGGCGAGGCGAAGCTCCTGGTCAACATGCAGCACGGCAACATCGTGAGCGTGCTCGATCTCGCTCGCGAGGGCGAAGACGTGTTCCTCGTGATGGAGTTCGTCGATGGCCCGAGCTTGCGTCAGCTGATGAAGGCGCGCGGGCCGCGCAACCTGCCGCTCGGTGTCGCCACGTACATCGTGCAGTCCGCCGCGGCAGGCCTCGAGTTCGCGCACGCGCGGCCGGGCGGCGCCGTGATCCACGCCGACATCTCGCCGAGCAACCTCCTGCTGACGACGAGCGGCGAGGTTCGCGTCGCCGATTTCGGTATCGCGCGCCGCGAGAACGCGATCACCGGCATGATCGAAGGCAAGTGGGCGTACATGGCGCCGGAGCAGGCGCGCGGCGAGCCGCTCACGCCGCGCTCGGACGTGTTCGCGCTCGGCGTCGTCCTCTACGAGCTGGTGACGGGTCAGCATCCGATCGGCCACCAGGTCACACCCGACGTGCGCGAGCTCGAGCAGGTGCGCATCGTGCCGCCGCGCGTCGTGAAGGCTTCGATCCCGCCGGGGCTCGACGCGATCGTGATGCGCGCGCTCGCGAACGATCCGCTCGAGCGCTACGCGCGCATGCAGCACCTGATCGACGCGCTGGTCGACGAGCGCTTCGCGAACAACTGGCGCGAAGGCGCGAACGATCTGGCGCAGCTGATCCGCGAGGCGAATCCGAACGCCGCATCGCCCGAGCCGCGCAACACGCAGCAGACCGACCGCCCGCTCACGATCATCACGCGCTCGCTGATCAGCGCGCCGGCGCGCGGCTCGGAGCCGCGGATCGTCGCGCACGACGAGCCGGTGTCCGCGGCATCGATCGCGCCCACCCCGATCGTCGCGACGCCGGTGCCCGGCGCGCTGCCGATCCCGTCATCGGGTGCGCGCACGCTCGAGATGTTGCCCGAGATGGCGCGCGAGCTGGTCGTCGCCCCGCCCGAGCTCGCATCGGTGCACGGCGGATCGATCGCGACCCACGTCGCCGCACCGGCGCCGCGCAGCTTGCGCTTGCCGCTCGTCATCCTCGGGCTCGCCGCCGTGGCCGGCGTCGGAGCGGCCGTCGCGCTGCAGGCGTCGCCGGATGCGCTCGCGAGCGCGCCCCCGTCTGCAGCGATGCCGGCACCCGCGGCCGCGCGCACCGAGCCGACCGTGACGCCGATCGAGCCGGTGCCTGCGCCGGCTCCCGCGCCCGCGCCGGTCGCGGCCGAGTCGGAGTCGGCGCCGCCAGCCGCACCGACCCCTGCCGTCGTCGCCGAAGCTCCGAAGTCGGCGCCGGCCGCCGTCGTTCACAAGGCGCGCCTGGCGCCGGCGCCGAAGCGTGCCGAAGATTCCGCGCTGCGCGTCCGCACGTTCGATGGCAGCTGGGCGTATGTCCGCGTCGGCTCCGAGCGCGCCGAGATTCCCGGCGCGCACTTCAAGCTGGCGGCCGGCACGTACGTCGTGCACCTCAAGAACGACGTCGATCCGCCGCGCGAGTGCACGGTGACGATCGGCGCGAACCAGGTCGTCACGTTGACGGTCGAGATGGAGGAGGGCGCATGCGAAGTGCGGTGATCGCCATCGCGGCGCTCGCGGTCGCGGCGGGCACCGCGCGCGCGAACAATCACAAGGCGAAGCCCGCGCCCGCGAAGGACGACGCGGCGGCGGGCGACGACGCGCCGGCCGCCGACGACCAAGCGGGCGACAAGACCGGTGACAAGACGGGTGACGACAAGGTCGTGATGGTGAACGCCGCGTCGAAGCTCGGCGACATGGGCCAGA
>DATJXL010000210.1:0-5747 GCA_035500135.1 Kofleriaceae bacterium
CCGGCGACGAGGTTTTGGGGCTTGCGGTCGAAGTGAAGTGATATAGGTTCGCGCCGTGTCGCGCGTGGTCATCATCGTGGCGCTGGTCGGTGCGTGCGCGGACCCGACTCGAAGCTACACGCTCGAGCTTCCGTTCGAGCCGATGTTGCTCGAGTACCGCAGCGGCTCGGGCGCCTGGCACACGCCCCACGGGTCGTTCGCGTCTCCCCCGGACGCCTCGACGACATTCGAGGTCGCGGTCGACGATGACTACGAGCTCGTCGTCGTGTGCCCGGGCACGCTCGGAGTCGTGACGTTCGAGCTCTTCGCGACCCGCGAGGAGACGCCGTCGGTCTCGGAGCTCGATTGCGGTGCCATCCCCGTCGCGAACATCTCGGGCGAGATGCAGCAGGCCGGGCAGGTGTTCACGAGGCTCTCGGACGCGATCGGCAGCACCGCGCCGTGGTCGTACTCGGGCGCGACGACCGATGGACCGAACGATCTGGTCGCGATCGACGCGACGGCGAGCCGCATCGCCGTCCGTCACGATCAGGTCGTCACCGATAGCTTCGCCGAGCCGGCGATCGATCTCGCGACCGAAGGCGACGCGACCGCGTCGTGGCTGCCGACGTTCACGGACCCGCCGGCCGAGACCGACCTCGCGACGATCTCGACGTATCTGATCACCAAGAACTCCACGGTCGCGCAGCTCGCCACGCACGCGCTCGAGCTGCCGGCCACGCAGGTGGTCGACGGCGACCTGCAAAGGCTCCAGATCGAGGACCCGATGGCGGGGCAGGTGCTCGAGATCGACAACTACTTCGAGCACACGCCGCAGCGCGTGTTCACGTTGCCGACCCCGATCGAGGGCGTCACGTTCGATCCGACCTCGGCATCGTGGAGCTCGAGCGGTCCGTTCACGCGGGCATACTTCGTGGTCGGCGATCTCGCCGGCTATCAGGAGGCCTACGCGAGCGCGGACTGGCTCGAGGGCCATGGCCCGACGAGCCTCGCGTTCGACGGCGATGCTCCCGGCCTCGACCCCGCGTGGAGCGTCACGATGCCGACCGAGCGCTTGCTCGAGCTCGACAACGTTGTGTCGAGCTACGGGCCCGACTACGTCGTGTACGCGACGACCGCGCTCGATCCGACGCTCGAGTCGACGACCGCGCGGCGCCGCTCACGCGCTCAGCTCCGGCGCTGACGCTGCCGCATCCGGCCGATGTCGATGATCATCGTCGGCGCGGCGTGCAGATCCTCGTCGACCGGGACCGCGGGCTTGCCGGAGCTGCGGCGCGCGGCGGGCGGTGGAGGCGGAGGCGCGTTCGTCTTGCGCGACTTGCGCTGCGGCGGGCTCGCGACCGGCGGCGCGGCCGGTGGCGTGATCACGTTGCGGCCGCGATCCTTGAGGATCAGCGTGGGCGCGGCGTGGATCTCGTCGGGCACGGGCATGCCGTGATCGACTTTCGGGATCGTCGTGAAGTTCGAGTCGCTCGCGAAGTCGTTCGCGAAGTCGTTCGCGCGGCTCTGCGTGCCGCTCGACCCGGCGTTCGTGCCGCCGGCGAGCGCCGCCACCGACACCGACGTCGGCTTGGGCTGGAACGGCACCTCGGGTGGCTCGAAGTCGTCGTCGCGCACCATCAGCGACTCGCCGACGTCGTCGGAGACGTCGTCGGTCATCACGTACTCCTCGAGCATGCGCAGCTCGCGCTCGATCTCCTGCGCGAACATCTTGCGGATGAACCGCCCGAGGTGGCTGCGCGAGTAGTTCGGCATGAACTTGCGCAGGAACGCGCGCAGGTCGCCTTCGGCCTCGGCCGCGGTCTGGTAGCGGTTCGCGCGGCTGCGCGTCAGGCACTTGTCGCAGATCGCCTCGAGCTCGGGCGGCACGCCGGGCTGGAGCTCCGCGATCGCGCGGTACTTCGCGTCGCGCACCTTGATGAGCAGGTCCATCTCGTTGGTCGCGGTGAACGGCGGGATGCGCGTCAGCATCTCGTACAGGCAGCTGCCGAGCGAGAACACGTCGCTGCGGTGGTCGAGCTTGCGGCCGAGCGCCTGCTCGGGGCTCATGTACTTGACCTTGCCCTTGATGACGCCGGTCTTCGTCGTCACGCGCGACAGCGTCGCCTTCGCGATGCCGAAGTCGCACAGCTTCACCTCGCCCGAGTAGCTCGCGATGATGTTCGACGGCGAGACGTCGCGGTGGATGATGCGCAGCGGCCGGCCGCGCGAGTCGACCGCGCTGTGCGCCGCGTGCAGCGCCGCCGCGACCTCGGCCGCGATGTAGGCCGCGTGCTCGGGCGGGATCGGCTTCTTCTTCGCGCGGCAGCGCTCGAGCACGGTGCGCATGTCCTTGCCGTCGACATGCTCCATCGCGATGAAGTACTCGCCGTGGGCGCGCGCGAACTCGTAGACGCGCGCGATCGAGCCGTGGCGCAGCACGCTCGCGATCTTGGCCTCGTCGACGAGCATCTGGATGAAGTCGTCGTCCTCGGCGAGGTGCGCGAGCACGCGCTTGACCGCGACCAGGTGGGGCTGACCGTGCGCGTCGAACGTCTTCGCGCGGTAGATCTCGGCCATGCCACCGAACGCGATGCGATCGAGCAAATGGTAGCGCCCGAGCTGCTGGGCTCTCCTCACCGCACTGCCATGGTAGCACGGGCTGCGTAAGCGCCGAGATCGGCTATGCTAACGCCCATGTCGCGTTTGGTGGTGATCGCGTTGCTCGTAGCTGGGTGCTCGTGTGGCTCGAAGTCGGCCGGGTCGGACAACGCGCCGGCACCGAGGCCGGCGGGACCGGAGAAGATCGCCGTGCCGGGACCGGGCCCCGGCAATCCGCCGCCGGTCGCCGGCGCCGATAACCCGCAATTCCACCTCAAGCCCGAAGAAGGCACGCTCACGGTCGACAAGGCCTCCGCGAAGGCCGGCGCCGAGGCCACCGCCAACATCACCGTGCAGCCCGCGCAGGGCTACCACGTCTCGAAGGAGTTCCCGGTCAAGCTCACGCTGAACGCGCCCGACGGCATCACGCTCGCCAAGACCGAGCTCGCCGCCGGCGACGCCGCGACGTTCACCGAGCAGCAGCTCGCGTTCGCGGTCAAGGCGACCGCGCAGAAGCCCGGCGCGTACGAGATCACCGGCACGTTCAAGTTCGGCGTGTGCGACAAGGACAGCTGCCATCCCAAGAAGCAGCCGATCACGATCCAGGTCGCCGCGAATTGAGCTAGCTTGCACGCGTGAGCGACGTCCCCGCCGAGGTGAAGTCCACGCTGGTCGGCCTGCACGAGGCCGTGCGCGAAGACTTCACGCGCAACCGCCGCGTGATGTCGTTCACCGAGTACTTGACGCTCGTGTTCGCCGAGCCGACGCGCCAGCTGCGCAGCTCGACCCAGTACATCGTCGATTGCTTCGACCACTACGGCACGGAGGTCGTGAAGTATCCGTGGGGCGAGGTTCGCCACTGGAAGCTGTTCGACGCGCCGTGGGCGAACGGCGAGGATCGTCTGTTCGGCCAGGAGGCCGTCCAGGAGCAGACCTACGACCTGCTGCGCACGTTCGTGCAGGACGGCCGCCCGAGCAAGCTCGTGCTCCTACACGGGCCGAACGGCTCGGCGAAGTCGACGTTCATCCGCTGCCTCGGCCGCGCGCTCGAGCATTACTCGACGCTCGAAGAAGGCGCGCTCTATCGCTTCTCGTGGATCTTTCCGGGGCAGAAGATCACGCGCGGCGGGATCGGCTTCGGCGGCGGTGCGCCGTCGATCGAGTCGAAGGACTCGTTCGCGTACTTGCCCGACGACCAGGTCGACTCGCGCGTCGGTGACGAGCTGCGCGATCATCCGCTGTTGCTCGTGCCGAACGAGGAGCGCAGCAAGCTGTTCGAGAAGGTGCTCGCCGGCCGCGACATGAACGTCGGCGACTACCTGCGCCTGGGCTCGCTGTCGCCGAAGAATCGCGCGATCTACGACGCGCTGCTCGCGAGCTATCACGGCGATTACGTCCAGGTGCTGCGCCACGTCAGGGTCGAGCGCTTCGAGATTTCTCACAGATATCGGCAGGGATGGGTCACGGTCGAGCCCCAGCTCTCGGTCGACGCGACCGAGCGCCAGATCACCGCCGACCGCACGCTCGGCGCGCTGCCGCCGTCGTTGCAGTCGGTGAACCTGCACGAATACGGCGGCGAGGTCGTCGGCGCGAACCGCGGCATGATCGAGTTCGACGATCTGCTCAAGCGCCCGCTCGAGCACTACAAGTACCTGTTGACGACGGTCGAGCGCGCCGCGCTGTCGATGACGACCGCGACGCTGTTCCTGGATCTGGTCTTCGTCGGCAGCTGCAACGACATCCACCTGTCGGCGTTCCGCGAGATTCCCGACTTCCAGAGCTTCAAGGGCCGCATCGAGCTCGTGCGCGTGCCGTTCATCCTCGACGTCCGGCACGAGGAGGCGCTGTATCGCGAGCGCCTGCGCGAGGCCGCCGGCGGGCGACACGTCGCGCCGCACACCGCGTACGTCGCGGCGCTGTGGGCGGTGCTGTCGCGCATGCGCAAGCCGCAGATCGAGCGGTTTCCATCGACGCTCGCCGAGGTCATCGGCAAGCTGTCGCCGCTCGAGAAGGCCGAGCTGTACGCGACCGGCCGCGTGCCCGACGACCTGTCGCCCGACCGCGCCCGCGAGCTCGCCGCGCACATCAAGGACCTGTTCCACGAGTCCGATACGTATCCGATCTACGAGGGGCGCGTCGGTGCGTCGCCGCGCGAGATGCAGACCGTGCTGCTCGCGGCTGCGGGCTCGCCGCGCTACGCGTACGTGTCGCCGCTGGTCGTGCTCGACGAGATCCAAGAGCTGGTCAAGCAGGCGAGCCTGTACGAGTTCCTGCGCCAGGACGTCCAGCCCGGCGGCTATCACGACCACAAGAAGCTCGCCGACGTCGCGAAGGGCCGACTGTTCGATCGCATCGACGACGACGTGCGCGCGTCGGTCGGGCTGGTCGAGGAGTCCGAGTACCCGCGCGTGTTCGAGCGCTACATCACGCACGCGATGCACGCGATCAAGAAGGAGAAGGTGCGCAACGCGGGCACCGGGCGCATGGAAGACCCCGACGAGGGCATGATGCGCGAGGTCGAGCGCACGCTCGAGATCTCGAGCCGCGCCGAGGACTTCCGGCAGTCGCTGATCGCGAAGATCGGCGCGTGGTCGCTCGATCACAAGGGCCAGAAGCCGGTGATGGCCGACATCTTCGGCGACCTCTTGCGCAAGCTGAAGGATGCGTACTTCGAGCGCCATCGCAAGGTCATCGCGAAGGGCGTGCACGACCTGGTCGCGCTGCTGTCGGGCAACGAGGGCCACCTGAACGCCGACGCGCGTACGCGTGCCGAGGCCGCGCTCGCGACGCTCGTGTCGTCGTACGGTTACACCAAGGAATCGGCGCGCGACCTCGTCGGCGCGCTGGCGTCGATGCGGTACCGGTAAGCGCGCTTCGCGGCTTGCGCGTCCCCACGGCGCCGCGGGATGCTCGGCGCCATGACGATCAGCTCGATCACTTACGCGCCGCCGGTGCGCCATGGCGCGCGTCCGCCGCGCCGCGATTACGAGCTGCTCGACACCGCCACCGAGCTGTTCGAGCAAGGCAAGCACGCCGAGTCGCTCGCGAAGGTGTTCGAGCACCTGTTCCCCGACACGAAGGTTCCGGATCTCGCGGTGGAACCGTTCGTGTTCGTGCAGGGCAGCTCGCGCGTGACCGTGCGGATCGAGAACGGCGAGCTCGTCGCG
>DATJXL010000211.1:0-3567 GCA_035500135.1 Kofleriaceae bacterium
GCTCGGCGGCTACTACGAGCGCGCGCTCGCCCGCGCGCTGCAGCTGCCCGCCGGCGACGACGTGCTCTACGTCGCGCTCACGGGTGCGCCGCGGCCCACGCGCTGATCAGCTCGAAGTCGTCGATGATGCGCGAGTGGTAGTGGCCCCACAGGTCCGAGACCATGACCATCGACCCGCGCGACAGCTGCGGCGTCAGGTAGATCGCGAAGTAGCGCGCGCCGCTGCCGTCCTCGACCTCGCCGACGAGGTCGAGCGGCTGGTTCGACACCGGGCAGAGTAATTCGCAGCGCGTGCCGTGCACGATGTTGAACGGCTTGACCTTGCGCGCGTCGCCATGGATCGGCGAGAGGTGGACGAGCCCCTCCTGACCGTCGACGCGGATCTTGATCGTGACCGCGGGGTGGCCGTCGAACTCGACGTCCGAGATCCCGACGAGGCTGTCGCCGCGCGGCCCGAACGCCTGCGTGACCACGACCGTGACGTCGTCGTCCTCGACGACGAGCGCGTTGCCGGTGATAGCGCGGTGCTTGCCGGTGATTTGAAGATTTCGGCGATCGACGGGGTCCACGTGCCGAGCTGACAACGGTTGCGCGAGCTTGGCAAGCGGGCGCGGCGGTGGGGTGGCGTGTATAATCGAAGCTCGGCCCTGGCCGGGGGCCACGGAGACCTCGATGACCCGCATCCTGGCAGCTGTCCTCGTGTGCTTTGTCGTCGCGCTTCCGGCCGTCGTGCTCGCCAAGCCGAAGGTCGCGCTCGCGCCGCTCGACGGCGACTCGAGCGGCGACGTCGGCGACGCGATCAGCGACGCGCTCGACGGCGGCGAGCTGACCATCGTCGGCCCCAAGCAGTTCACGCGCGCGCTCGACAAGCTCGGGCTCGACGCCGGGGATCTGTCCGACAAGGATCTCAAGAAGCTCGCCACCGAGCTCGACGCCGACGCCGTCATCCAGGCCAAGCTGACCGCGAAGGGCGGCAACAAGGTGCTGCGCTTCAAGCTGTTCGCGCACGGCAAGAAGCAGAAGGGCTTCAAGGTCGAGTTCGCGAGCGCGAAGTCGACGAAGTTCAAGCAGATGCTGCACGACAAGATGCTCGAGAAGCTCGGCATCGACAAGGCGAAGGCCTCGGCCGACGACGACGCGGATACGACCACCAAGGCCGAGCCGAAGTCCGCGAAGACGAAGAAGAAGAAGGGCGCCGACAAGGACAAGGACGCCGACGCGGACGACGCCGACGCCAAGCCGGCGAAGGGGAAGAAGAAGGGCGGCGACAAGGACAAGGACGCCGACGCCCCGGTCGCCGACGACACCGATGCCAGGCCGAAGAAGAAGGCGGCCGCCGACAGCGACGACGACGACAAGAAGCCGGCCGCGGATCGCGACGACGCCGACGAGAAAGCGATCAAGCCGAAGAAGGTGGCGGCCGCCGCCGACGACGACGGCGGTGGCACCGAGGTGCACGCGTCGGTCGACGTCGGCGCCGCCCGCGCGCCGGCGCACAGCGCGAACAGCGCGGCCGTCCGCATCGATGCCGGCATGTCGGTGGTCGAGCGGCGGCTCTCGTTCACGTCGAAGGTCGGTCTCGCGAATCCGCCGACCGGGTACAAGAACAACGCCGTGCCCGGCGCGCGCGTCGAAGGCGCGATCTATCCGCTCGAGCTGGCCGGCTCGAGCTCGGCGGTGCTGTCGGGCATCGGCATCGATTTTCTGTACGACAAGGTGTTCTCGCTGAACCTGACGAACGAGACGCAGGCGCCGGGCGTCAAGTTCCCGGTCGACGACTACCGCTACGAGATCGGGCCGCGCTTCCGCTACCTGTTCGGCTCGTCGCCGACGAGCCCGTCGCTGTCGGTCGGCGTCGATTACGGCCACCGCACGTTCATCGTCCAGAATCGCGGCGCGCTGCCGGTGGGGAGCATGCTCGGCGTGCCCGACGTCGACTACCGCGGCTTCACGCCGAACTTCGAGCTGCGCGTGCCGATCGTGCCGGCGGTCGCGATGTTCGTCAGCGGCGGCTCGCTGCTCGCGCGGGGCACCGGCGCGATCCAGTCGGTGTCGCAGTACGGCCGCGCGAAGGTGACCGAGGGCGAGGCCGCGGTCGGGTTCGACGTCGTGTTCGCGAAGCGGTTCGCGCTGCGCGTCGAGGGCGAGTTCGCGCAGGTCGGATTCGCGTTCACCGGCAACGGCGTGCTGTCGAACGATCTCGATGGCGATCCGTCGACACCCGACGTCGGCGGCGCGACCGACCGCTACATCGGCGGTGCGGCCACGCTTGCTGTGATGTACTAGCCGGATGTCATCGTCGCGGGCGCGGTTGGTGGTCGCTCATCCCGAGCGCAAGGCGCAGCGCGCGCTGCAGCGGCTGGTCGGCGCGTCGCTGTGCCCGGTCGAGGTCGTGAGCGACGTCGCGTCGCTGTGCGCGGCCGTCGATCGCGACGCGATCGCGGTGGTCGATGCCGGGATCGCGCGCGCGACGCCCGAGCTGTGCGAGCGGCCGGGCAGGGCCTGGATCGCGGTCCCGGGCGAAGGGCTCGCCGCCGCCGAGGCCGACGCCGTGGCGGCGCTGCTCGCGGCGGGCTGGCGCCACGTGATCGCGCACCCGATGCCGCTGCTGGCCGAGGAGCTGCTCGCGACCGTGCAGAAGCTCGTCCGCGCCGACGTGTTCGGCGTCGAGAAGTACGTCGCGTGGGGAGCCGAGGTGCGCGACTTCGCGCTCGTCGACACGCGCGATCGCGACGAGGCAGTCACCGCGCTCGCGAAGGATGTCGTCGCGGTCGGCTTGCCCGAGCGCATCGGCTCGCTGGTCAGCGTGATCGCGGACGAGCTGCTCGCGAACGCGCTGTTCGCGGCGCCGGTGGACGACAGCGGCGCGCGGTTTCGCGCGCGCGACCCGCGCGACCAGCCGCGCGTGCTCGGCGAGCGCGAGCGCGTGACCGCGCGGTGGGCGACCGACGCGCGCTACCTCGCGATCGAGGTCCGCGATCGCTGGGGCTCGATCGATCTGCGCGCGATCGGCCCGCGGCTCGCCGAGGTCGGCAAGGGCAAGGGCGCCACCGGCAGCGACGGCGGGATGGGCCTCGCGCTCGCGTACGCGTGCTGCAACCAGCTCGTGATCGGCTGCCGGCCGGGGGAGCTGACCGAGGTGATCGCGCTCGTCGACGTTCGCTACAAACCGACCGAGCTCGGCCGCGCCGGCTCGTTCCACGCCTTCACGGGAACCTCCACATGATGCTGCGATTCGGACGCCTCGACGTCCAGCTCGATGGCCAGCGCGCGACTCTCGCGGGCCGGCTCGACGATTCGGCCACGCTCGGCCAGCTGATCGGGCACCTGCCGGCCGGCGACATCGCGATCGACACCGCGGCGGTGTGGTTCGTGAACTCGATCGGCATGCGCGAGTGGACGCGCCTGGTCCGCGCGCTGCGCCAGCGCGGCGACCAGGTCGTGCTCGAGCGCGTCGCCGACGTGCTCATGACGCAGATGAACCTGGTCTCGGAGCTCGCCGGCGCGGTGAAGATCGCCTCGTTTCACGCGCAATACCTGTGCTCGGCGTGCGGCGGCGAGCACAAC
>DATJXL010000212.1:0-17039 GCA_035500135.1 Kofleriaceae bacterium
CTGCTCAAGAGCCTCACCGTGGTCGAAAAGCAAGGCGGTCGCGCGGTCTCGATCTCGATGCCGCTCGATCCGCGCGCGTGGTCGAACGCCGCGAGCGCGACGCTCGGACCCGGCAACGGCAGCCTCGCGGAGGTGCTCGACAAGCTGCGCGGCAACGTCGTCACGCTGCGCACGACGAGCGGCGACAACATCCACGGCCGGATCCTGATCGTCGAGGTGCTCCAGAACGAGCCACGCCCGCAGGCCGATGGCACGCCGGCGGCGCCGGAAACCGACTACAAGGTCACGCTGCTCGACGGCGATCGCATGGAAGTGGTGCGGCTCTCGCAGGTCGCCGGCATCACGCTGCACAACGGCGACGTCGCGATGCAGTTCCAGCGCAGCCTCGACGCGACGGCGGGCGAGGGCATGTTCCAGCAGGTCGACGTCACGATCCGGCTCGCGGGCCGGCGCGCGAACGATCTGGTCGTGAGCTACGTGGTCAGCGCGCCGATGTGGAAGCCGACGTATCGCGTCGTGTTGCCCGAGGGCGGCAAGGGCCAGGCGCTGCTGCAGGGCTGGGCGGTCGTCGACAACACGACCGGCGAGGACTGGCGCGACATCAAGCTCGCCCTCACCGCGGGCGCGCCGATCGCGTTCCGCTACGACCTGCACACGCCGCGCGAGGTCGCGCGCGCCGATCTATCCGCGATCGGCACGCAGAAGCATGCCGCGGTCTCGGTCGGCGAAGCCGGTTACGCGCAGCCCGCGCCTGCACCCGCGCCGACGGTCGCGTCGGCGCCGGCGGCGGCGCCGCCGGCGGCCAACCCGGGATTCGGCGCAGGCAAGATGGGCAAGAAAGCGGTCGGTACGATCGGCCACGGCAGCGGAGCGGGCTCGGGCTACGGCATCGGCGGCGGGCGTGGTGCAAGGTCCGCGTCGCGCGAGGCCACCGAAAAAGAAGACGACGGCGACGTGGACGAGGCCGAGATCACGCGGGGGCCGGCACCCGACGCCCCGGCGATCGACGCCGACGCGCTCGCGCGCTCGATGCAGGCGAACACGCACGCGGCCGCGGTCAGCGGCCTGACCCGTTACGACCTCGACGAGCGACTCACCGTCCCCGACGGCACGTCGACGATGGTCGCGATCATCAACGAGACGGTCGACGGCGAGGAGACGTTCATGTTCCGGCCCGGCGGCGGCGGCCAGGGCTACGAGGCGAACCCGTATCGCGTGATCCGCTTCAAGAACTCGACGCCGTTCGCCCTCGAGTCGGGTCCGATCTCGATCTACTCGGGCGGCAGCTTCGTCGGCGAAGGCATCAGCGAGCCGGTCAGCGCCGGTGTCGCGGTGACGATTCCATTCGCGGTCGAGTCGAGCCTGCTCGTCGCGTCGCGCATGCAATACGGCGGCGACGAGATGCACCTGGTCAAGATCGTGCGCGGCGTGCTCGAGATCGAGACGTTCCAGCGCCACACGACGACGTGGGAGGTCACCGCCCAGCAGCCGCGCACGGCCGACGCGATGATCTACGTGCGTCAGCCCAAGAGCGGCGGCGCGTTCACGCTCGTGCCGCGCCCGCCCGGCACCGAGGATCTGCCCGACGCGTATCTCGTTCCGCTCGCGCTCAAGGCCGGCGCCACGAAGTCGTCGATCGACGTCGTCGAGCAGACGCCGTCGCGGATGTCGCTGTCGATCTGGGACAACCGCTCGCTGAGCCTGCTCGAGGGCATCCTCGCGCAGGGCGCGCTCGACCCCGCGATCCGCGCGAAGCTGCAACCGATCGTCGATCTGCGCCAGGAGATCGGCCGCATCGACACCGAGATCGAAGGCAAGCAGCACACGCGTGCCGAGCTCGATCAGCGCGCCGAGGAAGCGCGCGCGAACCTCGACGCGCTCAAGCGCGATCCTGCGGCCGCCGCGGCCGGTCTGCGCAAGCGGCTCGGCGAGCGCCTCGAGCAGTTCACGAAGGACGGCGACAAGATCGGCCGCGATCTCGTCGAGCTGCAGACCAAGCGCACCGAGAAGAAGATCGCGCTCGAAGACGCGATGCAGAACCTCGAGCTCAACCCGAAAGAACCGCTCGTCCCGAAGAAGTAGCAGTCACTTCGCGGCGGCCTTCGCTTCGGCCCAGTCCTTGGTGCGGATCGCCGGTGGGTTCGCGCGTAGCTCGTCGTCCATCGCGATGGTCCCGGAGACCGTCATCGCGATCTCGGGCGTCTGCGACGAGCTCGCGGTGAGCCGCGCGCCGTCGAGCTTGCACGTCGCGTCGAACGTCGGCAGCCACGAGAACGTCGGCACGCCGGCGCCGAGCGGCCCGGTCGAGACCGCGGGCGGCTCGTACAGCTTGCAACCGGTGCCGTCGAGGAAGTAGTAGCCGCGCGTGTAGCACGCGAGCAGGCCGTTCGGCAGCTTGACGGCGGCCATGCCCATCCCGACATGCAGCGTGTCGCCGTCGAACACGAACCGCAGGTCGCGCTCGCCGTAGTGCGGATCGCGATCGCGGAGCGTCAACGAGCACGGCGAGTCGATCGAGAGATCGTATTCGCGCTGCTCGCCCTCGGTGAACACCATGACCTTGCTGCCTTCGACATTCCACGCCGTCTTGCAGCCCGGGCACGACGTGCTCGTGATCCACGTGCCTTGCAGGCGCGCCTGGATCGCGGCGGGATCGACCGTCCACGGCACGCTGCTCGCTTCGATGTGATTGTCGATCGCGACGCCGTTGTCGCGGCGCGAGCACGCACCGGCCTTGCAGAACGCGGTGCGCACGGGCGGCGTGCCGGCGCAACCGAGCTCCAAGCACGACGGGCAGTAGGCGCCGAACCAAAACACCGCGCCGTGCGACTCGGCGAACGCCTTGTTCGCCGAGATCACGATGCCGCCGCCGCAGTACGCGCAGCACGACGCGATCACCTCGCAGTCCGTGTCGGCGCTGCACTTCATCCACTCGGCGACCGGCGGCGGTGGAGCGGGAGCCGGGACCGGCTCGGGCGCCGGAACCGGCGGCGCGGTGTTGCACGCTGTCAGAATGGCAATCAGTGCCAGGCGCGATGCGATGTGCATGATCGAGATACGCAGGCCGCGGGCGAAACATTCACCGCCAGAACGAGCCGGTCGCGAACGTCACGCCGAGCTCGACGTGCGCCGACCACGTCTGCACCTCGCCGACGCGCGCGATCGCGTCGACCTCGGCGTACCAGCCGAGCCAGCGCACGCGCGGCGTGAAGTGGCCCCAGTGACCGGCACCGAGCGTGAGATCGTAGTTCGAGCCCAGGTGGGACGCGCCGACGACGGCGACCTCGCCGCGAACGTACGGCGAGAAGCGCGCGAGCCAGCACTCGCCCTGCCACGGCCGCAGGCGCGCGCCGAGCCCGAGGGCCGGCTCGACGCGATCGAGATCCTCGCCGAGCCGGAGGTCGGCCGCGACGTACGGCCCGATGCCGACGCTGGCGCGCACGGCGACGAAGTTGTCGTCGCGGTATGCGCCGGCCAGGCTCGCGTAGCCGATGCCGGTCGCGCCGCCGAGCTGTGCCGCGAGCGGCGGATCGGCTGACGCGCGCGCGCTCGCGAGCAAGACGACTACGGCAGCTCGATCCACCGATAATCCACGCGCGACGTGCCGACGTGCAGGATCGCGTAGCCGCCGGGCGCGCGACTCGCGCGCGACGCGATGTAATGAAGCGGCCAGCGCGCGCTCGGCACGGTGTCGGCATCGAGCGACAGCCCGCGGCTGTTGCCGTCGGCGTCGAACACGCCCGTGGCGTGGATGTGGCCGGACAGCACCGCGCGCACGTTATCGTGCGTGACCAGCGCCTTGAGCGCGTCGCGCGAGCACGGGCCGATCGTCGCCAGCGTCCCGTTGTAGATCGGGTGATGGAAGAACGCGATCGTCGGCGGCGCGTCGGGGGTGAGCACGGTCGCGAGCCACGTCAGCTCGCTCGAGTCGGGGCCGTTCGACTCCGAGATCGTGGTGTCGTGGTTACCGTCGTCGAGGTCCTGGCCCGACGACACGCCGACGAGCTGCAGCCCCCCGTACATCGCCTGCATGTCGAGCTCGGGGCCGACGTCGAGCAGATGGCCGTCGATGCCGGTCGCGTCGTAGTCGTGGTTGCCGGTGACGATGAACACCGGGATGTTCAGCTCGGCGATCTCCTGTAGAAACACCGCGCGCTGGTCGTCGAGGCCGCTGTCGGCCGCGTCACCGGTGAAGATCGCGAAGTCCGGCGTCGGCCCGGTCTGCCCGATCGCGTCGATCGAGGCGATCACGTTCGCAAACGTCGTCGCGGCGTCGTCGTAGCCGATATGCGCGTCGGAGACGTGGACGATCGTCGCCGGGTCGTTGTACGTGGTCACGATCGCGATCGCGTGCGGCGAGCACGCCTGCTGGCCGCCGACCGCCACGCAGATCCCGTACAGCCCGGGAGCGAAGTCCGGCAGGGAAACCGACAGGTGGCAGATGCCGTCGCCATCGCACGTGCCGGCGCCATCGGCCAGCCAGGTGCCGTCATCGAGCGAGATCGTCGCCGGCTGGTCGGCGAGCTGCGGAGAGATCCACTCGACGTCGATCACCTCGCCGGCGCGACGGATCGCGGGCTGGCCGAGCCGCGGGTGCGCCAGCACGAGCGCGATCCCGCGAATCGGCATCAGGTCGCGCGCGACGTACGTAGGTGCCTGATGAAGGCCGAGATCCATAAGCGGCGGCGGCGGGTAGTCGTAGGGCACGTTTCCCGGGCCACAACCTGTAAGCAGGACCGACAGCAGGCAAGTTTTGGCGTCAACCATCACTGTTGGTGATCCTACTGGACAGTCAGGGGCTTACGAGTTACGAACTCGCATTCCTGACCCCAAAGCTCGTATGGAAGTTCCAAATCCTGAGCAGCCCCGTCCGCGCCGTTCGAACGTGTACGGCGTGATTGCCTGCCAAGGCGACTCGCTCACGTTCGGCTCGCGGGACCCCGATGGCATGAGCTACCCGCTCTACCTCGGCCGCATGCTGTCGCAGAAGCACGGCCAGACCTGGGCGACCGTCAACTTCGGCGTGCCCGGCGAGTGCTGGGCCGAGCTGTGGCGCCGCAACTACCACGAGCTCCTCGGCGTGCCCGAAGCTGGCGAAGTTTGCCTTTGGATGGGCACCAACGATGCGTGGAAAGATCGCTCGGTGGAGCAGAGCTTGATCGCGTGCGAAGGCGTGCTCGACCAGTGCCGCGCGCTCGGTCGGTTCGTCTACCTCGCGACCTTGCCCGGCAAGCGCGGGTTCGGAGCCCCGCGCGAGCCGTGGTCGATGAACCAGAACATCGAGAAGCTCAACAACGCGTATCGCCGCATCGCCGAGGAGCGGCGCCTCGCGCTCGTCGATCTGACGGACATGCCGCAGGAGCACTTCTGCGACGGGATCCACTTGACGCAAGCCGGCAACAAGTGGGTCGCGGAGAAGTTCTGCGCGGCGATCGAGGCACGCCGATGACCGTTGCCGCTCGCTCGCTCCACTCGCCCGCGAGCATCTTCGCAGTCGTCGGCACCAGACCAGAGGTGGTCAAGATGGCGCCCGTGGTGGCCGCACTGCGGCGGCGCCAGCTGCCCGTGAAGGTGGTCGTCACCGGCCAGCACTACACGCAGCAGATGATGGGCACGTTCCTCGACGCGTTCCACCTGGACGTCGACTACCGGCTCGAGCTCGGCAACCGCGACTTGCTGGGCAGCTTCGTCGAGATCCTCGGCGGGCTCGGCAAGATGATCGTCGACCACAAGCCGGAGCTCGTGCTCGCGGTCGGCGATACGACCACGGTGCTCGCGGCCGCGATGGCGGCGCGCAAGGCGGGCTCGGCGTTCGGCCATATCGAGTCGGGCCTGCGCGCGTTCTCGCGCGAGCTGCCCGAAGAGGAGCACCGCATCTGCGCCGACGCGCTCGCGGATCTCCTGTTCGCGCCGACGCGGATCGCCGTCGAGAACCTCACGCGCGAGCAGGTGAACGGGCAGATCCTGCTCACCGGCAACCCCGTGCTCGACGCGCTGCGCACGCACGCGCCGCACGTCCCGCCCGATCACGAGCGGCGCGGCGTGCTCGTCACGTTGCATCGCCAGGAGACGGTCGACGACGTCGAGAAGCTCGCGCAGGTGCTCGCCGCGCTCGATCGCCTCGGCCACGACCACGAGGTCGTGTGGCCGGTGCATCCGCGCACGCAAGCGAAGGTCGCCGAGGCCGGGCTCGCGTTCCCGCCGACGATCGAGATCTGCGAGCCGCTCGGCCATGGCGAGTTCCTCGCCAAGCTGGCGTCGGCGCGCCTGGTCGTGACCGATTCGGGCGGCGTGCAGGAAGAAGCCGCGATCCTCGGCACGCCGTGCGTGACCGTGCGCAACAACACCGAGCGCCCCGAGACGATCGCGGAAGGACTCGGGTTACTCGCGAACGTCGAGGCGCCGGCGATCCTCGCCGCGATCGGCGAGATCATGCGCGACTGGCGCAGCTTCGCGCGCCCGGCGCCCCACCTCTACGGCGACGGCCGTGCGGGCGAGAAGATCGCCGCGGCGTGCGCGGACTGGCTCGCCGCGCGCGACTCCGGCATCGCTGCGGACTTGCGTCGCACGGCGACGTGAGACGGTGACGATGCGCGTCGCGATGGTCGTTCCGTATGACCTCGCCGAAGAAGGCGGCGTCAAGCGTCATGCGATGCAGCTCGCGACGTCGTTGCGTCGCCTCGGCGACGAGGTCGACGTGATCGGCCCGCTGTCGGCGCGCGGGCTCAACGGCCACGCCAGCCCGCACGTCCATGGCTTTCGCGGCGTCGTCAACATCCCGGCGAACGGCTCCGACAACTACCTCGGCATCTTCGCGTGCCCGTGGAAGGTGGCACGCCTGTTCCGCGAGCGCCGTTACGACGTCGTCCACATCCACGAGCCGCTGCAGCCGTCGATCAACTACTACGCGCTGTGGAGCTGCGGCGGCGCGGCACGCATCGGCACGTTCCACGCGACCTCGGAGCAGGAGAGCGCCAAGCTCTTGCGCGCGCGCAAGTTCTGGTCGGCGGTCGCGTACCCCTGGTACGACCGCGGCATCGCGGTGTCTCCGGCGGCTGCGGACTACGCGGGCCTGACGTTCAAGAAGCCGCTCGCGATCATCCCGAACGGGATCCGCACCGAGCTGTACGCTCCCGGCCACGCACCGAGGCCCGGGCCGCTGAAGATCCTGTTCGTCGGCCACTGGCGCGACTCGCGGAAGGGCTTGCCGTACTTGCTCGAGGCGTACGGCAAGCTGCGCGCGACCGGCGTCGACGTGACACTCGAGATCGTCGGCGATGGCGGCCAGACCCCGCGCTCGGAGCTCGCCGGCGTGACGTATCACGGGCCGATCTCGTCGGAGCAACGCCTCGCGGAGCTGTACGCGGCGTGCGACGTGTTCGCGGCGCCGTCGATGGGCGGCGAGTCGTTCGGCATCGTGCTCCTCGAGGCGATGGCGGCGCAGCGCGCGATCGTGTGCTCGGACCTCGCGGGCTATCGCTACGCCGTGGGCGCGGGCCCCGAGTGCGGCGCGAGGCTCGTGCCGCCGGGCGCGGTCGACGGCCTCGTCGCGGCGCTGGCCGAGCTCGCGGCGAATCCGGGCGAGCGCGCGCGCATGGGTGCGGTCAACCGCGAGCGCGCGCGCAAGTTCGACTGGGACCGGCTGGTCGCGCGCGTGCGCGACGAGTACCTGGCCGCGCTCGCCGGACGCGGCGTGGTCGTCGCGTCGAATCGCGATGCGCCTGCTGCGGCGGTCTAGCGAGTCTAGCGAGCAGCGGCTCAGCGCGGCGCCGGCAGCACGGACGGGCGCGAGATCGGTTCGATCGTCGGAGCGTGCACGGGCTCGACGGGCGAGCGCGCGACGCGCTCCTGGGGCGCAGCGGGCTCGGATGCACGAATCCCGGCGAGCGACTGGTAGGAGACTTGCCAGCGGCGGATCGCGGTCGCGCACGACGCGACGCCGCACAGCGCGAGCGTCACGCCGACGATGGGCAGCGCCGAGCCGGGGACGAGCGCCGCGACGAGCGTGCCGCCCGAGACGAGCACGATGCGCTCGGCGCGTTGCATGATGCCGCCGTTCGCGGTCGCGCCGAGCGACTCGGCGCGCGCGCGCGTGTAGCTCACCATCATCGAGCCCGCGATCGCCGCCATCACGGCGAAGAGCCACAGCGAGTCGTGCGCGTACCACGCGAAACCGGTGAACACCGCGAGCTCGCCCCAGCGATCCGCGACCGAGTCGAACAGCGCGCCGGCCTTGGTGTCGCGGTTGCCGAGCCGGGCGAGCCGGCCGTCGAGGATGTCGAGGATGCCGGCCCCCACGTACAGCCACACGCCGATGTAGATCCAGCCGGCTGCCACGACCGCACCGGTCGCGAGGCAGAGCAGCAGCGAGACCACGGTGATCGCGGTCGGCGACACGCGTCCGAGCAGGCGGCGCTCGACCGGGCCGATCGCCCACACCAGGAAGCCGGCGAGGAACGGGCCGAACACGCGGTTGTGCTTGAAGCCGAACACCGGCGGCCGCCGCCAGCCGTACACGATCATTCCGATCGCGAGCGACGCGACCACGACGATCGCGGGAGCTAGCAGCAGGACGTAATCCACGTTCTAAGGTTGAGTTAACACGCGGCTCGCGCGGTGACCAAGGGCAAAACGCCGCGACACACTACTTAACCGTATGAATTTGCCGATCCTAGCCGCGTGTTCGCTAACCGTGCGCCGCCGCCTCGGCGCCCGGCCAGCGGCGGCGGAGGATCGGCGTCACGCGGAAGCAGAACACGCCGAGCGCCATGCCCGCGATGCAATCCGGCACCCAGTGATGGCGCAAATACACGGTCGACACCCACAGCGAAACCACGATCGGAAGGCACAGCCAGAAGAACAGCCGCGGCCGGCGCGGGAACACGCCGGCGCCGAACCGCCAGCCGTAGAGCAGCGTCATGAGCGCGATCGCGCAGTGCATCGACGGGAACGACGAGTGGTCGCGCACCGGGTTCGCCGAGTCCCACGCGCCCTGCGACCACTCCCACAGTCCGAAGTACGAGTGCAGCTGCGGCGGATCGAAGCCGCCGTGCAGCGCGAGCGGCTCGTAGAAGCGCGGCGGCCCGGCCGGGAACAGGATGAAGCACAGAAAGCCGATGCACATGTGGAGCACGACCGACGTCGCGAGCTCGCGGAAGTCGGCCCGGCGGCCGCGCATCGACAGCATGACGGCGAGGATCATCGGCAGCACGAAGTACATGCCGTAGGCGAGCGCGAACCAGTCGGTGAGCAGCGGCGTGTTGTGCTTGCTCAGCCACACCGAAGGCTCGACGCCGAACACGCGCAGGTCGAGCGCGTACAGCGCATCGTCGATCGGCACCTTGCGGATCACGCCCGTGAACTGGTGCAGGTTCTCGAACACGATGACGAGCAGGATCATCGGGCCCCAGTCGCGCAGGATGCGGCGCGAGGCCTCGAGGAACAGCGCGCGCTCGTTGCCGGCGCCGAGCACGATCGAGCGCGCGCGGTACATGAAGCGAATCGCGACCAGGCCGAGGCCTAGCCCACCGGCGATCGCGATCGAGCCTTCGCCCGCGACGTGGAAGCTCGCGCCGTACGCGACGCCGAGCCCCGCGAACAGCGCGAGGAACAAGAGGAACAGCGTGAAGTCGGGCCCCAGGAACGCGAGCAGGCGCGAGACCGGCGACGGCTCGGGTGCCGGAACGCTCAACGACTCCATCGGAAAGCGAGAGTTAAGCGTCGCTCGCGTGGCTGTCAAACGAAACTTCCGGCGAATCGCGGAACCGGGGCTTGACGGGCCGGCTGCGAGGGACTCTGCTGTGCACGTTGCGGTCGAAGATCGTGCGACTGGTGATCGCGGCTGTGATGCTCGTGCTCGTCATCCTGTACGCGCGCCGCGTCGACTGGGGCGCGATCCGCGACCGCACCGCCGATGCCAGCGTGACGCTGCTCGCGCTGTCGGCGCTCGGCAACGTGCCGCTGATCTGGCTCAAGGCGCTGCGCCTGCGGCTGCTCGTCGGCTCGCGCGTCGAGGCGCCGCGGCTGATGGGTTTCTACGTCGCGAGCTATGCCGCCGACAACCTCGTGATGTCACAGGCCGGCCTCGGCGTGCGCGTCGCGATGCTGCGCAAGGACGGCGTGCCGCTCGCGAGCGCGGTGACGAGTCAGGCGGTCGAGAAGGTGCTCGAGGGCGTCGCACTCGCGATGCTCGCGGTCCCGGTCCTCGCCACGCTCGAGCTGCAGCCCGACCTCGAGGCGTCGTTGCGCTGGTTCGCGGTCGGCGGCGGCATCGTCGTCGCGGTCGCGCTCGTGGCCGCGATCATCTGGCGGCACAAGCTGCGCGTCGCGCAGCGGCTCGCCGACGTGCTCGCGATGCTGCGCGACCCGGTGCTCGCGGCCAGGCTCGTCGCGCTGTCGCTCGCCGCGTGGGTGGCCGAGGTCGGGATCGTGCTCGTCGCGCTGTGGGCGCTGCACGTGCAGGTGCCCGTCGTCGTCGGGCCGACGCTGCTGCTGCTCGCGGTGAACCTCGCGGCGCTCGTGCCCGGCCTGCCGGCGAACGTCGGCCCGTTCGAAGCCGCCTGCGTGCTGGCGCTCGGCACGTTCGGCGTCGACGCCAACCGCGCGCTCGGGTTCGCGCTGGTCTATCACGCGCTGCACACGATTCCGGTCACGCTCGTCGGGCTGCCGCTTCTGCACCGCGCGACTCGCAGCGCTGTATAATGATGATGTGAGACGGGGCTGGCTCGCGCTTGTCGTGCTGGTGGCTGGATGCGACCAGCTCCTCGGAGTCAACGACATCACGCTCGGCGACGGCGGCAAGCAGCCGGGAAGCGACGGCGGCGGCGGCGGCTCCGCGTGCATCGCGGGCGCCGGTCAGACCGACGCGATGGACTCGCTGTTCGCCGCGTGCTTCCAGACGCTGCCGAGCAACACCATCACGATCACCGGCGCGATCGATACCGACACCGATTCGCGCTGCTCGGTGCAGCATCAGGCGAACAACGGCCCCGACGTGTGCGTGATCGGAGCCGGCACGATGATGGTGACCGGCACCGTGCGTGTCACCGGCGGCAAGCCGCTCGTGCTCGCCGCCACGATGGATCTCACCGTCAGCGGCTTGATCGACCTGCGCGGCATCGCCGGCCAGACGGCACCGGCCGCCGCGGATCAGAGCCCGTGCCTGCCGACCGGCAACGGCATCTTCAGCATGACCTCGCCCGGCGGCGCGGGCGGCGCGGGCTTCGGAGCCGGCGGCGCGCCGGGCGGCGGCATGGGCGGTCAGGGCGGGCCGCCCGATTCGCCGCCGATGTACGTGCGCGGTGGCTGCAGCGGCGGGTTCGGCGCCGGGCAGACGGCGACCTCGAACGGTGGCGCACGCGGTCAGGGCGGCGGCGGCATCTATCTCGTCGCGAACAACTCGATCACGGTCAACAGCGGAGCCTCGATCGAAGCGTCGGGTGGCGGCGGCGGCGGCTCGGCCTACGGCGGCGGTGGCGGCGGCACGGGCGGGATGATCGGCCTCGACTCGCCGTTCGTCGAAGTCGACGGCGACGTGATCTCGAACGGCGGCGGCGGCGGCGGCGGCGGCGGCAGCGGCGCGGCGGGCACCACCGGATCGACCGGATCGCTGGCGAGCGCCGCCGGTGGCCAAGGGGTCTCGTCGGGCGGCGGCGGCGGCGACGGGGGAATCGGCGCTACGGGACCCACGCCCGGCGGCGCGCCCGGCAACTGTGCGGGGCCACCGTGCGGCGGTGGTGGCGGCGGCGGTGGCGTCGGCGTGATCTGGATGAACTACACCGGCGCCGGCATCACCGGAAACGTCGTGCCCGACTCGATCCCTTAACCTTAGAAATGGCCGCCGAGCGTCAGCGTCGTCGTGCCGTTGGACGAGCTCGCGCCGACGCGCACGGCGTGCTCGTCGGACGGCGCGGTGAGCCACAGGTAGACGCCCAGCGCGGCGACGATGGCGCCGCCCGCGACGAGCCCGGTCGAGACATTGCCGTACGTGCGCGCGTCGTCGACGTGCGCCTCCGCGGTGTTCACCTGCGCCATCGTCGGGCACAACGTGCCGCCGCACACGCCTTGCGCGTCGTTCCACGCGCCTTGCGCGAGCGCGCCGAATACGATCCCACCGGCGACGAGCACGCCGCCGCCGATCAGCGCGAGCTTGCCGTTGCGCGCGCGATGCGAGGGCTCGGCCTGCGGCTCGACCGGCGCAGGCGTCGGGGACTTCTCGGGCTTCGGCACCGACACGGTCTCGTCGCCGTGCACGAGCGCGAGGTTGATGGGCACGGTCTTGGTCTCGCCTTCGGTATCGATCTGCACCTTCGTCGACAGCTCGCGGAAGCCATCGGCGCGGGCGACGACCGTGTACTCGCCGAGGTCGATCTCGATCGGCAGGTTGGCGTCGATCGGCTTGCCGCCGGTCGGGCCGTCGAGCGTGACCACGAGGCTGGGCGGCGGCTTCGCGACCTGCACGACGAGCTTGGGCACGCGCGGCTCGAGCTTCGACTGGTACTCGGCGGCGAGCGCCTTGCGCTTCGCGTTTCCGTCTTTCGCCACGACCTCGCGATACCCGGCGAGCGCGGTCGCGAGCTTGCCGATCTTCTCGTCGCACTGCGCGAGATTGAAGAGCGTGCCGAGCTGGGGATCGAGATCCTGCGACTTCGCGAACTTCGAGCAGGCCTCGACGAAGTGGCCGGCCTTCATGAGATCGCGGCCTTCTTTGAACAGCTCGGTCGCTTGTGGCGATTGCGCGAGCGCGGAGATCGGCGCGAGCACGAGGAGCGCGACGAGGACGCGTTTAGATGCGGCTGTCATTGATGTCATCCGCGTGCGGTCTGGGGGTGGGCGATGCGGGCTTGTGCTTCTTCGGAGGAGCGGGAACGGGAGCGGCAGCGGCAGCAGGTGCGGCAGCCGGAGCGGGTGCGGCAGCAGGAGCGGGTGCGGCAGCGGCAGCGGGTGCGGCAGCGGGTGCGGTAGCGGGTGCGGGTGCGGCAGCGGGTGCGGGTGCCGGAGCCGGAGCTGGAGCCGGCGCCGCAGCGGGAGACCGAGCGGCGGTGGGCTCGTCTGGCAGCGAAGAGCCGCTGTTCGCGATCGCGATCGCGGCGACGATCCCGCCGGCGACGACCACGCCGGCCACGATCGCGGGCAGCTTCCACGAGCGCTTCTTCGGCGCGCCCGTCATCACGCCGCTCGCGCCTTGCAGCGTGGTGGGAGTGGACGCACTGGGAATGGTCGTCGCGTGCTGGAGCGCGGGCGCGGAGCCGCGCAGCATGCGAGCCGAGACCGCGGCGAGCTCGGCGCCCGCCGGCGTGAAGGGCGCGAGCG
Source organism: Kofleriaceae bacterium (assembly GCA_035500135.1). Classification (GTDB taxonomy): domain Bacteria; phylum Myxococcota_A; class Polyangia; order Haliangiales; family Haliangiaceae; genus JABFXX01. Next base: position 13,312 of record DATJXL010000212.1, read on the forward strand.
CGGCGGCGAGCTCGGCGACGTTCTGGTAGCGCGCGGCAGGATCCTTCTGCATGCACTTCGACAGCACCTGCGCGAGGCCGGGCGGCGTGCCGGGCGGCAGCGTCGGCAAAGGATCCATCGCGATGCGCAGCGTGAGCTCGGTGATGCTCTCTGCAACCCACGGCTGGCGGCCGATCACGAGCTCGTAGATCGTCACGCCGAGCGACCAGATGTCGCTGCGCACGTCGACGTCGCGGCTCGACTTGAGCTGCTCGGGCGACATGTAGCCGGGCGAGCCCATCACGTTCGAGGTCTGCGTCAGGCTGAAGTTCGCGTCCTGCGTCGTCTTGGCGACGCCGAAGTCGAGCACCTTCACCAGCGCCGTGCCGTCGGGACGCGACGTCAGAAACAGGTTCGCCGGCTTGAGATCGCGGTGGATGATGCCGGCCGCGTGCGCCTCGGCGATGCCGATGCAGCCCTGCAGCACGAGCTCGCACGCGTTGGCGGCGGGCAGCGGGCCGTTCGCCTTGAGGATCGACGATAGATCGCGACCCTGGAGCAGCTCCATCACGATGTACGGAGTGCCGTCGTCGAACATGCCGACGTCGGAGACCCGGCACACGTGCTCGCTGCGCAGCTGCGCCGAGGCGCGGGCTTCGCGCTGGAAGCGCTCCATGAGCTGCGCGTTCTGTGCGAGCTGGCCGTGCAGGAACTTGAGCGCGACCGGCGTGCCGAGGCCGAGGTGCGTGGCCGCGACGACCATGCCCATGCCGCCCTCGCCGAGCATGCGCTCCATGCGGTACTTGCCCGCGATGACGCTCCCCGGGGCGAACACGCGTCGATCGTGGCACGGCGGGCCGGGCGCTACAAGCGGCTCAAACGGCCCTCGAGGTCGCGCAACATTTCCTGTTGCAGCTCGTCGGGAATGTTGTCGTAGCGGACCTGCTCGATCGCGGTGCGCAGATGGCGCTGCTTGTCGGACGCGCTCGCGAGCTGCTCGAGCGGCGCGAGCAGCGCGGCCAGCTCGATCGCGGACACCGCGCGGATCACCTGCTCGCGCTCGCGCGGCTCGCGAAACGCTTCGAGCGCGCGCGACAGCTCGCCGCGGCGCGCGACCCGTCCGCTCGTCTTCGCGATCCTCGCGATCCAGTCGCCGACATCGAGCGGCGGCGGGATCGCGACCGCGGCGGCCGGCGTCGGCACCGCGATGCGCGCGAGCTTGTAGCGCTCGAGCAGCTTGCGGATCGCGGGGTCTTCGACCAGCTGGCCTGCGTTCTGCTCCGCGAATCGGGCCGCGTACGAGATCGACTCGAAGCGAAACCCGCTGGCGATCCCGTTCCAGCCCAGGTATTCGAGCGCGCGGCCGGGCGAGCTGCACGACTCGCGCATCCCGCGCTTGGCCTGGCTGCGCCGCGACGTCGCGAGCACGGCCGCGAACACGATCCCGGCGAGCGCGGCGGTCACGCCGATCACCGGGCTCGCGAGCGCGGCGACCGCCGCGCCGGCGACGAGCCCGAGCACGATCAGCCCGGCCGAGACCACGCCGCCCGATTCCCAGCGCTCGACGTGCTCGACGCAGTGCCGGCAGTACGGGAAGTCGACGCTGCGCGCGCTGTCGCTGCTCGCGCGATCGCGCGCGGCGCGCGCGATCCCGACGGTGATTTCGGCATCGGGCGTTGCGCCACAGCACGGGCAGTCGAGCGGCACCACGAAGCGGCGCGAAGTGACCTCGACCTTGGTCCCGTGCATGGATGCCCACGCATCGTACCGAAATGCCCGAGCCCGTGCCCGATCCGGCTCGCGCGCTCGCTAGCCGCGCGAGCATCGAGACGACGCGGACTGAGGAGCTCGCGTGGGGCTACTCGAGATCCGTGCACGACCTCGGCTGCGGTGTGCAAGCTTCGTTCACCGGTGACCTCGACGAGGTTCGCAGCTGCGCGGTTGCGCAAGCTCCTGCACGAATCGCAGCGGATGCGAGCCAACCAGCTGACGATCCGAATCCGTTCGATCGAGGGGCGAATTTCTTGGTTGTCAAAGCAAACGCTTCGTATATGTTCGCGCGCCGTGCGGACGCTGTTTCTTCTCCTGGCATTGACCTCTGCGTGCACGATGTCATCCGCCCAGAACGGCACCGACGGCGGTGGCGGCGGCGGCGGTGGCGGCGGTGGCGGTGGTGGCGGTGGCGGCGGCGGTGACAGCGGGATCATGCCGTCGACCGACGTCTCGATCATCGTCGAGCCGAACGGCAACAAGGGATCCGAGCTCGTCTCGGCCATCCAGGCCGCGCAGCACTCCGTCTACATGACGATGTACGAGATCGACAACACGTCGGTGGTCGACGCGCTGGTCGCGCGCAAGCAAGCGGGCGTGACCGTGAAGGCGATCCTCGACGGCTCGACGACGTGCAAGTCGTGGAACACGTCCGCTTACAACTCGCTCAACAGCGCCGGGATCCCGGTCGTGTGGTCGAACCCCGCGTTCACGTACACGCACGAGAAGACGGTGATCATCGACGGCTCGACCGCTTGGATCATGACGATGAACGCGAACACGTCGTCGCCGTCGACCGACCGCGAGTATCTCGCGATCGATACCGACAGCGCGGACGTCACCGAGGCGACCGACGTGTTCAACGCCGACTTCGCGATGCAGTCGATCACGCCGAGCGGCAACCTCGTCGTCGCGGACAACAACGCGCGCCAGAAGCTGGTCCAGCTGATCAACAGCGCGAGCAAGACGCTCGACGTCGAGGTCGAGGAGCTGTCCGATCTCAACTCGCAAGGCGTGGTGCCGGCGATCGTCAACGCGGTTCATCGCGGCGTCACCACGCGGATCGTGCTCGCGAACACGACTCCCGAGGCGTCGCAGACCAACTCGGTCAACGAGATCAAGATGGCGGGTGGCAAGATCGTCGTCACGGGCCCGACCTCGGGCAACGGCACGTCGACCAACCCGTACATCCACGCGAAGGCGATCGTCGTCGATTGCGTGAGCGGCACGTGCACGAGCGGCTTCGTCGGCTCGGAGAACTTCTCCGGCGGCTCGCTCGGCTACAACCGCGAGCTCGGCGTGATCTTCACCGAGGCGAGCGAGCTCGCGAAGGTCGAGACCACGATCTCCGGCGATTTCTCGCGCGGCACCGCGCAATAGCTCCGCGACAACCTGCGACGTCGCAGCGATGTCGCGGGGTTGCGCTGCAACCGTGGCGCGCGCGTGATGTCTCGTTGCCAATCCAAGGAGGCACTCGTGCAGGAAGCATTTCGTCTCGGTGGTTGGGGCATGTACCCCACGGCGATCGTCGGTCTCGTGCTCGTCACCGCCGCCGTGCAGTTCGCGCGCGCGCCGGAGCGCGGTGGCCTGCCGCTCGTCAAGCGGCTCGGCGTGCTCACGCTGCTGGTGAGCACGCTCGGGTTCGTCTCCGGCGTCGTGAGGTCATTCACGTCGGTCGGCGACGCGCACGAAGCGGTCTACGCGCTGGTCGGCTTCGGCGAGTCGCTCGTCAACGTCGGCTTCGGGCTGTTCCTGCTCGTGATCGCGACCAGCGCGACGTGCATCGGCATGTTCCGCGCACGCGCCAGCAGCGCCGAGCTCGCCGATCCGCATCAGCGCTAGCACCACCTGGTCAGATCAGCGTCGAGCGAGACCGAGCGATCCGAGGCGGATCGCGGCGCACGCCCGCACTGGAACGAGGAGCGTGGTGGTTCCACGTGACGAGCGAAGCGCGGACGTACGCCGCGAGGTGACCGGAG
>DATJXL010000213.1:0-2037 GCA_035500135.1 Kofleriaceae bacterium
CGAGCTCGCGCGCGAGCTCGAGCTGCATCCGCTGTCGCGCGAGCGCGATGCCGCCGAACGCGGTGACCACACCGACCGCGAGTGCCATCGCGAGCAGCGTGCGGTACAGGCCGCCGAGCTCGCGATCGCGCTGACGTTCCGCGCTGGCAGCGACGCCGACCGACCAGCCGCTCGCGAGCCGTGCGATGCCGATCATCGCGGTGCGCGCGGGCAGCCCGAGCTCGGAGGCGTCGGTTCGCGACAGCCGAAGTACGCGGTCGCCGCGCGCCGCCGCGTCGACGAATCCGGGCACCTCGACGAGCCGTCCGTCGAGCATTCGCGCGCGGGTCCCACCGGGGGGCAAGACCAGCACGCGGGCACCGTCGAGCTCGAGCTCGCGCAGCTTGGCGTCGACCTTCGCGGCCAGGATGGCGGTCCCGAGATCCTCTCCGATCGCGAGCCCGGCGGCGCGGGCGATCGCCGCTTGTGCGCCGCCGAGATCTTCGAGCGCGCTGGCAGAACGTCGCGTTTCGTCCCAGTACGTCACCGCGCCGACGACGAAGACCGTCCCGATCATCGAGGTCACCAGCCATCGAGTGCGCGGCACGGACACGGGCAGCCACGGGGCAAGACTCGCGCCAGCGGCGATGTGCGCCATTTCCGTGAGACCGGAGCGACCCGGGTGGGAAATTTTCCATCCCCCTACCGGGAGAATCTCCCGGTCGTGTTACGTGCGGTGCATGGACTACCAAGTGTTAGGCGCGGCACGGACCGTGCTTACTCCGCGGCCCGTGCGAATCGGCTTGGTCTTCGCGCTGGCCGCGATCTTCGCCGGTTCTGCGCACGCGCAACCGGCGCCTCGCAAGATGTCGCTGCGCGAGGCGATCGCGTATGCGCGGGCGCATCAACCGTCGCTCGCAGCCGCGCGAGCGCGGGTCGAGGTCGCGCGTGAGGAAGCGCAGCTTCCGCGCGCGGCGCGAGAGACGCCACGCATCGTCGCCGGCGCCGAGGTCGTCGTCGGCTCCAACAACAACTCGACCGCGTCGTACGGCGGACCGCTCGGCTTCGATATCGCGCGCATCGGAGGTACGCCCGCGTACACCGACGAATCGTGGACGCCCTATGGCTCGACGCTGGTCGGCGCCGGGCTGCGCCAGGAGATCTACGACTTCGGAAGGCTCGCGGCGCAGGCCGAAGCGCTCGACCTGTTCGCGCGCGCGGCCAGCGAGGATGCGGCGCTGGCGGATCTCGATCTCGTCCTGCTCGTCGAGGAGAGCTTCTACGCGGTCGACGGCGCGCACGCGGTGCAGCGCGCGGCCGAGGCAGCCGTCCAGCGCTCGACCGCGCATCGCGATCTCGCGAAGGCCGGCGTCGACGCGAAGCTGCGACCACCGGTCGACCTCACCCGCGCCGAGGCCGACCTCGCGCGTTTCGAGGTCGATCGCATTCGCGCGGTCGGCGCGGTCACGACCTCGCAGGCTGTCCTCGCCGCCGCGATCGGCGCGCCCGATGCCGCGATCGACACCGGTGCGGACGACGTGTCGTATACGAGCGCGCTGCCGATCGACTCGCTGATGCGCGAGCTCGACCAGCGCGAGCCGTCGCTGCGCGCTGCGCGGGACTCGCTGAACGCGCAGCAGGCCCTCACGCGATCGATCGAGCGCGAGCTCGCACCCGATATCGAGCTGTCGGCCGACATCACGGGGCGCGCGGGCGGCGCGACCGTGACCACCGCGGGTGCGTCGAACCCCGCCGGCGCCGGGTTCATCCCGAGCCTGCCGAACTACAACGGCATGGTCGTGCTGTCGTGGCCGGTGTTCGATCGGACGGTCAACGTGCGCGCGGCGACGTCGCGCCGCGTCGAGCGCGTGCGCGCGGCCGAGCTCGACGCCGAGCGCGAGCGGCTGCGCGGAGTCGCGACCCAAGCCTACGTCGATCTGCAGGTCGCGCAGAGCGCGCTGCCGGCGCTACAGCGCTCGCTCGACGCCGCGCGCGCGAACGAAGGTCAGGTCGATGCGCGGTTCAAGGCGGGGCTGTCGACGGCCGTCGAGCTCGCCG